>JAGFIZ010000003.1 GCA_024103135.1 Bradyrhizobiaceae bacterium | reverse complement strand
GCGACTCGACTGACGCCAATTATCAACGAATGGCAATTCAGTATCTCACGAGTCAGTACTGACCGCCTTCCGTAGCACCCTGAATGCCTTGTCGATGTCCTTCGCAGACACGCTTCCTTTGCCTTCGATCATGGCTACCCGTTCTTCTCCTTGCCCTGTTATCAACCAATTGAGGTTGATCCCCTTCGCGTGCAGGTAGCACAACATCGGTAAACTCAGCCCCAGGACACCGCGCTCGACTTTTGACACGTAGTCTTTGGTCCGTCCTGTCTCCCGGACAACGTCCGCCTGCGTCAGCCCTAGATTTAGCCTTGCCTGCTTGAATCTCCCGGCAACAGCGTCCTGCGTGACCTCGGCAGGGGCTGCCTTGCTTGATCTACTTTTCGCCGATGGACGTTTGCGTGGAGTAGCCACTTCGTATACCTTTGTAATACAGAACGGCAACCTTTGCCGGATACGTTCGTAAGCCTCGTTCCCTTGTCATCGGTCCGGCAGGGCTGTCTATCACGACGGAGGAAACGAGATGAAGGACGGCAGTACAGGAACTTTTCGTAGCCCAAAAGTAACAGGTTTGTCACCGAAAAGTGATAAGCCGGAGTTCGTGCGGCTCTGTGCCCTCATCGACGAGACCAACTTTCAGCGGTCTCCGTACAAGGGCATCTTAGGACGCGTCGCCGAAGAACTTGGCTACAAAGGGGGCAGGCGTTCCCTTCACAAGGCGATCCGCCATTCACGGAATCTGACGGCGATGCTCGCCGTCGCAGAAGCGATCATGCAGGTACGATCCACGCTCGGTGAGGTCGTCAAGCGACTTGAAGAGTAGCCCAACCATTCCACACGACAACAAGCGTCAGCGACGCACCTATTTCATCATTCTTCGGAGGTCAGCATGGGTTCGGATACAACAGGCAAGAAGCCGTTCTACAAAAAGTGGTGGGTCTGGGTGCTCGCCGTTGTGATCGTCATTGGGATTGCCTCTCAGTCAGGCAAGAAGGGCGACACTGGCACTACTACTGCTCAGGCAGAGGGTGCAACGGAACAAGCGGCATCTGCCGCAGAACCAGCCCCAGAACCGACGATCAAGGTTTCAGCTGTGGACTATTATCAAGAGTACGATGCCAACGAAGTTGCCGCTGATGAACGCTACAAGGGCAAGACCCTTGAGATCACAGGTGAGGTCACGGGCGTAGAGAAGACCATGGGCACGGTCTACGTCAACCTCAGAGGTGACGAACTCATCGGATGGGTGCATTGCGCCCTTGAGGACGAATCCGGTGCCTCCAAGATCAGTAAGGGGCAAAATGTTACGTTGGTCGGCAAGGGTGCTGGCAAGATGGGATTCGCAAGAGTCGAGGACTGCAAGATCAAGTAGGCTAGATCGTGCGGTGGAAAGGTCAACGCCGAGTGGGAGCAATCCTTCTCGGCGTTTTCATTTTCCTCGGCATGGATTGTGACCCACACACGCATGACCACGCCCACATCTCTTTTCAAAAGAATGAGGAACTGGCTCGCCCCTTACCAGTCAAGGTGTTACGGCAACTTAATATGCGCGAAGATCGTGACACAACAGAAGCAACCCACCGCTGCTGTCACACTTCTACGCTTGTCATGCACATGATGGCATGGGACGTTTGGTACAAGAATGGGATGGTCACCTTGACGGCGTATTTTCGGCGATGCTCTCTATCCCCGATATCCGATCCCGTGCGACAGCTTTCGCTGAACGCTGGAAGAATGAAGTCTCAGAAGATGCCGAAGCCAAGTCCTTTTGGGACGAGTTCCTTGAGGTGTTTGGAGTCAACCGTAAGCGTGTTGCTGTCTTTGAGAAGCAGGTAACGAAGGCTGGAAAGAAAGCAGGGTACATCGACCTCTTTTGGCCAGGTCTCCTGATCGTGGAACACAAGTCCGCAGGTAAAGACTTGTCGAAGGCGTTCACGCAGGCAGCAGATTACTTTGAGGGGCTAAAGGACGTCGAGCTACCTCGCTATGTGATCGTCTCCGACTTCCAACGGATAAGGGTTCATGACCTTGAAGATGGAAGCGAACAGGAGGTCACGCTTGCCGACCTGCCAAAGCGTATCGACCTGTTCGGATTCATCAGTGGCTACGTTCCCCGCAAGTTCCGTGACGAAGACCCGGTCAATGTCAAGGCAGCCGAACTCATGGGTCGTCTCCATGACGCGATCAAGGCAACGGGCTATGAAGGACACCAACTCGAAGTCTTCCTGACGCGACTTCTCTTCGCCTTGTTCGGCGACGACACGGGCATCTTCAATCGTGACTCCTTCGTGTCGTTCCTTGAGACGAAGACCCGCGAAGACGGCATGGACGTGGGACCGCAGTTATCCTACCTATTCCAACTACTCAATACACCCGTTGATAAGCGTCCAAAGAACCTGGACGAGGAACTTCAGGCGTTCCCCTACGTCAACGGCAATCTGTTTGCCGAGACCCTACCGACCCCTCACTTTGACCGTGAAATGAGGGATCGGTTATTGGAATGTGCCAACTTCGACTGGACCTTCGTCTCGCCTGCGGTCTTCGGAGCCATGTTCCAAGGTGTGATGAACGCCGTTGAGCGTCGGAATCTCGGGGCGCACTACACCAGTGAGAAAAACATCCTCAAGGTCGTCTCTGGTCTCTTCCTTGACGAGATCGAGGAGGAACTTGCAAAGGCTCGCTCTTCCGAGCATCGTCTCCGCGCCCTGCACGAGCGTATCGCCAAGATGCGATTTCTAGACCCGGCTTGCGGATGCGGTAACTTCCTGATCGTCACGTACAAGGAACTCAGACGGGTAGAGATCCAGATCCTTCTCCAGTTGGAAGCCCTAGGAAAGCTCTCTGGTAAGGGGCAACAAGTCTCCGACATCTCCGCCTTGTCACGTCTCTCCGTTCACTCTATGTTCGGTCTTGAGATCGAAGAATTCCCTGCTCGGATAGCGGAAGTTGCCATTTGGCTAACTGACCACCTAATGAACGTAGAACTCGCCGCAGCGTTCGGAGGGTACTTTGTACGCCTCCCCCTGTCAGAAGGCCCTACAATCCAAAATACGGACGCACTGGAGGTAGACTGGCGTAAGGAAGTTCTCGACACTGAACCGGATGCGGAGTGGTTCATCCTTGGGAATCCCCCCTTTCTCGGATCAAGGTTGATGTCTTCTCATCAGAAACAACAGGTCAAGCGCATAGCAGATGCAATAAAGGATTCTGGTGAGCTTGACTATGTAGCATGCTGGTATCTTCTTGCAGCGCGTGCAATACAGGGTACTGCGATCAAGGTGGCATTTGTTTCAACGAATTCGGTGGTCCAGGGATTGCAAGTAGGTATACTATGGAAGCACTTGATGGTGAAGTGTGGTATACATATTCACTTTGCTCACAGAACATTCCGCTGGTCGAATGATGCTCGTGGTGTAGCTGCTGTTCATGTTGTAATAATTGGTTTCGCAGCTCTGCGGTCTCCAAATCCACTTCTGTTTGACTATACTACACCAGATTCGGAGCCGGCAGTTCATCGTGCTACGAATATTAATGCCTACCTCGTAGATGCCGATAATGTCTTTTTACCTCGCCTTCAACGTCCACTTTGTGAAAAACCTGAGATGGCGTTCGGGAATATGCCCGCAGATGGTGGGTACCTACTGTTCACTAATGAAGAGAAGCGGTCTTTCATTTCCACTGAGCCACAGTCTAAGCATTTCCTACGACCCTTTATCTCGGCGAAAGAGTTCTTGAACAACGAAGTCCGCTGGTGTCTTTGGCTCAAGGACTGTGAGCCTTCAACACTTAGAAGTATGCCAGCCGTGCTGAGTCGCGTGAAAGAGGTTCAGAAGGTAAGGCGGGCTTCCTCGCGCCCGCACTTGGCTGATACTCCGCACTTGTTTGCCCAAATCACGCAACCCGATCGAGTGCCGTACATTTTGGTACCTAGGCACTCTTCTGAGAGCCGCGCATATATCCCAATGGGTTTCTTTACAGCGAACAGCATTGCTGCTGACAGTTGTTTGATCATTCCAAAGGGAGGACTCTATCACTTTGGGGTTTTGATGTCCTCCATGCACATGGCTTGGGTTAGGTACGTCTGCGGTCGGCTCAAGTCAGACTATCGTTACTCGAAGGACGTTGTCTACAACAACTACCCCTGGCCCGATGTCACGGAAGCTCAGCAGAAGAAGATCGAGGACCTCGCTCAGAAGGTGTTGGATGCCCGTGCCAACCACCCGACGTCATCACTTGCAGATCTATACCACCCCACAACGATGCCACCAGACCTAAGAAAGGCGCATGAAGCGTTGGACAAGGCTGTTGATGCCTGCTACCGCAAGGAAGCGTTCAAGAGCGAACGGGAGAGGGTGGAGTACCTATTTGGGCTGTATCGGAAGTTGACCGAGGGGTTTGGGGCGGAAAAGGCGATATATAAGCGAAAAAGGAAATAGAGATGCAAATGATCAACCATGATAATGAGATTGAAGTCGATGTCTTCAATGTGCTAGAATCGCTTGAAACCATAGTGCAGTCGGTCATAGGCGATCGAGCCAAGCCCCCAGGTGGTGTTGATGGCGTTCATGTTATGAAAAGAGTTGTGCAACCCGATGAAGATTGCAAACCACTTACTGATTTACACTACCCTCCATACACAATCCGGATGTGTAGTTATGAACCCGGTCTTGAAGCCGCAGCCGCATATGAGTTTGCACATGAAATCTGTCATGTGTGGCTGGGTGTGGCACCTTCTAATGCCCTTGCTGAGGTCATCTGTGAATGCGCCTCTTGGTACTTCCTTCTGGAAATGCAGAATGTAACAGGAATCCCCTACTACAACGACGCTGGAGAGCCATACCCAGGTGTCCATCCAGATCGTGACGTTAGAAGAAGGATGATCGTTCCAATGGAACGAGATCCAAACCACCTTCCAGCGGGAAGAAGGGCGATGGTTCTATTGGCAAAGTACCACCTCGTACCATGGATCGTAGCCAATCCAGTTTTCTGGACATTGTTACCTCAGATCGGCAGAGCCATGGGTGGTGGTGATCCTGCGAATAGGGAGGAGTGGAACGATGTTGTGGACTGGGATGTCATCCTTGATGGAATGTCAACAGACCCTGAGCGAGGCATATTGCAAAGTTTTAGGGAACAGTTTGAACAATTTGCTGTTCTCCAGTAACACCTTCATTGTTGACGATCTTGTCGTCCTGGTCGATAGAACTTCTACGATTCCTCCCACCACCGATCATGAACCCTAGCGAACGACAAGCAGCCCTCCTCAACGAGCACATCCCCTACCGTCTCAGACTCCTCGACAACTGGGTCTCCACCCAACTGATGTGAGATACTTTAGAAAGTTGTGGATGAAGGTAGAACTTACGACTTGACCGAAATAAAGAAAGGCGTAACCTGTGGTTGACTACAGTTTTTTCAAACTATCCCCAGGAGACGCCTTATGAACAGGGCAAAAGCTACGGTGAGAATTGAGACGGTGCAAACGAATTCTGTCTTGGAGGTGACGTTGCGAGAGGCAGCACGTGAGATGCTCTCGGTTGCTCTGCGAATCGAAGCGGACGACTACCTCCGACGCGCAGAGAGCGAACGGGACTCATCAAATCGTCGTTTGGTCGTAGGGAATGGGTTGTCGCAAGAGCGGACGATCCAAACATCGGTCGGGACATTGAAGGTGCGGCAACCGCGCGTTGATGATCGTCGCCAAGGACACACCTATACCAGTGCGATACTACCACCCTATATCCGCCGCACGATGAACATCGATGCGATGGTTGCGACACTGTATCTCCACGGCGTCTCAACCAATCGAATGGAAGACGCCCTTCGTAGCATCGTCGGCGAGAAGTTCGAGTCAATGAGTCCGGCTGTCGTCACACGTATCATTGAGCGTTGGCAGCACATGTATCGCGAGTGGTCGGAACGGCAGATCACGAAGCGATACGTCTATGTGTGGGTTGACGGAATCTATACAAAGGTGCGCACGACAAATGACAGGCCGTGCATGCTTGTAGTCATCGGCTGCGATGACCGCGGCGAGAAGGAGTTGCTTGCCGTTGTTGATGGGGAGCGTGAGAGTGAGTTGTCATGGACAGCCGCGCTGACAGACCTCAAACGGAGAGGGTTGTCAGCACCCAGCCTTGCTGTCGGTGATGGCGCCTTAGGATTCTGGGCGGCAGTCAATAAGGTCTTCCCGACAACCAAGCATCAAGGCTGCACCGTGCATGCTTTGCGGAATGCCTTGGACAAGCTCCCTAAGAAGCTTCAAGATCAGGCTAAGAGCATGCTACATGACGTCTTCAATGCTCCGACCGAAGACGATGCAAAGAAGATGTTTGCCGCGTACAGAAGCACGTTCGGCGAGAAGTATCCGAAGGCGGTCGCGACCATTGAACGCCGACTCCCTATGCTGCTGACGTATTATCAATTTCCTGCCTCGCATTGGAAGTCGATCAGATCAACCAACGTCATCGAGTCAACGTTTGCAACCATCCGACGCAGGAGCAATCAGACGAACGGCAATGCATCCCGTGATGCTGCCTTAGCGATGATGTTTACACTGGCTAAGCACGCGGAGAAGACGTGGCGAAGGATTGACGGATTCAATCACATTGCCAATGTACTTGATGGCATTGTGTACGCTGACGGAGAACTCAAAATGGTCGCATAATTCAGCCAACCACAGGTGCCCTCATCCACAACATTTGGAAGTATCCCTCGTCTTGTTGACGGCTTCTTTAAGACCTCATCGACTTCACATGAAGGAGCACTTGAAATATACAAGGTTCTATCTCGCTATCTCGAGTGGATAGACCGTATTGAAGATGTTCATACTGTTCTTTGCTCGCTTGCCGATGATGCCATGTTAGCTGGCAACTATCTATCAGCTCGTGAATGTTGGGTTGCGGTTAGGGATTGGTACCGTACCCAGAAACGACATGGTGATGTGTACATGATTACCCACCGCCTGGCAGAGTCTTTTCTCGCTGAAGAGGCTCAGCGTTCAAACGCTAATGATCACACGATGGTAAGTGACTACTACCTGCGTCGCGCATTGTCCGAATTCTTGGACTTACCGAGAGCGTATAGAAACGAGCATGATCTTGAGTGTAAGATTTCCAATCTCCGAAAGGAACTTACTGTCATCGGCAAGGAGGTCGTCAGGTCGATGGGTACGGTGACGTCGGATTCCATTGACTTGTCAGATATGGTCCGCACTACAGAGTCGAGATTGGTTGGGTAACCTTTAACAGACGTTTTGGGTGAGTATGCTGCTCTAGGCTTCCGAAGGAATGTCGACCCGACTCGTGAACTTGCCAAAGAACTGGTCAGAGAACACCCACTTCTACACATCATTGGGAGTAGCTCGTACTCATCTGAAGGTCGAATTGTCGCAAAGAGTTCTCCCATGGACCTAAACAGTCGTGACTCTTTCCTAGCGGCGGTTGATAGAGAGATTGCAAAACAGTTCCGCCTTAATCTATGCCTAATGGTCTCTGGTTGCTTGCTTCCTGGATTGGACATCATCCAGCGTGAGCACTACGTGCCTATCTCGCTGTTCCAAGTGTACGCCATCCGTTCAATCTTAGTACCCCCAGACAGAACATCAAGTTGGGCTGAAGGACTCTTCCATGGCTATTCTGGTAACTTCGTTGTTGCTGCATTGATTCTAATGCCTCAAGTAGAACATTGGCTGAGGTGGCTTCTACAATCGACTGGATATGACACAGTAGTCAGAAAGACCGATGGAACGGATGAACACTTGGTACTTGAAAGCATACTGGCGCACCCAGTGATAAAAGATATGCTTGAAGACGCTCTGTGGTACGAACTGAACTTTTACTTTCTCGATCCTCAAGGTGCGAACCTCCGAAATGAGATGCTACATGGTCTCGTTCCGGACGATGAACTGAAATCTGCGCTGCTGACGTCTTTTTGGCACCTATGCCTGAGAATCGTCATGTTGAGTCAACCAGTATCCGAAACGTCTGAACGATCTAATTCTACTGTAGGGTAGATTGTGCTAGAGGTCTCTTACTGCATCACATTCTCGCAGTTCCAACCGCCGTTCGTAAGATCTTGAACGCCTCGCCGATGTCCTTCGCACAATGGCGATTCACCTAGGCGGCTTGTAATTCTGGCTCCTCATTCCACTCGCGCTCGTCAAGTAGACGTCCATTTGCCTTTTTACTTCTCTTGACTCCATCCTCACCCCACGCACCCCACTGTTTGAAGAAGAACGCAACACCTTGCTCATCACATTGACTCTGAACGTTGATTGCCCACTCTTTCTTCATTGGACGGGCACCAGGTCCGCTTTCACCACCCACGATCACCCAGTGAATATTTGTCAGATCTAGTTTGCCTACGTCTTCAAGAAGTGGCTCGACGGAGAGAAATCGAATTGGGGCATCGATACTACGCAAGACATCGATGCGTCTTTTCTCGCGCTGATTTTCCACAGTCACGCCAAGCCAAACGTTTGAAGGAACGTCACGCTTTGCGAAATACTGCGCAAGCCGTAACTCCCGCTTCGTCAGTATCTGATATGTGTGGTGTGGTGTCTCACTGATCGTAAGGAAGACCTTGTCAAGAAACTCGAATGGCATCTTCTCGTGGAAAAGGTCACTCATGGAATTGACGAAGTACTTCGTCGGTTTCTTTACGAACCTCGGTGCATCAATACGCTCTGGAAGAATGCGGAACTCAAAACCGTTTTCATACCCTGGTGTTCCCATTGCCTGAAGTCGACGAGCCATCGTCTCAGCGTAGCAGTTAGCACAACCAGATGATACTTTCTTGCAACCTACCGAAGGGTTCCAAGTTGCTTCTGTCCATTCGATTTTTGAGGTACTCATCTTCTAGACCTAACAATAACGGTTTTTCGTTTCCGATTTACTGAATCGTTGCTAACGCCAGCGGTAGGACCATCAAAGAAGACCTTGCCTTCCTTTCTAAGTTCGCTCAACGCGCTATTTGCGTGTGAGGGTAGGCATCCTTGATCTAACGTGAACTCAAAGATACGATCGTTTGAAATCGTGTCAGATTGCTCTACTAGGCTAGCAAGATCATGCTTGAATTTTGTCAAGCGAGTCCATTGACTCTCGAATCCGACCTCAGTCGCGAAAAGGCTTGGGCGTGTGTCGTTCTCTCGAAGATTTTGGACTTCATGATTAGCACACCCAATGCTCGGATCAACTTTCCAACCTAACGTTAAGAACTTTAACACGCCTGCGGGATGCGTGCTACCGAAAAGTATTCCATAGATATTTCTACCTTTCTGAATTGAGAACGGAACAAAGCGCGTGCCCGTATCCGAATATTTAGTGTTCAATTGCTTTGATAGTTCCAAATGAATGCTGTCAGCAGGGGCATTTTTCAACGTATCAATGTCAAAGTCATGGTACGCCTTAAACTCCTTTGCTTCTCCAAACCTTTTATAGAAGTGTGATGGTACGTAGTAGATGAAGTCGGTCATCTTCTTACCACAAAGGTGTGCAAGTAAATCTGGTTGTAGACTCTTTATTCCTGTCTGATCTAGAAATACTAATGAGGGATGTCGTCCGAACGACGACGATATTACCGGTAGTAAATGCTCGGTGGGTTTTGAAGTATAGACAATAGGCGATGAAGTAACTACTCTCTCTAAGTCGGGTCTCGCACTTAGGTAGTTGTCAATATTCTGCTTCAGGTCATGGATCTTCGTAAGCTTGTCATCATTGAAATGAAGGACAATATTGACACGATGCTTTAGTAAAAGTGGCGCGAACTCCTCGATAGCAGCGAGTATCTCTAGAGGACTTCCAGGAACACCATTTTTGTCGGCACCAGGACCTGAGAATAGATCATATATGCGGATCTCGCGGTGCTTTCCGTGGGCGAAGACCGGAATCCATAGTGTGGCGTACTGCCTAAAGAACCATAGTTTTAAGCGTGTTTCCTCGTCGAACTCCTTTTTGTGAAAGTCGCCCATGGTACTGTTCCTTACTTGTGTTCTGTAGTCGACATTGCTACTGCAAAACAGTAGTCGTTGATATGGTGATCTTTGTACAGATACCTTGCGTCACATCTGTGCTTGTTTGCTAGTGATGATAATTGAGTTCATCAGTAACTTACTACGGAGAATTGTCGTGTGCCCCTTTCTCTATGTGCGCGACTCGACTGACGCCAATTATCAACGAATGGCAATTCAGTATCTCACGAGTCAGTACTGACCGCCTTCCGTAGCACCCTGAATGCCTTGTCGATGTCCTTCGCAGACACGCTTCCTTTGCCTTCG
>JAGFIZ010000086.1 GCA_024103135.1 Bradyrhizobiaceae bacterium | reverse complement strand
AATACAATGCCGAAAATGGAAACAATGTATGCTGTCCACGTAAAGGACAGCTTGCGCACGTACGCTGGTCGTTGAGGGTTAGCCATAAACATGTGTTTGAAGGACTACAGACGCTGTTTACCAAACGTATTGTGTTCGTAGGGCTTGGAAAGTTACTCTGGTCCATGCCACACAAAAAAATGCCTCGCCATCAGGGGGGAATGAGACGGCAAGGCATGCAGCATAAAGAGGAAGTGACGACTCGCGTCGTCGAGCGGGAAACGAGACTCGAACTCGCGACCCCAACCTTGGCAAGGTTGTGCTCTACCAACTGAGCTATTCCCGCGTGGTCAAAGAACTGCGTTGCAAACATACAACGTCCGAGTTGTGTGAGTCAACGCATAAATTTTTTTTATCGTGTAAGACCTTGATTTTCTTGCCTGTAAGGATATCCACATAGTTATCCACAGGCTGACCCCATAGCGAAAATTTCTTAATTATCAAGGGGTTACAAAAGATAATTCTTGTAATCTTACTCGAAATATCGACGGAAAGCCATGGTGATTTTATCTTCAACATCAACCATGGACGGTGGCGTTGAACACTCATTCTGCAGACTTGTAACACCCTTGTCGGTAATGCCACACGGAATGATAGCATTAAACAGGTCCAGGTTGTTGCAGACGTTCAGTGCGAAGCCATGAGTTGTAATCCATGACCGACAATGGAAGCCGATTGCGCAAATCTTTCTATCGTTCTCGATCCACACGCCGGTTCTTCCATCTACTCTTCCACCCTCTACATCAAACTCACGCAGTGCATCAATGATGCATTGCTCTACAGTGCGTAAGAACCAATGCAGATCTGGCTTGGTACGCTGCAGATTCATGATGGGATAGCCAACGAGCTGACCAGGATTGTGAATCGTTGCCTCGCCACCACGATCAATGTCGACCACGCTTACACCAGATGCTGTAAGCTCTGCGATGGAGGCAATGACGGCACCGTTCTTCGTAGCACGTCCTAACGTAATAACATCGGGGTGCTCGCAAAGAACGAGGGTGTCTGGTTCTCCCTGTTCAACTGCTCGGGCAAGCTCACGTTGCTTGTCCCATGCGGTGTTAAAGTCAAGCAGTCCCCAGTGCTGAACGTTCACGTCAAAAGTTCACAGCTTCGTCCCAAGCCATCGCTGCACTCTCCATGATGGCTTCGCTAAGCGTTGGGTGTGCATGGATGGTCTTGAAGATTGCTGGACCTGTAGCTTCGAGTGCGCGGGCAATGCCAAGTTCACCGATCATTTCGGTAACGTCTGGACCAATGAGGTGAGCACCAAGTAAGCCACCATATTTCTTATCGAACACCAGCTTGACAAATCCTTGTGCCTTGCCGATGCCATGGGCCTTACCATTGGCAGTGAATGGGAACTTGCCAACGCGTACCTCGTATCCCTGCTCCTTGGCCTTGGCTTCGGTCAGACCAACGGAGGCTACCTGTGGCTGACTGTAAGTACAGCCAGGAATGTTTGCGTAGTCAACGCCATCGGTTTGGTGACCGGCAATGAATTCCGCTACAACGATACCTTCTGCAGAGGCCTTATGGGCTAGCCAAGGGGCTCCAGCAAGGTCACCAATCGCATACACGCCAGGCACGTTTGTGCGTAGGAACTTGTCTACGACTACCCAGCCCCTTTCCATCTTGATGCCTGCTTCTTCCAGGCCGATGTTCTCGATGTTTCCTTGAACACCAATGGCATTCAGGGCTTTCTCTGCCTTGAGTGTTTCTTCGGTACCGTCCTTCTTGATCACCACGATCTCTACGCCCTTGCCCTTTTTCTTGGCGCTCTTGACGCGAGTTTCGGTGAGTATCGTCATCTTATACTCACGCTCAAAGGTCTTGCGTAGCTCCTTGCTTACCTCTTCGTCTTCTACAGGCAACAGTCTGTCCTGCATTTCGATGATGGTAACCTTCGAGCCGAAGGAGTTATAGAAGTAGGCAAACTCAATACCGATGGCACCGGCACCCATGACGATGATGTCCTTTGGTGCCTCTTGCTGAAGCATTGCTTCCGTACTCGTGAGTACCACTTCCCTATCGACTTCGATACCAGGGATCTGACGTGGTCTGGCACCAGTAGCTAGAATCACATGCTTGGCTGTTACGATGTCCGTGACCTTACCATCAGGGTCGGAGACTTCGATGGTATGTCCACCACCACTAGCAGCACCCTTGAGCTTCCCCCATCCCTTGATCTGATTGACCTTGTACTTCTTGAACAAGAAGCTTACACCGTTGCTCATTCGTTCGGCAACGCCACGTGAGCGTGAGATCACCTTAGGGAAGTCTACATCAATCTGCTTGATGCCGAAGCCAAAGTCGTTAGCATGTTGCAGGAACTGCATGTATTCGGCATTCTTCAATAGACTTTTTGACGGGATACATCCCCAATTCAAACAGACGCCACCTAGTCGGTCACGCTCAATACATGCTGTTTTCAAGCCCAATTGTGAAGCTCTGATTGCAGCTACATAGCCACCAGGACCTGAGCCAATAACAACGACGTCGAACGCATGCTGATTCATGAAACGCGAACCTACTGTGATGGTGAATACTGACTGTTAGGATCACAAAGATACGGCAGATTTTCAGCATAATTGGTCGTCCAATTCAAGCACCATTTTACCGAAATCGAATTAGTTTACAGCTGTTCACGGGCGGGTAACGGGACCGTTCGTACCCTGCCTACCGTTCATCACCATTTGGAGGGCGTATGTTGAAGAAAGGCGTCTTGGTTGGGGTTCTGGCATCCACAGTTGTCACCTTTGTTCTGTCTGGCATCTGGTATGGTGTGGTTATGAAGGATGCATTGACGGAGATGATGAAGCCCCTTGGCATTTCGGAAAACTCAGAGAGTGCGTCGATGTATGTGATTTACATCGTTTGCGAGCTGTTGCGTGCCTTGCTCGTCGGATATGTGCTATCACGTAAACCGGCAACTGGCAAGGACGGACTCATTGTTGGCGCCACGGTTGGCTTCCTGGCCTGCACGTGGATGGGTGTGGGTTTCTTGATGTTCCCGTGGTATACGCAAACACTCTTCTTGTCGGACATTCTCGTGGGTGGTGCTGTAATGACGGGTATCTCCGGTTGGGTGATTGGCTTCTGTCAGCACAAACTGCAGTAGGCGAGCAGTTCCCAACAAAACGACTAACAAGCAAAAAGGCTGGAACACTGTTCCAGCCTTTTCTGTTTTTCGATATTCAGTCTCGGCAAAGTCAACCATGACTTCGCCACGTTTTGTCTGCTTAGGAGATATACTCGAACGATTCCTTGAGGAGTGGATCGTTCACTGGCACTGCATTGTTCTTCTTGAACAGGTTTGTTGCAAAGAAGAGGAAGATGCCAGCAAAGAAGATCAGCCCTGTAAACTCCTGCCATGAGAAAAGGAATGGATAACCATGTCCACCCTCTGCATGGTGAGCCATAACCTTACCAACGGCAGGCATGACGATCCAGACGATGTCGATGAAATGTCCAACGAGAATTACAGCGGCCGACAAGACCAGCATGAACTTCTTCTTCTTGACGTCCAGACGAAGCAAGAGGAAGAACGGCAGAACAAATCGAAGAATCATCAAGAGATAGCCGAAGATGCCCCATGGAGTATCGTTCATACGTGTGGTATAGTACACCGTCTCTTCAGGAAGGTTGGTATACCAGATGATGAAGTACTGCGAGAAACCGATATAGGCCCAGAAAACAGAGAAGGCAAACATGAGCTTGCCGAGGTCGTGATAATGTTCATCGCGCAAGTAGCCCTTGAGCAAACCGGCGTTGCGCAGGCCAACAACCATTAGTGCGATGACAGCGTTGGCTGCAACGAAGTGTCCTGCAAAGGCATATACGCCCCAGATGGTGCTAAACCAGTGTGGTTCGAGCGACATCAGGAGGTCAAACGATGCAAAGGTGATGGTCAATGCATAGGCAATCATCCACACTGCCGAGTGTTTGAAGTTCGATAGTGTTGGCTTGATGTCTGTTGCTGTATCCTGTTTGACGCTGTTACCAACAATCACCTTATACATACCGAACCATAGCAAGCAATAGAAGAACAGTCTGCCTGCAAAGAACGGAATGTTCAAATAAGGCTCCTTGAGCTTGAGGAGCTCATCGTTCGCTGCTTCAGGAAGCGTCCACTCATAAATGCTGTGATGACCCATCATGTTCAATACGATCGGCACAAGGAATATCAGCAGGAACGGTACCATGCCTGTGAAGTTCTCTGCAATGCGGCGAATGCCAACGCTCCAGCCAGCACGCGTAAGGAACTGCAGGATGGTGAAGAACAACATGGTAACGCTGATTCCAGCGAAGTACCAGAAACCAACAAGGTAGTCACCAACAGCGCGCTGCTGACCATCAAGAGCAAAGGTTGCACCTAGGCCAAGGGCACCTACTCCAATTAGAGCAAATGCTATGCGACGCAATCGTTCGAAAAACGGGTCAGATCCAATGTTTACATTCTGCATGATTATTCTCCTGCTGTTGCTGCTTGTTGCAGAGTGCGTAGGTAGTAGATAATCGCCCACCGATCAATGGGGCTAACCTTATCTGCATAGCTGGGCATCAGATTCTGTCCTGCGCTGATGATGTGGAATATTCTGCCATTCGTGAGAGCCGCTGTCTCTGGTCGGGTCAGATCCGGAATGCCTGGCCAGAGTCCGCGCTTGACAATTGGATTGCTGTCGCTCTTGGCATTGTAGTTATGGCAAGGGGCGCAGAAAACGTTAAAGCGATTCTGTCCACGAGCGATAACAAACTCCGACTTTTCGTAGTTGGGGTCAACATTCACCGAGTCGGCCAGATCTACGTCGCCCTGTGCCAGCGGGTAGACGGACACGTTCCTTGCAACGGTTCCAGGAATTGGTTCACGCAAGCTACTCTTGTTTGAAAAGAAGGAGCTTCCACTTTGCGGAATTGCCTTGAACTGATGATCCATGTTTGGAACAAACTCCACGGGCGGATCGGTGCTAAACCACGTAATCCGTCCAGAAAGTATCAGCACGGCAAGAATTGCAACGGCGCCGACGAGAATCAACAACCAGATTGGGGGCCTAGGGATATTCATGTGCTATGTGTGCTTTGTTGTAAGGGGCTTGGGCAAGGGGGACAATTAGTTGGTGACGGTGTGGACATTCTTGGAGCCAAGTCTGCGCAACATCTCTTGCGTTCCCTGCTCACTAAAGCGATCGTCCTCGCAATCAACCGTGATTACAAATGTGTCGTCAGTGGCCTTCTTGAAACTTTCGTCCTCCTGATAGCGGTTATACCACGTAGGCAGTTTGCACAAGGCAAACAGTCCGAGCACAGTAAAGATTGCCGTACCAAGAATGGAAAGTTCGAAGTCGATCGGCATGCTAAACTGCCAGTTAAAGAACTCCTTACCACCGATATTCAATTTGTAGTCATACGCACCAGTCCACCACTGCAGACCTAGTGCCGTAGACAGGCCCCCCAACATTCCCGTAAACGAGATGTAGGTGAGGATCGAGCGCTTGACGCCCATTGCCTGATCGAGTCCGTGGACTGGATACGGCGTGTGGACGTCCCACTTGCGGAATCCGGCATCCCGCATGGCTTCGGCGGCATGGATGAGCGCATTGGGATCGGTAAACTCACCAACGATTCCAACAACAGTACCGGTGTTAACTGCTGCGTCTTGAGTAGTCAGTGTTTCGTGCATCATTTTGCCACCTCCGTGTGTGCGTGATCATCGTGATGGTGTGAAGGTTGTGCACCTGGCATAATGGCCTTGACTTCGGCAATGGCAATAACTGGGACAAACTTTGCAAAGAGCAAGAACAGCGTGAGGAAGATTCCAATGGTTCCGATGAAAATGGAAATTTCAACCCACGTCGGCGAGTAGTATCCCCATGACGATGGCAGAAAGTCGTGGTGTAGCGTCGTTGCGATAATGGTAAATCGCTCGAACCACATGCCGATGTTTACCAGGATCGAAACAACAAACATGAGTGGAATGCTACGTCTTAATTTCTTGGACCAGAATACCTGTGGTGCTACAACGTTGCAGGTGACCATTGTCCAGTACGACCAGGCATAATCACCAAGTGCACGGTTGATAAAGATCCAACGTTCCCAAGCACTGCCGCTATACCATGCTATGAACATTTCCATGGCATAGGCATAACCAACCATCATACCCGTTGCCATGATCACCTTGTTCATATTCTCAAGGTGCTTGATCGTGATAAACTGTTTTAGGTCGAGAATTTCTCTAGCGATAATCAACAGCGTCATTACCATGGCAAAGCCAGAGAAAATGGCGCCCGCAACGAAGTACGGTGGGAAGATCGTCGTGTGCCAGCCCGGCAGAATGCCTACGGTAAAGTCAAACGACACCACGCTGTGTACCGACAACACCAGTGGTGTGCTGATACCAGCAAGGATCATGTAAGCAATTTCGTAATGATGCCAATGTCTGTTGGAGCCAGTCCACCCTAACGAGAAGAAGCCGTATATCTTCTGGGCAACCTTACTGCGAACATAGTTGCGCACCGTAGCAAGGTCCGGGATAAGACCAACGAACCAGAACATCAGCGATACAGCACCGTAGGTGTTCACGGCAAACACGTCCCACATGAGTGGCGATCTGAAGTTCACCCACATGTACATCTGGTTTGGATATGGAATCAGCCAGTAGGCCAACCATTGACGTCCCGTGTGCGACAACACCATTGTAAGGGCACATAACACGGCAAACAACGTCATTGCCTCTGCCGACCGGTTAATGGCATTACGCCACCGCTGCCGGAATAGGTAAAGGATGGCCGAGATCAGCGTGCCGGCGTGACCGATACCGATCCACCAAACGAAGTTGGTAATGTCCCAACCCCAACCAACAGGATTGTTCAAACCCCACACACCAATACCGTTAAGGATGGTGTAAAGCAATGCACCTATACCAAGGAGTGCCATGCATCCAGTCACCGTAACGGTGAGCAGATACTTGATGGTAATCTTACCCTCTACAATGCTCGCAATCCTCGCCGTAACGTCTTTCATCGACGGGTTGCCAAGCACCAACGGGTCGCGAATCGGCTCAGTCAGTGCCGAAGCGGGATTGTGCTCAAGATGGCTTACAGACATAAAATGTTAACCTCGAGAAGATTTCGTTATGGAATTAGGAGTTGCGTACCTTGGCCAGGTAGGTGACTTGCGGACGTACGTTCAGTTCCGAAAGCACCTTGAAGCCGCGCTCGTGCTCACGCATCTGGCTAACAACGCTCTTTGGATCGTTGGTATCACCAAAGAAGATTGCTCCTGCAGGGCACGCTTCTTGACAGGCCGTTACGGCTTCACCGTCGTTAATTCTGGCCCGACCTTGATCGCGTGCATGCCACTTGGCTTCGTGCAAGCGCTGAACGCAGAACGTACACTTCTCCATGACGCCGCGCATTCTAACCGTGATATCTGGGTTGAATGCAAGGTCAGCCGGCTGCTTGAGTACATCGTTGTAATCAAGGAAGTTGAAGCGACGAACCTTGTACGGACAGTTGTTCAAGCAATAACGGGTACCAACGCAGCGGTTGTACACCATCTCGTTCAGACCTTCTGGTGAGTGCGTGGTTGCTGCAACTGGACAAACGTTTTCGCATGGTGCGTTTTCGCAGTGCTGACAGAGCATTGGCTCAACTACCGTGTCTGGACTATCGACGTCACCAACATAATAGCGGTCCAAACGAATCCAGTGCATCTCTCTGCCAATGAGTACTTGTTCCTTGCCAACAGTAGCAATGTTGTTCTCGCTCTGACAGGCAATGATGCAACTCGAGCAGCCCGTGCAGGCACTCATGTCGATGACCATCCCCCACCGGTGTCCCTTGTATTGATAGTCTGGGACAATCGACAATGGCTTCAGGTACTTTCCATCATGTCCGGTATTGGGGAAATGTTCGTGTGTCTTCTCAACGGCTTCCCCACCAGCTAGTTCGTGCAGGGTAAGGAACTTTGCAACTGGACGTTCGCCATTACCATCGTCAAGTGTGTGATGGTCTTGAGCACAAGCGATGCGAACACTTGTTCCAGACTTGGCGATGTTCGAAACCGCTACATATCCAGTTGGTTGCAGTCCCGCAGCTACAGCATAGCCGTTCACACCAGCACCATTGCCGTGGTGTCCGACCGATGTCCTACCATAGCCCAGGGAGATGGCAACAACATCGTCAGCCATGCCTGGTTGAACCCAAGCTGGGGCATCAATCGTGCCACGCTCTGTCTGGATTGTTACCACAACGCCACTGGCTTTACGAAGGGCTTTTGGATCCTTGCTCGCGGCAAGACCAAGCTTGACAGCAGTGTCTGGACTAACCAGTGCCACGTTCTCCCACGTAACCTTTGTTACTGGATCGGGTAGTTCAAGCAGCCAAGCATTGTTGCTATAGGTACCGTCTTGTACAGTAAGCGATGGCGACAAGTAGAGTGCCATTCCACTCTTGACGGTTGATGTTGCTAAGGTCGATGCACTGGCCATGTTGACTGTTGAAGCCGCAGCCGAAACCGGCACCGACACAGCCCCCTTCACCAAGGCATCGTTCCATGCTGTAACACCGGTCATCCCTGCAGATGCAAGGAAGCCACTCCAGTTGGCCTTTACAAAGTCGTGGTAAGTCTCGGCGTCAGCCAGGAAACCAGGAGCCACCTTCTTGGCAATGGCCATCAGCGAATCATACGTACTGCCGATGCCCTCGTTAAGGGGCATGATCATTGGCTGTTGAATGCTGAGCGTACCATCGAACGATGCAGCGTCGGACCAGCTCTCTAGCCAATGTGAAGCTGGAATGCTGATCTCGCAAATGTTTGCTGTCTCGTCTTCATAGTAGTTAATCGCTGCACGTACCGGAGCGGACAACATGGCCTTACGGAATGCTCTATCGGCGAAGTACTCTGGATTTGTATCACAGAAGAGCAGTGCATGCACGGCCCCTTGTTCGAGGTCGGCCTGTAGAGCTTTAACCGCGGCGCCTTTGGCTCCGCTGTTGGGTAGACGGAATGCAGGGTCAATAGCCAGGCCAGCACCAACCGAACCAAGGCTATTGGAAATGTTCAGTGCCATTGCATGAGCTTTTGGCGAGAGATGCTTGCCAGCAAGCACTACGGCCGAGCCAACGGCACTCTTCAGTGCAGCGGCCGTCTTCTGTGCAAGGGCCTTCGTAGCACCGTCAGCTGTTGCGGCAATGTCACCACCAATGGCAAGACCACCACAGATCTCTGCCTCGATGCAAGCCATGAATGGTTCCAACTGTGTTGGTGCCAGCCTTGTGCGCTCGTCAGCATTGGCACCCGTCAGCGAATACTGAGCTTCAGCAACAATGAGCTTTGACATTGTTGCGTTGCTCTTGCTAGGCGCACGCTTCTTCGAGTACCTGGTCATGTGGAACAAGGCCAGCGGATCTACACCCAGTGGGTCTGCATCGACTGCGACAACAACCGTTGCCTTATCAAGCTGTGGGACCAATTCAGCATCAATGCCTAGGACGGCATTATTGGCAATTGCCGGATTGTCGGCAATCAATGCTGGCATGGACACAAACGACAGGTTTGGGATCGCCTCGGTCATTCGAGCTTGGAGAGCTGAGAATGATGGTGAGCAATGGTCACCAGTGAGGACAACGACCTTCTTGCCGCTTGACTGAGCTTCTTGCATTGCATTGGCAATAGAGGTCAGAGCATTGTCGTAAGACGTATTGCCTCCCCCCTTACGAACACGTGGTCTGCGGATACGATCGGGATCGTACAGCGAGAGCACGCTAGCCTGCATCTGTGCAGTGGACTTCCCTGCCGAAGATGGGTGCTGATCGTTTCCGTTTACCTTGATTGGCCTACCCTCGCGCGTCTTTACCAACGTGCCATAGGCAACGTTACCCTGCGAGTATACCGAGGTGTAATAGACAGGCATCCCAGGGATGGCAGTCTGATTACTGTGTACTGCGGGGACAAGGTGTTGCAGCGGACGTCTGCACGCCGCTGCTGTGAGGGCCATGGTTGCTGTAAGCGCCGTCATAAAACCACGGCGGCTAACGGCACTATTCACCAAGGATGTACTCTGGGTGAATTCACCACCTACTGGCTGATCACCAGCAAGGTGATCCAAGCTCTGCCATGTTGTGCGTGGTGTGGCGTTTGAAGATCGATCGGACATACTTTGACCTTGCATTGAATTTCAGTAGAGGAACACCAACGTCACATTAATAGTGACAGGTTGAGCAGTTTTCTGGTCCATACCCAGCATACTTGGGGTGTGGAATTCCATCAATCTTATGAGCAGGCAACTTTGATTCTGTTGCACCAAACGATGGTACAACGATGTCGGTTACCCCAGCATAATCAACTTGGGCAGGAATTGGTTTGAACAGGAAGGTGCTGTCCAGTAGGTTGGAAACTTTCTCAAGCTTCCCTGTAAACACGCCACTAATTGGTCTTGCACCAACGATGTGCTTATCGGGGCTGCGGTGGCAGTCCAGACACCAGCTCATCGAAAGCGATGAGAATTGCGAGACTACACCCATCTCCTCGATCGGACCATGGCAGCTCTTGCAATCAATCTGTGCACGGATGTGCCGAGAGTGATTGAAGTGCGAATAGTCAGGAAGCTTATGAATGCGCACCCACTCGATTGGTGTGCCCTTATCATAGCTCTCCCGAACCATGGCAAGCTTTGGACTGTCGTTTTTCACAAGCAAGTGACAGTTCATACAGGTTTGCGACGAAGGAATTGGAGAGTGTGCCGACTCTTCCACCCCGGCGTGGCAATACTGACAGCTTACATGCAATTCACCAGCATGGAGCTTGTGAGAAAATGGAACGGGTTGCGTGGGTCGATACCCAACGTCGGCTACGGAATTTCTTACGCTGAAATACACAACGCAGAAAACCACAACAACAACGAGCCCGAGAGCCCCCACTCCTAATTTTACGGCCAAATCAAACTGGCGAGAAAACATTCACCACCCTCTGAATAAAGTCGCGCAAATATCGGCATACACCTTGACTAGACAAGGCATGTTAATTCAGTTCGTTTTTCTTGATTCTCTTCATGTGTCGTACATAGGCAACACCGGCAACGGTTACAATCGTAAACGGCACGCCTAACATGAACAACACAGAAATCGAATATGACTCCCCAATTGCTGCTTGCTTCGAACCAGCAGCATAACCATCCTTACATGCAGGACATGCCTTTACGTTCAGCGTCCCGACGAGAAGGAATAGTAAACAAACACCTAACAATAGTCGCTTCATGATACCGGATACCAGTGATACAACATGAAGTACACCAACACTCCTGTAACATTCGCATACAACCATACTGGCAGTGTAATGCGAGCAATGGCTCTATGCTTTTGAACATTCATTCGTAGTCCTCGAACAAGCGTCACTGAGGCCATCAACGGTATTGCCATGGCCGTAAGTACGTGAGTACCGAGCACTAGCAAATACACGGATCTGATAGCCCCCTCCCCACCAAACACAGTGTTGTATGAACCTGTTGTCTGGTAGAGGTAGACCTTGTGGAGTACGTAGCCAACGAGAAACAATGCCGACGCAACGAAGGCGCTGATCATCAGTGCGCGGTGCACGGTAATCTGCTTCTTACGAATCGCTCCGTAGCCGCACAAGAGCAACACGGTGCTTACACTATTGAGCACTGCATTCATAGCTGGGAGCTGATCCATGTGCGTAGTCGTTGCATCTCCAAACTGTCCGAACTATCAAAGTATCCTTGTATCATTCCTTCTGCGTCAACAGCAACCAGGCGCGTGCTATGCATTTCTGGTTCCTTGGGATCCATGAGCAGGAATCCTTTTGTGGATAGCTCACGCATCTCTGTTTCCGGAATGTTGAGCATCCACCAGGTTCCAGGTACAGCACCATACTCCTTGGCATAAGCGGCAAGTGTTGCGCCCGTGTCGACGGAAGGATCTGTGCTGATGGATACAAACTTCAACTTGTTGCCAAACTCGTTCACAAGTGTTCGCTGTTCTGCGTTAAGCACTGGACAGACACTCTGGCATGTTGTAAAGAAAAATGATGCCAGCCAGGGCGTGCCCTTTAGTGCTTCACTCGTGAATTGTTGACCGTTTTGGTCGACCCCCTTAAAGCTTGGTGCTGGCCGCACTGGAATACCAGTGTGTTCCTCCGGCTTACATGAAGCCATTAGCATACCAAGCACAATAAAGAGGGTAACGTACCGCATCAGTGAGTGTAGGAGAAATGTTCAAGGAACATGAGACCAAAAATCATCGCGATAAACAAGGCAACAGGAATCGCCACGAATGCTCGCAGGAGTTTTGAATCGAACTTCAAATGCATGAAGATGTACATCACGCAGAGTACCTTAACGACGGCGATGACGACGCCGATGGAAACGTGAAGCATATCGCCAGGCGTCCCCCATGAATGCGGGAACTCAAGGAGCTTGGCCGCAACAACGGTGAGCACTGTCAACGACAACAGTGCATAGAACACCTTCATGTACGATGGAATCGGATTTGCGTGGTCGCTCATGGTGTATGTTCCTTAGTGTCCAGCAACTGCTGCGTGATAGGGAATCATTAGGTACAAGGCTGGGAAGATGAAAATCCACATCAGGTCGACGAAGTGCCAATACAGTCCCAAGGTCTCGACCTTCCATGGGTATGGATACCCATCCTTCGAGAAGGAGCGGAAGAACATGTAGCCCATGGGGATCATCCCGGCAATAACGTGAACGGCGTGGAATCCCGTCATCAAGAAGTAGAAGCTAAAGAACAGTGTGTGGTGCTCCTGTCCAGGGAACAATCCATGATGGAACTTGGCCGAGTATTCGATCCACTTGACGATCAAGAAGCCAAAGCCCCCTAACGTGGTAAGTCCAATGAACAACCGGAACATGTTGTTGTTCTTCTTCTCAAGATGGTAGATGCTTAAGGCCATGGTGAGCGAGCTACCAATGAGGATGAAGGTGTTGAGCGTAGCAAGCTTCCAGTCAAGCATGGCCGAGCCAGCTCCAAACACATCATAGTTGCCACTACGCAACACGATAAAGGCCCCGAAGAAGCCAGAAAAAAACATTAGCTCTGATGCCAGGAATGCCCACATGGCTAGCTTGCCACTAGGGATCTTGGTGAGTGGCTCATGCGCCAGGTTCAATGCTGAAGACATGCCAAATCCAATTGAGTTGGTAAATGCGTTTTCAAACTGTCACCTTATCGATAACCATCAACAACAAGGCACCCATGAGTACGGCATACGAGGTAAGCAGTACCCTGCGGGCAGATCGTGGTTGGGTTGTTCGACGAAAGAGTTCTGATTCAATAAGTAGCCAACTGCCGAGTGCGACAGCACCGATGGCATACACCATCCCTGTTATGCCTAACAGCGATGGTGCAAGTAGCGTTGCAAGCAACATTGCACTGTACAGAAGTGTTTGCATCCCTACGCGCTGTGCGGCATTGTCGCCGACGGCATGCATGGCATAGCCACCTTCCTGGTAATCGGACTTGTACATCCAGCTTAGAGCAAGGAAGTGCGGCATCTGCCAGAAGAAGAGAATGGCAAACAATGCCGTGGCAGTCCAGTCAAAGGTCCCAGTAACTGACGTCCACCCGCCAGCAAATGGAAGCGCACCAGGGATACCACCAATGAGCAAGGAGAGTGTTGTGCGCTGCTTCAACGGCGTGTATACGGCGACGTATGATAACCAGGCACCAATGGCCAATCCTACGGTAAGCCAGTTGGTAACGGAGAGCATCACCAGGCCGACGACGGTGAGGATGATGCTGAACCATGTTGCACTGGAAACGGAAATAACACCAGCAGGAATTGGTCGCTTTGCAGTACGCTTCATCAGCGCGTCATTCCGACGCTCAAGTACGTGGTTGAGCACACAACTGCCACTACTCACGAGCGTGGTACCAACGATGGTGGCCAGGAAGTGAAGCCAGTTATGTCCACTTGATGCATAACTCAGCACATCACCCTCAATGGCTAAGTAATACCCGGTCAGCGTGGTCAACACCACCATCTGCGTGATCCCAGGTTTCGTGAGTTCATAGTACTCGCGGACAAGGGAGGGGGCTTGGGTCATCGCAATTGCAGACGTCGTGCTGTTCATGATCGCACTCCTGCAAGAGCTGATGCATGGGCTGCATCGGAAGTTGGACTGTTAAAGACAATACGTAGTCCCATCCAGGCCGATGATGCCAGGAGCACTACACCGACCATTACGTGGGCGGTGGTCGTGACTTCTTCACGAGCAGTAAAGATGATGCCTGCGCCGAGTGCAACCTGGATTACAACGAGGACAACTTGCATGAGCGCTAGTCTGCCAAACGATGTTTGACGTGCCTGCCACCACTGCAGTAGGATCACCGCACCAACCACATAGGCCATGGTGCGATGAATAAAGTGGATGGCTACCTGTGGGTACTGCCATAACTCAGCAGAAGGAAGGAAACTTGTGGAATCCCACATTGGCCAAGAACTGCTTACTCCCCAACTTTCAGAATGTCTAGTTAATGCCCCAAGTAAAAACTGGATGCCAATAAGCAACCACGTTCCTACAACCACACGCTGGAGTGCATGTGAGTGTGGTGCTTGCTGTTGATGAGCAACACGCGTCCTTGAGAGCATCACAATGGCTAGCACAATCGTAAAGAACACCTCGGCCAACATACCGTGCACGGTACTGGTCCACACCGGAAGCTGATGCCTCACGGTATATCCGCCAAACGCACCCTGCAGACACACGCCTGCAAAGGCAGCAAGACAGAGCCAGAGTATCCTGCGCTGTTCTGTTGAACGAAAGGCCGCCACCACAAAGCCAACAAGCGTAAGCGCCATGGCAATCATGAAGCTCTCCATGAATCCTGTCGGCATGGACTGTAAGCCAATGATGGCAGAGACAACCGTGCCCAGCACCAATAAGGAGAAGCCGGCAATCGAACCATTGGGACGTTCCTGACGTGGAGTTTCACGCCATGCCAGGATGGTAACGCCAACGGTGATGAGCCCTACGAGACTTGCAAACAACCGGTGTCCATGCTCCCAGAACTTATCGCCCTGCCAAAGCCATTGCGATGGCGCATACGTCAACATCGGATTCGTGTTGGACGTAGGCCAATCTGGAAATGCCATCCCACTCTGAGTGGTGTTTACGTGCGCACCCCATACGATGAGGCCAAACGTAAGAATGGCAAGGACTACACTGAGTTGTCGTACCGACATCAGTCAACAGCCACCGTATGGTGATGAACACTGATCGACTTACCTGGCTCCCACTGTGGCCAGTAATCGAGCTCTCTTCCAGGAACGGAATACTCGTATGGTCCACGATACACCGTAATGTCACGGTCAAAGTTGCCATGTCCTGGATGTGCCGGTGCTGCCCATTCAAGGGTGTTGGCATTCCATGGGTTCCGCGGTGCCTTCTTGCCGTACTTGATGTGGTAGATGATATTACCAACAAGAATTAGCTGTGTGAAGCCAAGACCAATGGCACAGACCGTAATGAACTCGTTCATTGGCTGCATACCCTTGAGGAAGTCGTAGACATTTGGATCGTAGATCCGACGCATGTGTCCGCCTACCCCTAGCACGTGCATCGGGAAGAACGTTCCGTTAAAGAATACGAATGACCAGAATACATGGCGCTTTGCCCAGGTTTCGCTGAGCATCTTGCCAAACATCTTTGGATACCAGTAGTAGATACCGGCAAAAATCCCGAAGAGCGAACCTCCAAAGAGCACATAGTGAATGTGCGCAACGATGAAGTAGGTGTCGTGAATGAAGATGTCGACCGGTGCCGAGGCCATAAAGATGCCCGATAGTCCACCGATGATGAACATACTAACGAACGACAAAGCACTCAACAGTGCTGCAGAGAAGTGGATGTTCCCTCGCCAAATCGTACCAAGCCAGTTGAACGTCTTAATGGATGATGGTACGGCAATGACGATGGTTGACAACATGAACGTCGTGCCCAACAGCGGGTTCATGCCCGACTGGAACATGTGGTGTCCCCACACGATGAATCCCAACGTTGCAATACCAACCAGCGAAAACACCATGGCCTTGTAGCCATAAACGGGCTTACGAGAGAATACCGACAATACGTCGCTCACCACACCCATCAATGGCAGAATCATGATGTATACGGCTGGGTGTGAGTAGAACCAGAAGACGTGCTGGAAGAGGATTGGCTGACCCGTTCCTACTTCGAATCCATGGCCCGTTGCACTCACCAGATGGTCTGGCAAGAAGAAGCTCGTATGGAGGAAGTTGTCGAAGAACAACATGGCCAGACCCGATGCCAGCACTGGCGTACCAAGCGTAACCATGATGGCCGTGATGAACAAAGCCCATACGGTAAGGGGCATGTCGAAGAGCCCCATACCCTTTGCACGCTTATTGAGAATGGTTGTTACGTAGTTCACGGCACCAAGGATTGACGAGAATCCGATCAAGAAGACGGCAATCAACCACAAGGTTTGTCCGGTTATGGTAAACACCGGAAACTGCGTTAACGCACTCAACGGTGGATAGCTGGTCCACCCCGCCCCAGCATACCCTGTCTGGGTAAAGAATCCAGCAAACATGATCAAGCCACCTGGTGGCAGGAGCCAGAACGACCACATGTTCAGTCGTGGCAAGGCCATATCATCCGTCCCTAGCATGAGCGGGATACAGAAGTTGCCAAACATGCCCGTAGCAAAAGGAATAATGACGAGGAAGACCATCACCGTGCCGTGCATCGACAAGAGCTGAGCGTAAAACTCAGGGGTTATCACGCCGCTCCCTGGTTCGGTAACCCAGGTATCAGGAAGGATGTGCCCGATCACAGGAATGGGCTGTCCAGGATAAGCAAGTTGCCAGCGAATGAACAGTGCGAACATTCCGCCAACAAACAAGAAGAAGAAGGAGGAAATCATGAACTGCTTGGCGATGACCTTATGGTCCGTGCTAAACAGATACTTCCTGTACCACGGCAGCTCATGGTGATGTTCATGAGCATGCTCGTTGGCACCCACATGATCTGCATGTACCCCAAGTGCGGCAGCAGTTGTATTCATTATTGTTCTCCGTTCTCTGTTTCTGAAGTTTCTTCTGCTGTTGCGGTACTATCCGAAGTTGCCTCGGCAGCTGGTGCCGTAGGAAGTAGACCGCGAATGGCAAGACTTTCCTGGTTCTTTTGGTCGAGCCATTTATCATAATCGGCAGGCGACAGTATTGTGTAGACGGCTCGCATTGAATAGTGTCCACTTCCGCACAACTCTGCACAGGCCAGCTCATACTTGCCTGTCTTGGTGAGATTGAACCAGATGTTCATCCATGTACCTGGGATCACGTCCTGCTTTACTCGTGCATGTGGCAAGAAGAAGGAGTGGATCACATCAATTGCCGAACCGCGAACAACGATGTCGGCATTCATCGGTACGGTGAACTGGTTTTCGGTGACAAAGTCATCGGCACCGTTGGGGTCGGTCGTGTCACGACCAAACGGGTTCGTAAGGGACATCAGCTCACGAGCACTCTCGTCGTTATAGGCATTACGTCCAAACTTGCCGTCAGCTCCAGGGTACAGGAAGTACCACCCGAATTGTTTGCCAAGGCATAAGATTTCAACGTCGGCCTTTGGTACACGGGCAGAGTACTTCGTAGTCTGCCACATGTCGTCAGAGTACAAGCCCAGACCAAAGAACAACATGGTTGGCAGGATGGTCCACGTTATCTCCACCACGTTGTTACCATGATAGTTGTAGGCTTTGTGACCTTCACGCTTGCGGTAGATGATCATGAACAGACCCATCAGACCAAACGTGAGGAAGAAGATGGCAACACACAACCAGTAGATGATCTTGAAGAGATCGTCTAGTTCCTTGCCATAGGTGCTAATGTTCTCTGGGAACCACGCCAGCATGTCTATCGACGAGAAAGCGGCGTGAAGCATTCGTTCAATCCACTGCGGCATATTTATCTCTGCTTAAAGTTCAGCTTCTGTGTATGGTGTAAGTCTTGATGCAGTGGCTTCGCGCACTGCCTTTACGTCGTCGGCCGAAACGGGATCTCCGCTATTTCCAAACGATTTACGCACGTAGGTAAGCACGTCGGCAATCTGTTGGTCGGACAGTTGATCCTTCCACGCCGCCATTTGACCATTGATCTGCGTTCCACCCCGTTCGATTGGTCCCATGAAACCATGGAGAACAATGCTTATTGGCTTGGTGGCATCACCTTGAGCAATCTCGGATCCCGCTAGTGGCGGAATGTTGTTGGCTGGCACACCCTTCCCGTTTCCGAGGTGGCATGCAGCACAAATGCGGCCGTAGACGTCCTTGCCCGGCCCGCCATCATCTGCCGAGGATGCTGATGCTGTTTCCTTGGCAGCGTTTGGATCGACCCACACTGGGTCATCACCATACTTTGTAAACAGTCCCTTCACATTGCACGAGGTAATAACACACACTAGCAATATTGAAAGAGTACTATGGAACAAGAGTCGCAAAACAGTATTCATTGAGTAGACTTCTCTAGGTTCCTGAAAAGTGAATCGGTTCAAAGCGCACGAAGATACAATCCCAATGGCTTTAACTCATTTTGAAAAACACGAATGATCTTGTGCAATTATGCACATGTACCACATGGTTTGCAAATCACGATGGCTAAAGGAGTTGCAGCAGTTACTATTCGGATACGGAGGTCTTATTTAACCTTCGTGCGAATGAACCATGCTGCCGTTGTGGCGATCCCCTGTTCGATGCCGATGGATGGTCTCCATCCTGTGTGATTCGTCAACTTATCTGCACAACACAATGTACGCGGTGCATCTCCTTTAACCTTTGGTCCATGCACGACATCAATTGGTATCGTGATGGTCTGCCGCATAAGCCGAACGAGTTCGTTCACGCTCACTTCGGTATTCGAGGCTACAACGTATACGTCGTTGAGTTTATGCTGACTCGCAAGCATGTTCGCTGCTACGACGTCATGGACGTGGACGTAGTCACGGGTTTGCTCCCCATCGCCGTGTATGGTCGCCTGCCTGCCATCAATGAATCGTTCCAGGAAGATTGCTACGACGCCACTCTCGCCGTGTGGGTTCTGTCGTGGTCCGTACACGGTTGAATAGCGCAAACTGGTAACCGACAACTGATGTACTCGTCGGAAGTATTCTGCATACAACTCCATCGAATACTTACTTGCGCCGTATGGCGATAAGGGGGCGATGGGATGCGACTCATCAGCCGGGAATTGCACCTGTGCACCGTAGATGGCCGTGGTGCTCGCCAAGACAACATGCCTAACACCTGTTTCACGAGCTGCGTTGAGGAGTCGTATTGATCCGAGAACGTTGACGTTGGCATCATGAAGGGGCTTAAGGAGACTTGCTCGTAACTCCATGTGTGCGGCATGGTGGTTTACAACGTCAAAACGCTCTTTTGCCATGAGCTCGTCGAGAACGTTGGTGTTGACGTCGGCAACAACTACTCTTGCCTTGGGGTTGATGTTCGATGTCTTGCCTGTACTGAGATCGTCCAGGACAACGACGTCGTGCCCTTGTTCGATGTATGCATCAACGAGGTGCGATCCGATAAATCCAGCTCCACCGGTGACCAGAATCTTCATGCGTCTATTCCAATGTCTGTTCGATGATACTTCCCTTCGAAAGTAATGAGGGCACACGCTGCATTGGCTCGTTGTATTGCCTCCACCAGTGTTGATGCATGTGCGGTAACGCCAAGTACACGTCCGCCAGACGTTACCAACACCGACGAATCGCCATGAGCATCGTGGTTCTGTATCTGTCTATCAGCAGAGGTCATGTCCGCCGACACTATCGAAGTTCCTGCATGATACACATCCACTCCTTCAAGGGAGGATGCTTCTTGGATGCCAGTTATCATCTTCCCCTTGGCATACGAATCTGGATATCCTGCCGACGCAAGAACAACACATGCCGAAGCCCCCTCACAAACCGATGTAATGGAAGCGCTGTCCAGTGCTCCACGTGCTGCGGATGCAAAGAGTCTGGCAACATCGGCACGAATGACCTGCATCACGCTCTGTGTTTCTGGGTCGCCAAACCTTGCATTGAACTCGACAACCGAGGGGTTGCCTTCCTTATCGATCATCACTCCGCAGTACAGGCATCCTACAAAGGGGTTGCCCTCTTCTGCCATTCCACGAATCGTAGGTTCGATGATGGTCGTGCACACCTTTGTAAGTGTCTCGTTGCTTACACGTGGTGATGGAGCTACGGCTCCCATGCCGCCAGTATTCTTTCCTGTGTTGCCATCCCCTACACGCTTATGATCATGCGATGGAGCCAACGTCACATAGTGGGTTCCATCGGTAACGGCAAAGATGCTTGCCTCTACGCCTTCAAGGAATGACTCTATGACGACTCCGTCGGTACCATACGCACCGTCGAACATGTTGTCGACTGCCTCGATGGCCTCTGCCGTCGTTTGTGCAACTACAACCCCCTTGCCTGCTGCAAGACCGTCATACTTGATCACCACGGGTAGTGAGTGAACTGCAACGTACTCACGGGCAGAGTCTCTGTCGGTGAACTCTCTATACTGTGCCGTAGGAATGTTATGTCGGCCCATGAAGGCCTTTGCAAAGGCCTTGCTGGACTCAAGTCTGGCTGCTGCTTGTGATGGACCGAACACAGTGAATCCTTCACGTCGCAATGCATCGGAAATGCCTGCGGCCAATGGCTGCTCCGGACCAATCACAATGAGCGTTGGCTTGTGCTGGTTGCACCATTGAATGACCGCCGACGAATTCAAGAAGTCTAGATCTACACGCTCTGCCAGTTCCCATATTCCTGGGTTACCGGGGCAACACCACAGCGTTTCACATGAGGCCGACCGTTTGAGGGCTTTGGCGAGTGCATGCTCTCTACCGCCAGAGCCAAGTAGTAAAATGCGTTCTAACATTGATACGAATCTACGAGAGCAGTGTTCTTTGCTCTACATTCTTTCGATTGAACCGACACATCAAACTGGTGGGTTGGCTGATCAATGCCATGATTGGAGAAGTCCTTGTTCGCACAAGTCGTTGGACTCTGCATGTCGATCGTTAGACTTCAACGTCCATCGAGTAAGTCACTGCATGCCTCTCAGCCAATTAGCGACGTGATCCTGGCACCGCACGGCGCTGAACTACGCTAATCTTACCATCGCTTTCCATGGTACACTTCTCTACAGAGGATAGGTCGCTCACGCCATGCTCACGAAGCTGCTCCATGAGGTCGCTTCGCGTGATAAGCTGCGATCGCATTGAATGCCAGAGAATCTGTCCTTTACGTACCAGAACCAGCGGCCGAGGATTCAACAGTCGGTGAGCCCACCGGAATCGATAACTCAGAAAATCAAACAAATAGTTCCAGCCGAAGATGGTTCCGACCAACACTGCCCCATCGGCAACACTTTGCTGATCCAATGCCATGGAGTTTTGTGACGCGTCGGCTACGAAGACGATGACGAGTAGGTCTGCCGGCGTTAGCGATCCGGCTTCACGCCGAAAGACTCGCATAAGAAAGAATGCCAACAGGTACATGGCTGAACCACGGATGATCGTACCGGGAATACTCGTGGTTGGCAAGAGTATTGCCTGCCAGTCAATGCTGAAGATGTCGTGCACAAGAAATAGAACAGTGGTGGAACAGTTAGTCTGACGAAGGTTCGCCTTTGTTTATTCGTACAGGCATCGAAATCCACAGCACCTCTTGTTGCACAAACCGATGCTTGTACTGATCAATGATTCGTTGAATAATGGGTCGTACGACGTCGTCCGATTGTTGGTGAATCCACTCAACTACAAACGTCGGCTCCTTGATCACATCTCCAACCTCGGGCTTCCATTGACCATCGGCGTGGTAAACCGTGAGGCCGCCATGGAGCGTGGGGACAACGACTTCTGCCACGAACACTTGCCATGCGCTGTCGCTCACAAGTCTGCCTTCACCATACTGCCGACCAAGGAACAGCCTCTCCATCATGCCATTGGTACGGACGTCCGGCGAGATATGTGAACATCCTGCAAGCAGCATCGTAAGTACTGCTGACAGGATCATGATACGTTCTATGCCTTGTGTCTTTCGCGTTATCATTCGCCTCACACTACAACGCCATACGCCTCGGTGATAGCATCCTTCACATAGTCAACCGAAGCGTAGGCAAAACCGCCATCTCCCCATTCCGTCCCCCAGCTGTTGCGAATGATAAAGTGCTTGAGCGTGTAGCCAACGATGGCAACGGCATGACCGCCATCGGCAGATTCTGCATCGTACTTCTCAAGCTTGGCCGTAGTCTTGGTTGCATTCGCGAAGGTTTTGTCGACCTCAATGCGTGCGAGGATAGGACCGTGTTGTGCTATCCACTTTCGCCAGTCAGCAGCACGATCACCAAGACTGAAGTAGCTACTGATCTTTCGCTTTGCTGCCATTGCTAACAGCGTCTTTGCTTCACCGGCAAAGAGCTTGCTTGACCCGAAGGGTAGTACGTCTTCAAGGACCACACCGTACTTGCGTGCAATGTCCAGTCCTGCCTTTAGACTGGTTCCTTCTTCCTCGATAAAACTGCTTGGATACGATCGATAGACATCGGTTTCCTTCGCAGCCATCCAGATGAACCGCACGGACAGGCGTTCCTTTGTTGTAAGCTTTCGTGACTTGACCATGTGCCATCGAAGCACGGAATCGGCAACAGCCCAGCCCACGCAGCTTCCTGAATCTCCTTGATGATTCACCGTCCACCACTTTGCTCGCAAATCAAGCGCTGGTGGTATGCGCTGTGTTGGTGTATGCCCCGCTGCAGCTGCAGCTTCTATGGTCCAGTCCAGCTCCGTGGTCTTGGACTTGATACAGTTGAGAATTGGCGAGTTGCCGTGAACACCTGATGGTGTAGAGCGTTTCGTGGTCATACCATTGCTCCATTTGTGTTCTAAGAGAACAGAGGCCATACGAACATCGTGCATAATCGACAGATTTCACTATCGTTTTTTTGTCCGAACAAATGGACTTGCCACCTATAGTCACCCCAACCTCAATCCGCACTTTTAAGTGGAAGGGGGCTTGGTAGCAGGACTCGACGTTACCAGGGTGCTCAGCAGTGATCAGGTGTAGTCGTGACGTCTGCTGGTAGTATGCTGAGGAGTGGCATCGAACATCGACACGAGGTGCGTACTACCTAGCCCCTTTCAGAGCCCTTTCAGACATTCCCTACCCTATGAGCCAGCGGCAAGCTTGAGGCCGACAATGCCTGCAACAATGAGCAGCATGCTCAAGATGCGAAGGATACTTGCGGACTCGCCAAACAGTACCATACCAAGGACGGCTGTTCCGATTGCTCCAACGCCGACCCAGACGCTGTAGGCAGTACCGATCGGTAGCGTGCGTAAGGCAATGCCAAGCAACCACAGACTAACGAGCATGGAGGCAGCTGTCCACACCGTAGGCCACAATCGGGTGAAACCATCGGTGTACTTCAGACCAACAGCCCAGCCGACTTCAAACAAACCAGCGACAATCAGGATGACCCATGCCATTGATGCCCTCACATTCCTCGCTGGGTTACATATCGAGCAAAATTGTCCAGGATTGCCTGCCACCCAGCACGCTGAGACTCGGGATCATTCTCGTCCTCTGCATCCAACTCTACGTGCACCTGAATGACGCCGTTGGTAGGGGTAAACCTCACGGATGCCGTTCGCTCACCAAAGACATACTCGATCAACTCGTGCTCAACAATTGTGGTGTACGTACCGGTAAAGTCAAAGCCAGCGCTACCGTCCTTCGCCTCCATACGGGACGAAAAGATGCCACCCACGCGCAGATCCACGCTTGCCGATGTCGTATGCCAATCATCGGAAGCAGCATTCCACTGGATGATGTCGGCAGGGGTTACGTATGCCTGCCATACCGTTGCGAGTGGTGCATTAATCGTGGCGGACACTGAAATGCGCATGCTTGACCTATGTGAGATGACGTGATGTTGGACGGTGTGAACACCGTGAGTGCCAAGCAACCTGCAAAGAATACAGGGACGAACTGATGATCACTGGTATGACAGCCGCCAGATACCTGGGTAGTGTTCGTTAACGACGTATCCCTTCCAGGGATCTGAAGAGACCACGCAAGCTACTGACGTCAACACTGTGCTTGATGTGCAGAGTGCTTACTCGATTAGAACGGGACGTCGTCAAATTCTTCCTTCGACGAGTCTACTGCTGCTGGTTGAATCTGACTGTAATCCGTGTTACCACCTTGAGTCGAGCCAGACTGTAGTGGTTCGAGGCGCCAACAGTCCAGGTTCAGGAAGTAATCCGTCGTGCCATCCTTGCGTTGGTATGGTCGCCCCTTAAGGTTAAACAGTACCTTGACGGACTGTCCGACCTTGAAGTTATCCAGCAAAGCCGTCTTGTCCTGAATCAGCTGAAACTTCACATGCTGTGGGTAATTACCGTCGGCCACCTCGACAACGAACTCGCGCTTCTTGAAGGTGTCGGTAATCTGTTGCGTGTCCATAATTGCATGGATGGTGCCAGTAACTTCAAATGTGTTCATGTTGATGCAGAGTAACAGTGGGAGTATTGTTTACGAAAGTACAGAAGCAAAGGCGGACAATGTTGCGTCAAGTTTTTGAACATCCTTTCCGCCTGCCGTAGCAAGGTGTGGCTTTCCTCCGCCGCCGCCGCCAAGTTCCTTTGCCACCTTCCCTACCAGTGTGCCTGCAGAGTAGCGTGATGTGACGTCATCGGTTACGACACAAACAAGAAGTACCTTGTTATCCGTAACCGAGCCGATCAGACCAATGCCCTGTTTGCCAAGTTGCTGACGGAGCTCATCGCCGACGGCTTTGAGCTGGTCCATGTCTTCTACGTCGACCCTACCTGCGACAATGCGCATGGTCAAGCCCCCTTCCACATCCTTCGTTACGGCATGTTCCAGGAGCGAGGGAATCGACTGCAAAAGCTGTTGCGTGCGGTTACGTTGCAACTCCCGCTCAAGCTGATGAATGCGTTCGTGAAGCTGACCTGCCTCGGCAGTCAACGTTTCGATGTGCTGACGTTGTTTGGTAAGCCACTGTGGAATGGAGCGGCCTGCAATGGCCTCGATGCGACGCACTCCCGCGGCGACGGAGCCTTCGCTTACGATCTTGAAGAGTCCGATTTCCGATGAGTTGCGTACATGCGTACCACCGCAGAACTCGGCACTAAAGTCGGGGTCGACGAACACAACGCGAACCTTCTCGCCATACTTGTCGCCAAAGAACATTTTAACGCCAGGCACGGTTCGTGCCTTCTCCAGTGGGAGTTCCTCGGTCACCACGTCGATGGATTCGAAAATCTTCTCGTTAACCATGTGTTCGATGGCTACTAGCTCGTCATCACGTAAGCGTTCGAAGTGCGAAAAGTCAAAGCGAAGATGATTTGGCGCAACAAGGGATCCTGCCTGCTGTACATGGGTGCCAAGCACTCGACGTAAGGCCTCGTGCAACAGGTGCGTGGCCGTGTGCTCGCGCTCGATGTCGCGTCTGCGCGGAACGTCAAGTCTCGCAATGGCTACATCGCCAACCGTGCATTCAACGGCAGTTTCGCATACGTGGATAATGGCATCGCCCGACTTTACTACATCCTCCACTGCGTATTGTGAGCCCCCTACCACCAACATCCCTGTATCACTGACTTGTCCGCCCATCTCTACGTAGAAGGGCGTTTCCTTGAGGATGACCTGATTGTCCGCAACACCGAGAACCGTCGTTTGTGATTCTGTTGTCGAGTATCCAGTGAAGGTCGTGGACAGACCATGGTCGGCTGCCTGCACGGTTTGCACGTGGGTTTTTCGTGCTGCTCGTGAACGATCCCGTTGTTGTTGCAGGAGTTCTTCGAAGCCAGCATGGTCAACCTGCAATGCATAGTCTTCACGAGCTATCAGGTCGGTCAGGTCAAGAGGGAAGCCATAGGTATCATAGAGCTTGAAGGCTACGGCACCAGGAAGGACATTGTCTGTTACCTGTTTGGCTGCTTGCTCCAGTTCTGCTCTGCCATTATCCAGTGTTACAAGGAATTGTTCTTCTTCGGCCTTGATCACCTTCTTGATCAGCGCTTGATGTTGAATCAATTCCGGGAATGCCTCACCCATTGCTTCGGTGAGTGCATCAACAACTCTCCAGAGCACTGGTTCGGTCAGCCCAAGATTGCGCGCATAGCGGGCAGCGCGACGCAGGATTCTACGGAGAACGTAACCACGGCCTTCATTGCCAGGGATAGCACCATCGGCAATGGCAAAGCTGAGCGTCCGAATATGATCGGCAATCACGCGCATCGCAATGCCATCGGGATGCTCGAGGTCTGCTACATAGGATCGTGCTGACAGCTTCTCGATTGCTCGAATGATGTGCTGGAAGAGATCGATATCGTAGTTACTTGATACACCTTGGAGAACTGCCGTAACGCGTTCGAGACCCATGCCGGTGTCGACGTGTTTGGACGGAAGCTCTTCGAGTGACCCATCGGGTTTGCGGTTGTATTGAATGAACACATTGTTCCAGATCTCAATCACCCGTGGGTCACCAGCGTTTACCAGCGGAGCACCACTCAGATCGGGTGTATGATCGTAATGGATTTCTGTGCATGGTCCACATGGCCCCGTATCACCCATCTCCCAGAAATTGTCCTTCTCATCAAACCGGTGGATGTGATTTTCCGGCAGGAACTGCTTCCATATCTCGAAACTTTCATCGTCCGTCCGATACACCGTCGCATGAAGCCGCTGTGGTTCAAGTCCCCACACGTTCGTCAGCAACTCCCAGCTCCACGCAATAGCCTCCTGCTTGAAGTAATCACCGAAGCTCCAATTACCGAGCATCTCAAAGAACGTGTGGTGGTAGGTGTCACGTCCTACCTCTTCAAGGTCGTTATGCTTACCGCTAACACGAATGCACTTCTGTGTGTCCGCTGCCCGCAAGTACTCCCTCTTGCCAGTACCTAGGAATACATCCTTGAACTGATTCATCCCGGCATTGGTGAATAACAACGTGGCGTCACCGTGAGGGATGACGGGGGCGGAGGGGACAACCCGATGTCCCTTTGACTCAAAGAATTCCAGAAAACTGGAGCGTATTTGGGCGCATGACATTGACATAGACGGCAAAAATAGGGTCTGACCCCTCTGCAACTCAGCGGACACCCGCTCCGTAATTTGCGCGGATGTTCTCAAATCCCCGGTTGACCCCTTCGATGTTTGTATGTCGCTTGCTCGGTATCGTTTGTGTTGTGCTTGGTACGAACTGGCATGGCAATGCTCTGGCCAATGAGTACAAGGTTCACATTAATGCTCGAGCGGATAGTGCCGACAGGATCAAGGTCGAGATACAGCTCCCCTCGTTGCTACCTGACTCGAATGTCGTAGTGTTCCCTGTAACAGTGCCAGGAACGTATGAGAGTCACCTCTGGTGGCGCCTCGTCCACGATTTCCGTGCATTTGATGCTACTGGGTTCGAACTCTCGACAAGCCGAACACCCGATTCACAGTTTGTGATCCCTCCGATTGCTGCAAGCATCTCGTATTCGCTTGATGATTCATTTGATGATAAGGACAAGAGAGTCAGTGTCTTTCATCCCGCTGGTACAAGCTTCCAAGGCGATAGCGTGTTTGTACTCAACCACGGCGGTATTGTCTGCTATGTGCAAGGACTGCAGAAGCTTCCGTACACCATTCGGGTATTGCACAAAGCAGGCATCGTCACCCAGACAGCTCTTCCAGTTACGCATCGAGAGCCAACGCTGGATGAGTATCGCGCACAATCGTACGACGAATTGGTAGATGGTCCTGCCATGGTATGCAAGCCCGATACGACGACCTTCATGGTGAAGGATACCAAGGTTCTTGTTGCCGTCTGCAGCAATGATGACGGCAAGTCACAGGAGTTCGCAAAAACATTGCAATCAGTTACCGAAGCCATCGGGAATTTCCTTCCAAGAATGCCCGTCAAGTCCTATGCCTTCTTGATCTACCTGTGGGACATGGATTTCACGAATGTGATTGGTGGCAAGTATGCGCAGGGGGCTTTGGAACACGGTACCAGTAGTTTTTACTTCCTTCGTGCAAGCCGTAGCACTGAGTCCATTGCCGACATCGCAGCGCACGAGTTCCTGCATATCCTGGTGCCACTTAACCTCCATAGCAAGGAGATTGATGCCTTCGACTTCCGATGGCCACAGATGAGCGAGCACCTATGGCTGTATGAAGGTGTTACGGAATACTTCGCTCATCAAGCACTGTATCGTGGTGGTGTGACTAATGAAGGAGACTTCTTTCAAGAACTCGACCATGGTGCTCGATCAATCAGTTACCTACCGAAAGACTTCAGTCTTACGAGCTTCTCCCGTGACGTGTTGCTGGAGAAGAATCAACGACTGTATCCAATCATCTATTCGTACGGTCCGCTTAACGCACTCTTGCTCGACATCCTCATTAGAAAGGAAACCAATGGAGCAAAGGGGCTACTGGAGACGGTGTATGACCTGATGCACACCTTTGGTCCATCCAAGCCATTTAACGATCCGGAGCTGTTCGAGGTGATCGGAAAGGTGACCTCACCGAAAGTGACCGAGTACCTGCAGGACTACGTAGCATCGGCCAAGCTACTCCCACTCAAGGAAATGCTTCCTCTCATTGGCTGGGAGTTTATGGACAGCGTCCGCAATCTTACGTTGACGTTCGGCGTGCGATTCCTTGGTCCGCCAGGTGACGATAAACGGCTGCACATCGGCCCAGGCAAGGTAAACCCCTTAGGCATTGAAAAGGGCGACGTCCTCGTCGAAATCGATGGTCATCCAGCCGATGCAGAGAAGAGCGAGATGTTCCGCCGACTATGGGAACCTGGATCAACAGATCCAATAACCTTGGTTGTAGAAAGAGCCGGAAAGCGTGTTACACTTTCCGGCCCTCCAATTGAAACGGTAGAAGTTTCACGCAACGTCATTCAAGAGCTGCCAAACGCCACCGAGGAACAGATTGCATTCCGGCACCTTGTCTTGAAGGGTGTTGCAGGAATGCGATAGTTGAAACCAGTGGTGAATGTTTGGCTGACATCTGCATAGTCCCTACATCCTACATCACGACAACGTGAGTGTAGAAGCTCTTTCCCTCTATGCTAACCTTGATTGCGTATACACCTGGAGCAAGTGACTGAGTGTCGAGCGTCAGTAATGCGTTGCTACTGGTGTACTGTTGATCAATAACCACCGTACCGTGTAGCGAGCTTACAATCACCCGTGCGATTCCGTCCGGTAGTCCACGCAGGGTCACCTTATCCAATGCAGGAGTAGGAAATGCCTGGATGCCGCCGTACTGTACGTCATCGTCAACGCTATTGACTTCGGCAGTCGTCACCTTGATGATGTTGCCATTCTTGTCGTACGTATAGGTTGTCTCTAGTCCGTTGTCATACCGCACGGAGACCAGTCTCCCTGCTTGATCGTACTTGTAAACCTCGGCAGACATTGCAGTTGATGCAACGATTATTGAGATGCCAATGATTAATGATTTCATCGTTGTTTCCTTGAGTTAGTTATCTGAAGTAAAAGTCAATGATTTCACTTGGAGAAAGCCCTTCAATGAAACCATCAACAAAGGCACGTGCCACACTTGTTCCCTTAACAACTTCAGGATTGTAACTGCCACGACCTGTGCCCTGTGGACCGAGAGGTTGGGGCGTTGCTCCATTCCCCGTTGTTCCTCCGCGCGGTCTTGTTCCGACACCTGAGCTTCCACCACTTCCGGAAGCAGATCCCGAGCTACTACCACGTCCGCCACCGCTCCCTGAAGTACTTCCAGTGCTTCCGCCACTGCCCCGTGTTCGTGTACCACCACTTGATGGTGTCTGTCCATTGCCACCGGGTGTTGTGCCACCGCTGCCAGGAAGTGCAGTCCCCCCCTTTGGACCACTGGTGGTTCCTGGTTGTGGAGTCGGACTTGGTCGTGGAGGCGGCGGAGGAAAGAGTATCTTGTTTAGGTCATCCATCTTCTTCCGTGCCTTGTCAAAAGCCGCATGTTCGCGGTCTCGCTGTTCCCGCCACTCGCGATCTTCGCGCTCTAAACGCTCGTGCAGCTCTCGTCTGAATCGTTCCTGCTCTTCTCGCTCGGCTCTACGCCGTGCCGCTTGCTCTTCGATTTTTCGGATCTCACGTTCATACTCTTCCTGAGCTCGTTTATTGCCTTCTTCGAGCCGACGACGGCTTTCAGCAAATCGTTCTGCAACGGTCTGTGGCCTGGGCTCAGGTGAACGTCCACTCCAGTCAGTCCAGTTTACTGGATCGCAATAGGCATACTGGTAGGGGTTCATTCGTAGTGGGTGTGTGCTACGAACAGGGTCGGCCGATAAGAACCGTCCGGTTGCTGGTTGATAAAATCTGCCGGGAGTAACACAAAGGTCAGTCGACAGCGTAATCACCCCACCAAGTCCACCAAAACCAAACGGTGCCGGTGGAGTCCCCTCTGTTGCCAACACCATTCCGTATGGTGAGTAAGCACACCGAGCGATGGTGGCACCCTTTGCGTCGGTATAGATGACAACGTTGCCATTCACATCGTAATGCGGAAACATTTGTTCGCCAGTTGTAGCATCAATGATGTAGGCCAGTGCTCCACCTGGTGTTGGAATGGCGTACATCTTGCGTGATGTAGTCACGACAGCAGGGAATCCTTCGCCAAAGGCATCATTCCACTGCACCGAGATCGGCATGGCTTGCATATCGTAGTTTACTAGCCGACCAAAGCCATCATAGGTAAGCGTGGCTGTAGTAGCTCCAGACATCGATCCGACTTGTGAAGCACTGTTCCATACCAAGTTGGTACCGTTGACCGTGGTCGTGCGTCCAGCACCATCGGGAGCTCCCTCGATATGTGCGTTTCCATCGTCATACGTGTAGGTCTGCGTTCCCTTTGCTGGTTGCGGCTGCAGATATCCCGTCCCTGTAGTACGCTCTACCCTATTGCCGGTACCATAGGAGACCGTCATACTTGCAATGCTGCCTTCCGTAACGCTGGTCGTCCTGCCTACCTCGTCACGAGCAATCGTGGTATTTACACCGTTCGAACGTTGAATACTCGTAAGCAGTCCATCGGCATCGTGTTCGAATGCCATGCTACCACCGTTCCAATCACTAATTGATGCTACGCGACCCATTGGATCGTACATGTACTGGACTGCTTGGGATGGACTAAACCGAAGCTCCGTGAGCCAGCCATTGGCATTGTACGTCATGGTCATCCCATTACTGTACACCATGTTTCCACCAACATCGAACGCACAGGTATCCTGGAGTGTACCAACCACTCGATTCATGGCATCATAGCGGTACGGCACGGTCAATCCGTCGCCATAGGTAAGCGACGTAATGTTGCCTGCTGCATCATACACGATATCGCAATGATCACCGGTTCCTGAAAGTGCACTAGAGGCAACACGACCACGCATATCGTACGTATAGGTTACACTCCGCTGTGCTGGATCGGTGATTCCTGTAAATCGTCCACTATCGTCATACGACCACGTCCACGTACCACCTTCAGGATCTGTCACAGACAAGAGGTCGCCATTGGGTTTGTACTGGTAGCTAGCTTTTACGTCAGCACCAAGGTCTGTGCTCGTCCGATTACCAGCGGCATCGTAGGCAAAGACTGTTGTCCTCCCACCTGGGTCGGTTGTCTTCTTGATGTTGCCGCGCACATCATATTCCAAGGAATACGTGACACCTGGAGAAACCGACAGCGATGTTCGCCTACCTAATGCATCGTATTCGAAGGTGGTCGACCTGCCTTCCGGGCTCTGAATCCTGGTAATCAAGCCATCCTTGTTTACCTCGAAGTCGGTGGAGTTTCCTGCTCTGTCCGTCAGACGTGATGGGTGACCCGAATCATCATAGGTGAACGCCGTTACCCCACCCAGAGGATCCATAACAGATGCCAATCTCGATGCATCAGTGTACACAATGATTGTGGTACCACCGCGTGGATCCTTGACTTTGCTTAGTAGACTGTTGGCATTGTAGGTCATATCCACAACTCCACCATCTGGCTGGGTGACTCTTATCAGGTTGCCTGTAATGTCGTAGAGATTGCTGATACTTCTCTTGAGCTCGTCAACGATCTTGGTTGGATGCCCCAAGGCATCCCTGGTGATGGAGCTGCTTGAGCCATCGGGATACTTGGTCGATATCACGTCACCCCAGTTGTTGGTGGTTATCATCGTTGTAACACCTCCTGGCATAGTGACGGAAGCCAGGTTACCAGTTGGTGTATAGGTGTAGCTGACGATGTTCATCGCAGGATCTGTAGCAGACAGAACATGACCGTATGCATCGTAGGTAGTATTCCACTGTTTTCCCAGTTCATCAGTGTACCGGGTACAGAGCCCCCTGTCATTATACTGATACTGTCGCGTTGAGCCGCCTGGCAAAGTCACCTTGGTTGCATCATACACCGTTGTACCATTCCAGGTTCGAGGTGTGTACTCAATGGTGGTTTTGCCATCAATCGTGGTAATCGTAGCAGGACGTCCACATTCGTGATAGGTAAAGTGTGTTTCTCCACCTTCCGCATTACGAATGGTTTTGGGAAGTCCATTGTCGTCGTAGACAACCGAGAGTTCATTACCGACGATTCCGAAGGAGGTCACTTGACCAGATGCATTCATTTGGTGGGTTTCGACTACACCATCAGGATCGGTAACGGTAGCGGTGTTTTCACCCCACGCATACGTCCACTGCTTCCCTTGAGCATCACGATGTGAAGCCACCTTGTTATTAGGCGTGTAGGTGAGCTCCAGGTCATGAACGGACGGGAGTACCCCAATACTGGCAAGTTGCCCGTGCCTTGACGTGTAGGTAAAGAACGTAGACGTGTATTCTACATTACTGAACGAGGTTAGTTCACCTCCTTCGTTGTATTCATATCTCACTGACCTCTCACCATCTGAAGCAGAAAGGATACTTCCTGCACTGTTGGTTGTGAAGATAATCCGGTTTCCAAGAGCATCACTAGCTGAGGCGATATTGCCGTTCTCCCAGGCAATGGTTACGGGAACGTGTCCATCGTCGACGCCAATCAAACGTCCATGCTCATTGAATGTATACTGAACTTGTCGCGTTACGTCGGTCAACAACCAATTGCTCTGTTGTTGAGCAAGCGTGTACTTCATGCGGTTGCTTCGAGGTGACCAGACAATGTTGCTCTTCTGAAACCCTATTCTTTGTCCGTCTGACATGAGAGCAATGGCATCGTTGTCCTGAATGAAGAGCATATCGTTGTAGTTATGCTGCCAGTTTGGCCCCATTCCGTACGGATATCCCCCATCGGTAAAACCGCCGTCATACCTCCGTGCGACTTTCAGTATGGGGCTTGAGGCAAACGCTAGGTCAGGTGGCGGGTCTGAAACAAACTGTCCAGTAGCAGTCGACACAGGATCACCAAACAACGTATTAAAGGAGAGTTTGATGGGTGTTGTGATCGTCGTATCGTATAATTCACGCGTTGGTGGTTTGACAACGATGTAGTCCTTACCCGATGGCTTGCCCTTTGAACACTCTTCCCACTGAAATGCTACCATAGAAACAGCAGGATTAGGATCGCGTGGGGTGAGGGTAAACGTCACGCTCTGACCGTCACTGATTGTTTGTGTTGAATTCGGTGAGAGCGCGTACCATACCCGTGCATCAATGAACGGTGTGATTTTGTAACAGCAGCCGGGTGGCGCTGTGTAGACGATCGTATTTCCGAAGGAGCGATCAAGCATCCCTGTAGGGACACGAGTTGGCGGTGGACAGTCGGGGGGTGCCAATACCTCTACTTCGATTGAATCCTTCTGTGGGCCGGTGATGTTTACCGCACTATTGGCTTCGACGACAACGGTGTAGGTTCCTGGTTCGGATGGTTTGAACTTCTGCTCGGGTGTTACTTCGACTTCCTGACTCTTGTCAACGACCTTCTCACCATCTGTAGCGAACACTTGTTCATGCGTCTGTTTCTTGTAGATCCTCAAATGCCAGAGCACCGGACCGAGTGAGTAAACAGCGTTGAGGTTTTTTAGGTAGAACACTACGAGCATATACTGTTGCACGTAGATCGCTGTCAGCGGTGTTATTCGTGGTTTTGCCAGTTCTCCAGCATTGGCAGAGGTGGCAATCATCAGGGAACTGATGATCAGCAATAGGAATCTGGACAACCACCGAAATCGTGTTATCCTGTACATGGAACCTCCCTACATTGATGAATACAGCGAATGTTCAAGAGATGGCCCACGAGCCCGGCATGGCACTCACTACGTGATCTGCACAGCCGCAACGTTCCGCGAGCCGGTGCGAACATGCACATGCAGATAGCACGATGCACCCGGACAAAAAACGGGCGAACCGCTGAAGCAGGCTCCCCTTGACTACCACAACCAAATGCAGGGCGGAAAACGGCTTTATCCTGATTGCTAACGCGGGTTCGATTCAGGAGTGTTGACGGACTGCGTCGTAACAAGCGACGTCATGTAGTCCTTGATATTCACGTCAAGCGTTAACTCAAGTTTTTTTCGAATACGTTGACGGTACTTCTCTACACTTCTAGCCTCCGTCCCCAGTATCCTGGCAACGTCCTTGGTGCTTAGACCATGAAATACGAGAGCACAGACGCGCTGCTCCGTTGGAGTTAGTGTCGGATGCCGCGAGTGTAATGCCTGGATTGCTGCCGAGTGCACGAGCGTCAGTTGACTTTCGAGTCCTTTCCAATACTCGTCGCTGTCTTCTGCTAACTCGAGTTTTCTTGCAAGCATCCGAATCTCCTTCTGCATGGCTGGGTCGGAGCCAGCTTCAGCAATGGCAAGGAGTCGAATGCGCACGTCTCGGAGCGTGGCATTCTTCTGCCCGATGGCCATGGTAATGGAGGTTACCTGTTCGCGTTGTTGCTCCACAATCTGACTGAGAAGTTCGGCTTGTTGTTCAGCACGAGTTCGCTCAGAATTGGCCCGTTCAGTGGCAAGGCGTAGCTCAAGCTGTCGCACTTGCTTGGCCGATCGTTCATTGTACAGTTCACGCTCCAGTTGATGCCACGATCGGACTGCTGCGAGTGCTGCCGGGATATCACCCATATCTTCAAGAATGACGGAGAGATCACGAAATGCCTGCGATTCCAACAGTTTGATGTTGTGTTCCTGTGCTTTTTGCAGACTAAGCTCTAGCTGCTCCCTCGCTCGTTGCTTGTCGGCCCCATTGAATGCTGATTCTGCATATACCAGACCAATGTTACGTTGAATCGCAATCTCCTGGTCGACATACCCATACTGTTGTGCCAACCCTAGTGCCTCGTGGAAGTGCTTCAGTGCCGTTTTGTAGTGCGCCTGCTTTTGCGTGATGTCAGCAAGATTCAAATGATCTACACCGATGCTCTCGAGAACGCTGATATGTTCACGCGCCGGATACTTGTTCGACTTTGTCACCAGCTCCAAGGCCCTGTTGTACCAGGAAAACGCTTCTGAATACTCGCCCATCTTGCTGTACGACATACCGATGCCACGAAGAGCATGAGCTTGCTTGCTTGGTATGCCATAGTCGTCGAAGACTTGTGCTGCATGCTCGAACCAGGTCCGCGCCTCATCAAAGTTCTTTAGTGCAAAGAGCACCGTGGCGATGTTTCCTGCAATGACGCCTCGTACCGATTGGTCGACGTTTGTTGGCACAGACGACCAAAGCGTGGTGAAGATCTCAAGACACTCATCCATGGCACCTTGTGAGAGTAAGCTTCGGCCGTAGAGCAATCGCACCTTGAATGCCATCGCCTGATCCTGTACCTCACTAATCAGGGTAAATGCTGCCTCCGTATCAGCAAACATTGCATGATGATCACCTTGAGCCTCGTGCAACAAGGCACGTTCATAGAGTACCGTGCAAAGGAACTCCTTCCACCATGTTTTATCACGGGTCACATTCCGTACATGGTGATCAGCCAATTGTATGGCCTCGTCTAACGTAGCGATGGCGTGGTGAGCATTGTCCGATTGGACACTCCGAGCTGTTGAGAGCAGTAACCCTGCTCTCTCGATATCGGTTCGAACTGTACTCACACGTACATTCAATCACCGAATAGTGCTACAAACGCTACTTGCTAAACCACGAATTACGAAGAATTTCCATTTCTGACGGTGAATAACTCGAGCGATCGTACATACCGACGGCCACACGTTGCCGCAAGGCCTCGAACAGGCTCACTGCACAGGCAACGCTGATGTTGAGTGATTGGACAACTCCCATCATGGGAATAATGAAGTTTCCATCGGCCAGGTCTCGTGCTTGCTCTGATACACCATCATGCTCGTTGCCAAATACCAAGGCAATGCGTCCCGTAAGATCCAGGTCGTACAAACTCACGGCATCGCTGGCCATGTGTGTTGTGTAGATGCTGTACCCTTGTTCTCGAAGTGATGCATAGCACGACTCAACACTGTCGTGAAGGACTACGTCGACCCACTTTTTCGCACTTGCCGAACTCTTTTCTCCAAGGGTCGGAAAGACTTGTCGACCATGATAGATGCCATGCGCAACAGGAATCCCCACAGCATCACACGTGCGAATGACGGCACTGACGTTGTGGGGATCGTGGACGTTTTCAAAAACAACGGTAAGCGAGGGCTGTCGCCGACGCAAGGCTGCTTCCAGCCTTGCTGCACGTTCCGGTGTTATGGACGATGGATGCGGCACGAGTAGTACGGCGTTACGAGTGCAGGATAGGAGTTTTCCTTACTGCACCGCGATTGTTACTTGTCGGCCTCTCCCATCACTGGGTCGATGCTTCCAATAATTGCCACAACGTCCGAAACCATAGCCCCCTCACAAAGCATCTTCAATGCTTGAAGATTCGAGGATGATGGGCTACGGATCTTGAGTTTGTAGGGCTGACCCGACCCGTCGCTCACGTAGTAGAAGCCGAGTTCACCCTTTGGACTTTCGATGGCACTGTAGATGTCACCAACTGGTGGCTGTGTGCCGAAGTTGATAAGCATGAAGTCGTTGATCAGGTCTTCCATCTTGGTGTAGATGAGCGACTTGCGCGACATGACCGATAGTGGCTGCGTGTCGTTGATCACTGCCGTTCTGGGCATGGTCTCCAGCTTGTCAAGGCACTGGTGACAAATCTTCATCGACTCCCAGATTTCGAGATTTCTTACAATGTATCGTGAGTAACAGTCACCATCGTTCTTGGTAATAACGTCGAACTCAACCTGGTCATAGAACATGTATGGTTGCTTCCGACGCAAGTCATACGCAATACCGCTTCCACGCAAGGTGGCACCAGTAATGCCTAGTTGAATGGCAACATCAGGTGCTAGGTAACCGATGCCTGCCATACGGTCGACGAAAATCCTGTTTCGATTCACCAGACCTTCGACTTCGCGCATTCGCTCCGGCATTTGATTCAACCATGCTCGAATATCACGCAAAACGTCATCAGGGATATCATTGGCTACGCCCCCGATACGAGCATAGCTGGTAGTGAACCGTGCACCACAGATCCGCTCGAACAAATCATAGAGCTTCTCGCGTTCCGTAAAGGTCCACAAGAACACCGTCATTGCACCCACGTCCATCGCCGTTGCACCCATGGCCAGCAGGTGGTTCGATATCCGGGCCATCTCTGAAACAAGCATGCGCACCCATGTGCCGCGTTCGGGAACTTCGACGTTGGCAAGCTTCTCGATTGCCATGCAAATGGCAACGTTGTTGGACATCGGACTAATGTAGTCCAACCGGTCCGTAAAGGGAATAAACTCGTGATAGGTACAGTTCTCGGCTAGCTTTTCATAACCGCGATGCAAATACCCAAGCTCAGGAACACATTTCACAACGGTCTCGCCATCGAGTCGGATGAGTACGCGAAGAACTCCGTGTGTTGCCGGATGCTGCGGACCCATGTTGAGTACCATGTCGTTCTCTAACGGATCCTCAAACATCACCACGGTATCCTTATCCTGCACTTCACGCAAGATTTTGGAATGCCGCAGCTTTTGCACTCTCTCGATGGTAGATGTTGGCGTTAGTGGCAGACTCATGGTTCCAAATCCAAATGATCAGTCATACAACGTGAGTTTTTCCCACGACGCACAAATATAGTTGTCAGCCATTGGGAAAGGGGCTTTGTACTACGCCACCCATCCACCGATAAGCATAACCGTATGATGAAACGAAATTCAAAACGCTGCCGCCAGGTCATGCTTGCAACGCCAGTCCTACCACCGTTCGCCTCAGGGATGCCAATATGTAGGTGGCATGGATGCCTACTATGGCAGCTTCACAACCACCAGACCTTGTCCGCAATTGGCTCGGAGCACATAGGTACCAGCCGGAAGCCAACCGAGGCTCAAACGCATGGAACTATTGTCAACGGGTACATGGACGACGACTTCACCCAGGGCGTTCACGACAGCTATGCTGCTGGCTTCGGCATCAAGAGTAACTTCAAGCTCGCTGGTAAATGGGTTAGGGTAAGCACCAACCTGAATGTGACCGGGATCAACGACCGTCGTTGGATTTGTTACGGTACAATTGTTTACCACAGGGTTCAACTCGATGGGCTGCGTTCCTACCAGCGTCTTGCCTGCAAAGGCAGGATAGTTCGGACTGTACAACTCGCTACGGAAGACAATGTTGCCTGCTGGGTTAGCCCCCTGCTCTAGTGGACCACTGGCAACAACTGGGTTTACGTAACTCCACAGGAGTGTGTTGTCGAGACGATATTCCGAGATGCGTCCTAGCAAGGCCTCCGTAATGCGTAGTGTACCATTGTTGGTAAACGATGCACCTGACATGAACACGCTCTGCAGAGAAGGAGTACCGCCATCGCCGAAGGTAAGGTCCGGAGCTACAGGACTGTACGTGCCATCCTCTTCACGAACGTATGCCCCATCCTTTGTCATCGTAGGTGTAAGCACATTCACCGTTGCATACTGTCCACCCTGTCTACCCAGTCCATTGTTGAACACCATGATCTTCCCATTCATCGGTGAGTACTGAGTGATCCACCGTGCATTGTGCTGACCAAATAGTTGTTTCTCGGCATTCTCGATGCCATACATTGCGGGGTTGCCCCAACGGAAGATCAACTCGCCACCTTTTCCGTGACGACCACCAGTTGATGTTGCTGCTTCCTGCGTCGTCGTTGAGTGATCAAGTATCCAGATCTCGTTAAAGTTTCTAGCCGAGATCAGGATCTCGTCGGTCTCTGGATTGTAGTCAATACTGTTGGCATGACTAAAGTCTATCATGCCGATACCCTGAATTGGGTCAACAAAGTTGATGTTGATCTTCCCTGGACTACTCGACAGACTGGCATAGTTTGCTCGGTCGGGCGAGATGTCCTGCACCACATGGTCCATTAGTCTCCATTTCCACACGATGATACCGCCCGTATCGCCAACGGGCTGTATCTCGTACACAGCATCAACAAGAAGATCACCTTGCAGGTAGGCAGTGTCTCTTCCGGCTTGTTGTGCTTCGGCCTTGGGGATACGTTCGGCTATCAGTGCAAGAATGTTACCGTTGGGCATCAGCACTGCATCGTGGTGAATGGCAAAGTTGCTGTCGGAGATCACATACTTCCACAGCAATTCACCATCCCATGACCGACGTTCGATACCTCCGCCGATGCCACTGAGCAAGGGCGAGTTGCCCATCTTGAGCAGACGTAACAGATCACCGTTAGGGCAGAGATAGGCAGCAGCACCCGAGGTATGGTCACTCTGCCATTGATGGACTAGCCGACCACACTGGTCAATAAGGTAGGTGTTCGTGGAATTAAGCGGCGCCATGAGCGTATAGCCAGGGCTGGACGATGGGTTGGCTTCAATCAAGCCGACGGTGAGTTGTGCGTATACCATGCCAGGTAGGCACAGCACGGCCATGAGCAGCGAAAGCAGTCGTTGCATAAATGGTGTTTGATCTGTAGGACGTGAACCGGGTGGAATCACACTGCACAAAGTGCAGTTGTGAAACACATAACACCATTGCAACTCATAGGTTACGAGCTATGCCTGTACACAACAAAAAAAGTACGCCTATGTGCCCTACATCCACCCAGCCGTTTGAAGCTCAAACCTGAGTTCGATCTTCAAGGGGGACATATTATCGGTGCCGACAATCTCAAGTATGCCGAGGTATTCTAGCGTAGCACGCTACCATGCTTAACAATCGGACGTACGGCACCATCAACGGCAAGGATATATACACCGCTTGGTAGGTGCTCCGTGTTGATGTAATGGCTGTTTGTTGAGCACTCACCGTTAAGTATCACGCTACCTTGCACATCAAACAGTTGATAGCGCGCATTGATGCGTGGAGTCGAGATCGTCAACTGGTCAGTAAAAGGATTTGGATAGACGTCGATGACTGCCGTGCTTTGCACTTCCTGTACCGATGTTGTTGTGTCAAAGACACAGTCATACGGCGTTGGATTAGCTTCGAGCGGGATGCCCCGACCCAAATCTCTTCCTGCAAATGCTGGGTACGATGCGGGATACTTGTAAGCGCGAAATACCGATGTGACCTTTGGGCTTGCACCTTGCGAAAAGGCAGAGTCGACCTTTATCGGACTCTGATACTCCCATACAATCTGTCCATTGGGGTTAACTTCAAACAATCGACCCTTAGCCCCCTCACAGATGAACACATTGCCATTGGGCAGCATCCCTGCGCCAGAGATAAACGGACTAAAAAACGGTGGCTTGCCTCGTTGTGAGTAGCTCCACGTTGCTGTGTCGGGTCCCCACACTCCATCCTGCTCCATCGCATACGCACCGCTGTCATCTACAGGCAACGTGTAGATATCGACCGATGAAAAACTCCCTCCTCTACGTCCGGTCCCATTATTGAACACCATCATCTTTCCGGCATGAGGCATGCCAGGTGCAATCCAATGAGCATCATGCTGGAAGTAGAGTTGCTTGCGTGTCGAGTCTCCTCTACGGTACGCCAATGGATTGCCAAAACGGTAGAGTAAATCGCCGCCCTTACCGTACCGTCCACCCTTTGAGCTGCGAGCTTCTTCAGGCGTTGTACTATGGTCAACAATCCACACTTCGTTGTTCACTGGCGTGCAAATCATGATCTGATCCAGTTCGGCATTGTAAGCAACGGCATTGACGTGCCACTTATCGGTTCCACGCGTGGGATCTCGAATAACGGGATAGTTGAAATCAATTTTCTCAGGGTGTTCGCTAACGACCCCGAAGCCAGCCTTGGTTGAATCGAAGTCCTGGATGAGATGGTCCATTGCATCCCACTCCCACACGACCTGTCCGCTGGTTGGACCCGTTGGTTGGATTTCGAGGATGACGTCCGACCACAGTGAGCTGCCCAATACGGTAGTATCTCTGCCTGCAGCAATGGCTTTCTCTTTTGATACTCTCTTGTAGGCAACCACCAGAAGGTTACCATTCGGAAGAAAATCTAGTGCATGGTGCATGCACATACTGTCGTTATACAGTTCGAAGTGCCATTGACGTTCACCTTCCCAGGTGTGGACTTCGACTCCGCCTGAAGCAGAGTCGCCAATTGGAGAGGTGCTCACACTGATCATTCTCACCAACCTGCCATCCGGTAGCAACCAGGCTGTGTAGCCAGCTGGATAGTCACTCTGCCATTCATGCACCATCCGACCACACATGTCCAGCAAGTATGTCTTGGTCCCATACAAGGGTGTAAACAAGACGTAACCATCTTGTGCGGATGTATCGGCTTTCAACAGTCCCACGGTACGCTCGATTTGCGCCGTGGTCTGACTCGACCATACAGCGAACAACACAGCAATCATGCTGATAAATGCGTAAGCCCTGCTCATGAAGTATCCTCTGGGTACTAGTGAAGGTGATGGTGCAACCACTGTCGAACGCGGGCAGTAGCCACATCCGAAGGCCAATGTCCGCCTTCGAATGCTTCAAAGCTACACTTGACCCTAGCGTCCTTAAGCAAGGCAGCAATCATTTCGCCTGTCTGGAATGGTACTACGGGGTCCGACTTAGCATGCATCACGAGTGCATCAATGCCATACGAGGCCAACGTCGGGAAGTACCGTTGCACGTTGCCATACTGATACATGCTGGCGCAGATCGAGACAACCGACTGGAAGGTCTGCGGATACTTTGTGGCAACGGCATAGCTCAGGAAGCCACCCTGACTAAATCCGATAACCACCGGTTTCACTTTCGACACGGGGAACCGTGCTGACGCATCTGTGAGAGCATCGTGATACCATGCTGCAGTGGCTTCGACAACGTCGGTGAGCAAGCTATCCGGGAATCCCAGATCGGGTCCCGACCCACTAAACCGCGGTCGATGCGAGGCCATGATCTCCGGGATCTTTGCATACGGCGCTCTTGGGAAGACAAAGATTACGCTATCCATCTTCAGCGACTTGACCCACTCAACCATGGTGTCTTCCGTATGTCCGTTGCCATGCAACACCAGCACGGCAGGGTACTTTTCTGCCGGTTTCATCACGGATGGCAGAAGCACCTTATACGTTCCCATCCGCACCTGAAGCGTGTTGACGGTTTGAATTCTGGGGTCAGCAGGGGGCTTGGTTTCCGTAGCCATCGACGCGGCTATTGCTGCATCGGCAGTACGACCGACGCGTGTGTACAGCAACGATAGCTGGCGGGCCGCTTCGGCATCCATGGGAACGGCATTGAGCCACTGCTCGTAAAGCGAGATAACAACGGAATCAGGTGCACCCTTCTGCATTGCCTCATCTGCGCGCTCACGTAGTGTGCGCTTGTCTGCTCTAGCAGATACCTCAGGCAATACTTGAGCCGTTGAGATAACGATACCGACGATGATTCCGAGTAGACTCACCAATGGAAGTCGACGTGACATGAAATACCATCAAAGAAAATTGATATGTGGACAGTATTGCCAGTACTGTCATGACGCTAGGACTATGCCTCTATGTTGCTGATATGATTCTGCAACCGCCAACAGAAAGAAGCGTTATGCTCAAACTGCCGACCTTGCAACTAACCAGTAGCATCGTTCTCCCAATCCGATGCTCAGAGGCGCCGTCGCGCTTGGGTTGTTCACTTTACGTGAACGCGTCGTGGGCGAAGTGGGACTTGAACCCACACGTCGTAACCGACACGGGCTTCTGAGACCCGCCTGTCTGCCAATTTCAGCACTCGCCCAATTCCGTGATGTTGGTTCGCTCAACGATTGATGCGGTTCACCAGCACTCACACTAACGATCGTAACAATACGATTTGACACTCGCTCTGGTCAAATACCATCGTCAACGTCATACAAAAATAGTGCAACGCTCCCCTTTTTCCCTGCTTTTGGTGTACAGGAAAACGGTTACTAATTCAGGACTTGATTGTCTTAGACCTCCAGCAGCTCCAGTCCATCCAACATTGGGCAGGCATTGGCAGGAACTTTGATAGCATGTTCTAGAGGCATTGCAGTCCACTTCCTTGACAAGACTGCATTTCCAGCACACGGCTTCGCTTTCGCATGTTCACAGTGCTGATGTGAACAACGTCGCTGCTGATTTCTTTCCTTCAACTTGAGGCCGCAACCCATACGGAAAGCGTGCGTAGCTTCCGCCCCTTACCACCATGATACGTCAACTTCTCGATTCCTTGTTCTTCACTCGTGCGAAAGCGCTAATTCGCATTGGACGAGTGCGCCCAATCGAGTCGACTGACTATCTACCGCTCCCCGAACAGTTCTCACCTGCTTCGGCAGTTCATGCCTTTGATGTAGCCAACACGGGAAGATTCGGGACCTTCCTGTGGCAAGTATTCTGGGCCGTAGGCAGACCATCATGGAATGTACTCCTCTGCAGTGTGCTGTACATGGTCTTCGTACTGTCAGCACCACTGTTGCTGGCTCATGTCCTGCGCTTGCTACCCGAAGCATCAGCTGGTCGTGCAACGGAACTCTACGCAACAGCCATCGCCCTTGGCCTATCGGGCATGCTTGGCGCGCTAGCTGTCCAACATTTCTACTATAATGCCCTCAAAGGTTTTGCCACCGTTGTCAACGGAATCAACAATCGCGTCGTCCGGCAGGCCTTACGGCTACGTCATAGCGCACGTAGTACCATGCGTACGGGTGACCTAGTCAACCACCTTTCCAGTGATACCGATGCCATTGCCGAGGGTGCATTCTTTATTCCTGAGGCGGTAAGCGGACTCCTTCGGACACTGGTTGGTCTGGCACTCCTGTGGTCCTTCTTGGGTGTTGCCACCCTAGCATCCTTCCTCGTGCTCATTGCCCTAACCCCCGTTGCCCTTGCGGTTGCAAGGCGATATCGTTCTCTTGACCATCAACTAATGGGATACCGTGACGAGCGCATAACGCTTATGTCACAAATCCTTCAAGGCATACGTGTGGTAAAGTTCCAGGCATGGGAAGATGCCGTCCATGCTGACGTTGCCAGTGTTCGTTCAAAGGAGATCAACACCCGAATACGCATTGTTGCTACTGATGCACTCAGCACAGCGCTGTTTATCAGCGTGACAACATTGGTGGCCTTTACCGGGTTTGCAACATTCGTCATGCTTGGAGGCACACTTACAGCACCGACAATCTTCGCCTGCCTCTCGCTCTTTGCCATTCTCGAAGAACCGTTTGGTATGGTGAGTCACCTCCTGGCCAACTTGCAACATGCACGTGTGGCTACGGAACGTCTTCACGAGTACTTCAGTGCTGCAACACGCGACGAGGATGAACGCGAAACCACAGCCCCCTCCCAACCCATTGGATGTAGTGCCGAGAAGGTCTCATTGCGGTATCCTGATGCACATGTCGATGCACTTCATCAGTGTACTCTCCATGTACAACCCGGCGAAGCAATAGCCATCGTCGGCGGTGTTGGCTCGGGGAAGAGTACATTGCTACGCACATTGGCCGGACTCCATGTTGTTTCATCGGGCCTTGTCAAGTTCGATGTACCGTCGACATCGCGTCCACGCATGGCCTACGTTCCTCAGGAAGCCTTCATCCTCAATGCAACGGTTGCTGACAATATTGTCTTTGGCTACGCAGAGTCAACGGATGAACAACGCCTAACGACCGTCGTCCAGCACTGTGCCCTCCAACAAGATCTTGATGCAATGAGCGCCGGTCTTGCCACAGAGATTGGCGAGCGGGGTGTGAACTTGAGTGGCGGACAGAAGCAGCGCATCGCACTAGCTCGTGCTGCCTACTCGCAACCAGGCATTGTATTTCTTGACGATCCCCTCTCGGCTGTTGATGCAAGTACGGAACATCACTTGGTCAACACCTTACTCTTTGGTGAATGGCAGTCCATCACCCGTATTGTGGTAACGCATCGACTTGAACACCTGCAACGTTTTGACCGCATCGTGGTGATGGATCACGGTTCAATCGTTGCTCTCGGTACGTACGATGCCGTAAAGCAATACATCCCGGAACTTCCTGCAACATCGGAGTTATCCAGCACCATACTCAATTCGGCAAACACGGTACATGAGCTAGCCGTCCACTCACCCTTGCCTTCTGCAATGGAAGAGGACCGGTTCATGAGCGATGAAGACAGAGATACTGGAGCCGTACGCAACGACGTGTATAAGGCCTATGCAAGAGCCGTCATCGGATCAAACCCGATTACTGCACCACTGATAGCAGCATTGCTGCTGGTTACCACCGCAGGCATCACCGTGCTGCCCATCTTGCAAACGTGGTGGCTGGGCTACTGGGCAGATGGGCGCGGCTTAGCACAGTCGATGGACGCCCTTACTGCAGTCGGCATATTCGGTCTCATCGGCATCGTCGTACTGCTTGGTTGGATTGTTGAACGTCTTGCCTGGTTATGGCGCGCTGCAGCGGCTGGACGGACGTTACATGACCAAGCGTTGGAAGGTGTGTTGCGCGCAACCATTCGTTTCTTTGACACAACGCCAATCGGACGCGTACTCAACCGATTTGCACGTGATCAAGAAGCCGTTGATGATCACCTGTCATGGAACCTCGAGCAGAGCTTCAAGTCGTTAGCTCAAACCATTGGCTCACTCATCCTTGTTGTATCAGTTGTTCCAGTTGTCAGCATCGTCTTTATTCCCGTGCTGTGGCTCTACTACCGTCTGCAACGTGACTACCGGTCTGCAGCACGAGAAGCGAAGCGTCTTGAGAGCATAGCGCGAAGTCCACGGTATGCGCAGTTCAAGGAAATGGTAACCGGACTCGATGTGATTCATGGCTTTGGACGAGAGCGCTACTTCTACGATGACTTTCTCGACATACTCACCAACTACCAACGCAGCTATTACACGAGCATCTTGCTCAATCGCTGGTTTAGCGTTCGTGTGCCTATGATCAGTGGCGTAGTAGGGCTCACGACGAGCATCGTCATCGTCTACCTTGCCCAGAGTAGTGCCATCACGGCAGGGATGGCTGGTCTGGTACTCACGTATGCCCTAAGCTTCTGGGGCAATCTTAACTGGACGGTGCGGGCATTTAGTGAAGTGGAGAGTAGGATGACGTCAGTCGAACGTCTGCACACCTACAGCAAGCTCGCACCAGAGCCGCAGACAACACGTCCCCAAGCATCTGATGCTACACTTGTGCATTGGCCATCCAACGGCGAGATTTCCATACGCAACCTTAGTGTGCGTTATGCCCCAGTACTACCTCGCATACTTCATGATGTTTCGGTACACATTCCTGCTCGAAGCAAGGTCGGGATAACCGGTCGCACAGGATCGGGCAAGAGCACATTGTTTCAATCACTGTTCCGGTTTGTCGAACCCGAGCATGGTTCGATTGAGATTGATGGTGTGGACATTGCGTCAGTACCACTTGGTACACTGCGTCGTGCCCTCGCCATCATCCCTCAGGATCCGACGTTGTTCCTTGGGACCATACGGAGCAATCTCGATCGGTATAACCTGTCCTCCGACGTAGAAGTCTGGACATCGCTACGACGTGTACACCTGGACCAGCATATCCGCTCGCTACCACGTGGGTTGAATTCGATGGTGACGGAAGGGGGCTTGAATTTTTCGCAAGGACAACGTCAACTCCTCTGCATGGCGCGAGCACTACTATC
>JAGFIZ010000085.1 GCA_024103135.1 Bradyrhizobiaceae bacterium | reverse complement strand
GCGGGGATGACCGTACGGCGCACACATCACACTGCAGTTGCACGGCAAGCACTTCTTTGCTATGTTCTTGCCATGAACAGAATATCAATGAGAGTTGTTGGAATCGTGGCAGCCTGCCTGTGCTTTGTTACCGCTGCGACGATGATCGCTGGTGACGCTGAGGAGTATGCCAAGTGCAGCGTGGCTGTTTCGTGGAAGCGCACCAACCCCGAAGATTGCGTGGTGACGGTTACAGTGAAGAATGGGTCCAAGCATACGTTGGTTGATCCCACCGTACGGGTGATGTTCTACGACAAGGATGGCAAGGAAGTTACCTCTGCAGCTAAGGCATACTTTGCCCGAATTGGCAAGGGCAAGTCCAAACGCCTTGAAGCGCGAATCTGGAGCTACGTGGACTCAACAGCGGTCGACGCTAAGGGATTGGTTGAAGGGGGCTATCTAGAGTAAGCCCGTTTTTAGTGCAACGCACGCTTCTGTATATACATTCACGAGCCGCCTCATGATTTTCATGGAGCGGCTCGCTTATATACGGTGATGTTTGTATTGGTGTTTACTGTTGGCTGAACCCTACTGTACCTGTCCGTCGAGCGTAAGGTCGTCGCTTGTTGTCAAGTATCAGCAGATCGTACCGGATGCATTAATCGAGACATGATCTAGATCGAATTGGCACCGGCGGACTGTGCACCTGGCTGCTGACCACGGCGTTCTCTGTAATTGTTGATCCGATATGAGACATTGAGCGAGAGCAAGGTGTAGTCGCGTTGATTCAGGAGTACGGTGTTGAAGTCAGCACTGTCGACAGTGCCACCAAACCGAGCTGTTCGCAAACAATCAGTCCAGTTGAGACCTACGGTTAATTGATCGTCGACAAACGATTTGTTGCAACTCATGGACATGATTGCGAATTCGTAACGCTTGCCTTGTGGTATTACCTGTGGCGCCGTGTAATCATAGTTGACTTGCATGTTGATTGCACCAGGAAGCGTTGCCATCATGATAATCCGTGCATTCCAGCCGTAAGCCGCACTGTTAAAGTCGCTTCCCCGGAACTCACCCTCGCTTTGCTGGAAATAGTAGCTGAACTCACCATTCATCCGTAGCCAGTCAAATACGGAGGCGTTAAGAAAGGTGTTGATTCCGTATGACCTGCCATTACCAAAGTTGTACGGCTTCTCCAAAATGACGTTGGGGGCAACCTGTTCCCTAAAACGTAGGTTGATGGCGTTGTCCGTCAGACGATAGAAACCCTCGGCACTCAGAAACACATTGTCGAATGAATGTGCAATGCCCGTCTCGAATGCATGTGTGTACTCTGGCAGGAGATTGGGATTACCAGTGCGCCAGTTCAACGAGTCACTCTTGTCAAGGAAGGGATTGATCTGCGTGGCATGTGGACGGTTGATGCGACGACTATACGATGCCTGAATAGAGGTAGCTGGACTTAGCTCATAGCTACAAGAAGCACTTGGGAATAGTCCCCAATACGTGCGATCAAGATTGCTGGAAGGACTATTCACATTGGCGAAGAAGTTGGTTGTGATCTCGCTGCGTAGACCCAGTTGATACTTGAAGGCATCAATAGATGAGTTGAGGTTGAAGTATGCAGCGTAGACGTTGTCCTGGTGCTTAGCTGAGTTGCTTCCTGTTGGGTCTCGGTGATATGCGCCTGCTGAGTCAAGTCTGTCAAAATTGAAATCGGAGTCAATGTGCTGTGTTACTACCTTCGCACCAGTCTCGATTGTGGTAACATCACCGATCGGAAGGGCATAGTCGAGCTGTGACTGGCTCGTGAAGGATGTACCGACCATTTGTACGCTACGCCCATCAATGGGTTTGCCGAATGGTTCGAAGTCGTTATAGCTGTTGGACATCTCAAGCGTATTCCTCACATCGAAATACGATGGCATGAAGTATGCACTGCCCGTTAGACGTTGCCTTTTGTCGGCAAAAGATTCGGCGTAGTCTACATACACTCCCCCATTTTCAAACACGTTCAGTCCGTTGGGGATCAACGTAGTGTATGTCGCGTCAACTACTCCATTTGAAGTCGTATAACGAGATGTGTAGAACGGATCGTAGGCAGAACCAACGTACTGACGGTAATCACCGGAGATCGACACCGTCCGCATGTCCGATAGACGCAGATCTGCACCCAGTCGGAGACCGCCGCCCTTGCCCTTTGAGTAGCTCGGTCCAAAGCGATTGATATAGGTGTTGTCCTCAAACCACGTGTCCGATTGCTTATATCGAATGTGTCGGTTGCTTGAGTAATCGCCGCTGAGGTTCACATTCAAAGCCCCCTGCCGAGCATTGCCTGTTGCCGACAAGGCATACATGTCGTACAACCCAGTTGCTGCGGTGACCATGCCGTTAACACCATCGGTGTTGAGTTTTTTGAGGACGATGTTAAGGATGCCGCTCTGCCCCTGAGCATCGTATTTCGCGCCAGGATTGGTGATGACTTCGACCTTCTCCAAAGTCCTTGCTGGTAGACTCTGCAGTACCTGCGTTGGATTGCCATAGGCAGAAATGGGCTTCCCATCAATCTGGATGTTAACGCTCGATGCTCCTCGCACCGTAATGTTACCTTCTTGGTCGACGTTTACCGTTGGCACCTGCTTAAGAACATCAATCGCCATCGACGATGCTGCAGCGACGTTCTGATCGACGTTGAAGACTTTCTTGTTGGCTGAGTATTCGATCAGATCACGGTTGGCTGAGACTTCTACAGCTTCATGGTCTGCTAATCCGATTGCGACGTCGCCAAGGCCAACACTATTCATGCCTTGAGCATCAGGAATGGAGAGAACTAGCGTTCGGTACCCCACATAGCTCACGCGAACCAGTTGGTGCTGTCCATCGTCGTAGTCTAGTTTGAATCTACCCGTTGTGTCAGTATACGTCCCCCGAACTACGGTACTATCAGCACTATTGAGTAGCGCAACCGTTGCACGAACCAGACGTCGGCCATCTGCGGCATCTACTACCCGGCCGCTCACTACATGCTGTGCACGTCCTGCCTGTGCAACAACAATCATGCACAATAAAACGATGAGTCGCATTCCCATTCCTGTGAATGTGGTTGGAAATCCCGCCCCTATCTGCGGGAATTGCGACTGCTACGGTGAATCCAAATGGAATGTTACACGCCAATCGGGGGAAAGTTTGAGGTCGTTGTTATGAAAGCAGCAGCGTAAAGAAGCGTCGCCCGAAACGTCTAACAAACGTGTTGACGACAGGTATGACCTTCCGATGCGCTACCTTGCAGGCGTAGGCGCGAAAGCAAACTCGAACGGTACGGATTGCCTATCTGTACAGACAAGTGTGAGGGGGCTATCTAGAGTAACCCTAATTCTGCAACGGGAAGCCGGCCTTGCGCCAGCCCTTGATTCCGCCGTCCATGTTGTAGACCTTGGTAAAGCCAAGCTTTACCATGTCGTCAGAGGCATACGCGCTGCGTCCACCGACGGCGCAATACACCACTATCGGCTTGCTCTTGTCCAGCTTGCTCACCTTCTGCTTGAACTGTTTGTCCATCACGTCGATACGTGTTGCGCCTTTAAGGTGACCCTGGTTCCACTCTCCTTCGGTACGCACATCCAGGATGATCACGCCACCCTTGTCGATCAATTGCTTTGCTTCTGCTGGCGTCACATTCTTGAAGGTTTGAGCGGGTAAGAGAGTTGCTCCAACAAGGAGCAAGCCGAAAGTGATGATTGAACGCAGCATTAGCTATTCTTCATGTGTTGGAAAACGTTAGTCCACGCTCCGCCGTTAATGGCTTGCAGCCCCTTGGATGCGGCAAGCTTGGTCGCTACTCCACTTCGTGCGCCGCTGGCACAACAGAAGACAATTGTCTTGTCGGTTGGTAATTGCGTCAAGGAGCTTTGCAACTGATCGAGTGGAATGTTGGTTGACCCCTTTACGTGTCCATTGCTATACTCCATGGGTGAGCGAACGTCAATAATCGCTACATCCTGCTTGAGAACGTCTGCCAGTGATCCTGATCCTGCGCCAAACAATTTGCTGAATATGCCCATATTCTGCTGTCTTACACTGAAGTGGATAATAGTTCCATGCGAACGTACCGATCTACAGTCCAACATTCTGTGACTGAAGCACTACAATAAAATTCACGGTGTTGTACAAGGGTTGTTACTGCTCGTCGAATCAATCTCAAGAATGCTAACGTACATCGGTATGCCACATGTGAGGTATATAACGTCGAAAGGTCGTTTGGGTGACAACGATTGCCGAAACATGCGGTGATGAATACTGTTTGTCTGGTGTTGAAGCAGAAGCGCGCATTCAGTCTTCATCTAGTCTACAGCAACCGATAGACTCAGGACGACGGTAAGCGGCTCCGATGGAATGATTCCTGGTCCTGGATAGCTCACGGCTCTGCGTGTAAAGTATCGGGCATCAAGAAGGTTGTTCACCGAGGCGCGTAGTCCAAACCACTGGTGCTTGTAAGCAACGGAAGCATCGACGACGGAATAGGCTGGAACCAGACCCGACACGGCAGTGGCACTGTACTGTGAGTTCGTCGCATCAGTAAACTGCTCCCCTACCCACGAGCCCATACACATCGCACTCCACTCATTCCACGAGCACCGTAGTCCGGTCCGTACAACGTACGGTGGCACCAGCTCTACTCGTTTATTGGCAATGGTTGCATCAGCTGTCGACGCATAACGTCCGTCCATCACGCTTGCATTCACAAAGAGGTACAGGGAGGGGGCTTGGTAGTCGCGCGCGCGGAGTTGCAAACATTCCGTGACGTCGAGCTCTACCACGGCTTCGATACCAGCCGTGTAAGCATCGGCAACATTGGTGCGATAGCGATATGGCACGTACAGTGGTGGCACATCGGTCTTGAGGAGCTCACCAATTTTGTTGTTGTACCGAAGGTAGAAGAGTGATGCATCAAAGGCAAGGAGGTTGGCTACGGTACCTCGGCATCCAACGTCCACCGTGTAGCCTCGCTCATCCTGAATGTTCGGGTCAACAACCAGGTTGGGGTTTACCACCCGTAGGTCGGTAAAGGTGATGGCGCGGTAGTTCTGAACTACGTTGCCAAAGACTTCGATGCCCGACGTGTCCTTCCACGAAAAACCTAAGCCCCCTAACACAATCGCTCTGTTGCGAGAGCGGTTTTCGTGGACGACGGTGTCCACAACATGATTGCCAGCCAGATCATTCACAAGGATGCGATACCATCCGTTGGCTTGGGTGTTGATGCGCTCCACACGAAGGCCAGGAACAAGTGAGAAGCCGTTGCCAAGGCGCACAACGCCTTCGGCAAAAGCAGCAATGTTGTGGTTAGGGAAGGTGTAGTCGCTTCCTTCAAGATTGTCTGGGTTGGTAAAGGTGAAGTCGGCATCATTTGCAGCCGATGCATTGCCTTGTTGCTGTAATGTTCGACCGCTAAAGATTCTGAAGCCGGCTGCAACAGTCGAGGTATGACCAAACAGCGGCACGTCGCGAGTGATGGTTGTTTCGTTGAAGAGATTCAGGAATTCACCGTGGATCATTGTACGTGGACCTCCAAGGTCCACCATGGTAATACGATCAAGATTCCCCAACGCCGCGCGTGAACTAAGCATGGCAGAAAAGAGTGTTCGTGCAGTGGTAAGCGAGTCAATCAACACATCGAGTCGAGCCGATGCAACATTCCAATTCACTTTGAACCAGTTGCGAGCACGGATGCTGCGTTCTGGATCGTCGGCAAACATCTTATCCGACAAGCCGCCGGGTTGCTGCGCCAGATAATCCATGTGCGTATAGTCCAGAACTAGTCGCACGGTACTGGCAAGATCAGCCGTGACCATACCGTACGCTGTCTGCTGATCTGCCGCACTGTGTTCGCGCCATCCATCGCTCTTGCGGTACTGGTAAAAGCCAAGACCAGATACTCCGTTGGTTGAGCCCGTTACACACAGCGAACCAGCAAGCAGACCGTACGATCCCCCACCAATGTTTGCATGCAGAGTAAAGGGATCAACTCGGGAGGGGGCTTTGGTGACGAAGTTGACAACGCCTCCGAACTGTGTACCATAACGGAGTGCGGCACCACCACGGGTGACCTCAATCCTGTCAAGCAAGTCCATCGGCGGCGTGTAGTAACTCTCGGGATACCCTAGTGGATCGGCGGCGATGTCGTATCCATTCTGACGTGTTGTGAAGTTCGACGTACGGTTGGGCGACAAGCCACGTCCACCTATCCCGAGCTGCAATCCTAATGCATCGCTCTCCCACACGTTAATTCCGACAATGCTCGAGAACACTTGTCGGGCATTGTTAGTCGTTGTGTTGACGGTAAGATTCTCGAGCTTGACGAGTTCCGTTTTCTTGGCGGCGCTAATCACGCCATTGCCTACATCGTCCATGCGCGTGATCAGGAAGCCGCTCATCCTGTCGTCCGTCACCCTCACGGGCTTGAGTACGACGGTGTCCAACACCTCTACGCGTTCATGAGAACGTGCAGTGGTGATGGCAAACAACATGATGCATGTAAGGATTACCTGCGCGCGAGTACCCACCGATTCCTCTCCCATCCTAGCTGTTCGCGCGAGAGGTCCACCTCTGGATCGATCAGTAGTTTGCTTGGTGCACCGTTAAGGGTGACCCATACTTCTGCCTGGATAATCGGGTCGGCCACACCTCTCTGCTCATACACATCATGTAGCTTATGTGCATACTGCAGGATCATGTCGGGCTGCATGGCCATCTGTTTTTCTTGATGACTATTCAAGAACTCTGCGTTGTCAACGTAGCCCCGCTTCCCGGTCTCCCTGTCCGTTACCGTAAACAGTGCCGTGCCTGCCTTCTCCATGGCCATGACACGCCAGCCAAAGCGATAGCCGTTCTCGTCCCAAAACAGGTCATCACTCGTTAACATCCACCGCCATGGAAGTAGAAGTTGCAGGAGTAGATGAATGCCCATGACATAACCAACGATTCGTGGTATTCGAGCCTGCGTGGGTTTGGCCGACGATGCAACCGATTGCACACGGTTTTTTGAAAACCATGACGGTACCCAAGTAGTGCGCTTGTCTTCAGCTGACATCGTCGAAGGAAAGAAGAACACGGTGGTAAGTCCGGTCATCACCAATGGGAACACACCAATCTGAAACATCATGCCAGTGATGGTGTGAAAGCATATCACGGCAACGTAGGCATACGGACGCGTCCGCCGATTCAACAACCAAAATGGAATCGTTAGATCATACAGCATCCCGGCCCACGAAAACACCCAAGGAGTCCACCACAATGTCATCAACCACCCTACAACCGGCAGTGTGTCGTTTGCTGGCATCCAGATTCGCAGTGGCATGGCATCGAAGAGCCATGCCGAGTTCATCTTGGCAATGGCTGCGAAGATGTAAACGATGCTTAGTTGGATTTTAATGACGTCGATACTCCACCGTGGGACGGCATCAACCTTGAGATGTGGACGTCGCCATGCGTCAACGGACAATGTCCTATGTGCTGGCAACAAGCACAGCACAAAGGCCATGATGCTTACAAAGTAGTAGTGGTTCAGGTAGTAGGTCTTGTCGATCAACTCTACATAGGTAAAGGCAACGGCAAAGACGATACTACTCACACGATACCATGCGCCGAGCATCACTCCTACGGCAGCCGTCAACATCACACCAAACAGGATGTACATGCCGGGGTTTCCCAGCGTAGTCACCCACTCAAAGCCCTCGAATGGGAAATGCCACCGGGGCATGATGTACTGCGCATCAATCCATCCAAGAGCGATGAACCGTGTACAACTCACTACCATGAGCGCACCAAAGATGATGCGCACATAGGCTAACGATCGAGCTGGTGCAAGAGCATGTTGGTACTCTTTCCACCATCGAGACAAACCGCTAATCGCCGTCGCCACTTGCATAGGTAATGGCCAAGCCCGTTAAGGACGAGAGTTCGCTCTTGAGAAAGCGCGTAAGCTTCTGCAACTCTGCTTGCAGCGTGATCGCGGGTTGAGGATTCGTTACAATCTGATCACTTAGCGGTGTCGTAGTTGGAACAGCGGCAAGTGCACTATCGACAGACTTCCGCTGCTGCAGCGTTTCATCTATCAATCTGTCGCCGCTAGGCAATGCCTGCAGGTAATCCTTGAAGCCAAGTATCTTGGATCCATCAAGAGCTCGGCCATCCCAGATGTTCATCACGGCATGGTAGTGACGGGTAATCAGTTCGATAGATCGACCACTATAGTAGGCCTCGACCTTCGTCGGCTCTACGCTGGTCTGTCCAGCTCGCAAACCCAACGGCAAGCCAAGCTTGTAATTCTTGATCATCTCGTAACTGATGTTCATGGCATTGAACAATTCGCTTGTTCCGCTGCCTGCATCGGTTCCGTTGCGCGATACGAAGCTTGTGGCATAGCTCTGCGTCCACTCCTGATACACCGCATGCAACTCGCCGTACATACGTCGCATGATGCTACGGAGATAGGCACTCCGTACCTGTCCGCCTGCTCCTGTAAACTGGTCGACAATCTCCTGATCCGACCCTGCAAAGAGCAGATACTCAATGCCATAGAGTCCGCGGGTGTCTCGTTCGAAATTCTGCAAAGCCGTATCGCCACTAGCAATGAACTGTTCTATCCCCACGCTATCTGCGGGGAACGTGCCGATGTTCACGGAGAGGTTGCCATACAGTGTTTCGGCAGGACCAAAGTCAAAGCTCACTGCATCCATCCACGCATAGGCAACGCTATCCCACTGTTGCCTTGCATCGTGCAAGAGGGTCTGTGAGGGGGCTTGGGTAAACGCGTTGATGGCCGACTGCAGGCGAAGCATGGCAGCGTCCACACGTTCGTAGGCAGGCACGATAAGCTTTGCCGAAAGATCGGCAAGCATTGCCTTACGGTCGAACTCCTGCGTAGGGTTGTTGTTGGAGGTGCATCCGGTGGACACCAAGGCAAAGCCCACGAGTATCACACCGCATGCATAGCGAAGGATGGTGATCATTACCGTTTTTGGACAGAGACCCAGTTGTTCTTGAAGTCAGCCATTTCTTCGGCAGTAAAGCCGTAGGTATTCTGCACGGTAAGTAGGAATGCTTCGATGTTCTGCAAGGAACTCTGCGGTTGTTGCCAGAACAGATAGCATGTTGGTGATGCACTCTTTGGTGCAAGCAGCTGATTCAACATGCTCGTGATGGCGTTGCCACTCGCTGTACGGTCAGCAGCATTCAGGTTTGCATAGGCAGCTACAATACCAATGCATTCACCATAGGTATGCATGCCGAGTGATCGTGTAGAGTCCGTAAGGTTGGTTGATGCCAGAGTAGAGATGGTTGTATAGGCGTAGTTGACGGCTGTGGCCATCATGCAACGCTCCCAAACCACACGCATTTCTTGCAATGCTTCGGACAACTGGCTGGCATACTTTGTTGGATCAGCACTTGCGGCCTTTGCCTTTAGTGCGGCATTCTTGAACTGACTATATAGCCCCTTGCCATCATTCTTGTCGCGTCGTGCTGCATAGCCTGCTGCAAACGCATCACGCTCGGTAGCTGACGTCGAGCCGTTGGGGAAGGAAGGGTTGGCACCAAAGAGAGCGACGATTCTATCAACAGATGAAGGAGTGACGACGCCTTTCATGATCTGCAGAGCTTGGTATTTGAAGACGGATGCAAAGAGAGCCTTCTCTACCATTTCCTTGAGGTCGCGTCCGTACATGTCGTACAACCGTCCGCCATACACACCGCCTGGACTTGCCGATGCGGGGTCAGCCGTCCACGTATAGGTATGTCCGCATGCTGCCACGGCTGCTTGTACAAACTCCACAATGCGATCGTGATCTGCGGGATTCATCGCTGCAGCAAGAGCGTTTAGTGACGGTGCTACCTGTGCATCGGTGAGGATATCTGTTTCGGTCTTGATACCACGAAGCAGTCCGATGAGCTCCGTTGCATGTGCACGCAATGCATACTGCTCGATGGTGTTCGACGTCCACCCAGTGCTGTCATACGTTGTGGGAATTTGTAGCGTATCGTCGGGATTGGTTGACGAGTTGCTGCAACCTATGAACGTGATGGCAATGCCGATAATGGTTAGGTAGGAAAGGAGTGACCGTGTGAACATGTGAGGGTGCTGATAAGTACGACAAAATGAGTCCGAATTTATCGCTTATTTAGACTGAGTCCAAATAAGTTGTCAGTGAAAAGTTTTGATTTGATAGGATCACGTCACAATTCATCGCCAACTGACACATACTCCTAAACACTTCAGGAGCACAGCAATGCAAGCCGAGACCGTTGGCGTCCACCTACTTCTTCTCACCGAACCCAGCACGATAGCCATACCCGGGAGTGCCAGGGTACTCCTTACGCAGGGCATCCAGCGATCGGTCAAGGAGGCAAAGGGCGAGCTCTATGCCACACACGTCCACAGTGATCACATTCATGTGTTGATGGCCTGCAAGACGGACGATGTAGCTACCGATGCAATCGAACGTATCCTGCATACATCTGCAGAAACGCTCGAGCTCGTCGAACCACTGCTCACGTTGCAGACAGAAGTCCACGTAACCCTTCTCCCACCCTGGCACCTGGAAATCCTGGCATCGTTCATCCGCGATCAAACGGAATTTCACAAGCGCTTTACCGTCCACGAAGAACTCGAACGCGTCTTCCTTCCAAACATGCAAGGAACAGCCGCTGGGTCAGTGATTGCATCGTCGAACTAGCTACATGCACTCTTACAATCGCGTATGTACACTTGAGCCTGAATGCCGTGTTAGTGTGCGTTGCATGTAGGACGTGCATAAGTGCGTAGTGCACGCAGTGTGCGAGGTGTGAGGGTCTGTGTGTGCACGAAGTTGCGTGTGCGCAGTGTGCGCGTGTGCGAGGTTGTGTGTATGCGCGGTTGTGTGTGTTCGAGGTTGCGCGTGTGCGTGGTTGTGTGTGTTCAAGGTTGCGCGTGCGCGAGGTTGCGTGTGCGCGTGTGCGCGTGTGCGAGGGTGCGTGTACGCGTGTGCGAGGGTGCGTGTATGCGATGGCTTAGCGTCGATAAAGGATGACGATCTACTTCGAACACTCGGCAATAAAAAAGGCTCGGCGTTGCCGAGCCTTGCATGGCATCGTGGCCATGACACGTCCCACCAGAAAACTAGGTCCACCAACAAAGATCCCACCCGCTGTTGGCGGACGTGACAAACGTATACATTTTTTCGATGTCAAGTGCGCTGTTTGGTACGCAATCCAATAGCGCCGATGATGCTAGCTACAGTGCCGACAACCATCGGTAGGATGAAGGAGATGCCAAAGAGCATCGGTGGCGTACGTAACAGTTTGGCGGCATTGATTCGTTGTGCCAACTGCTGCACGGTCTCCCCCGCCTTGATTGACTGTTTCGTAATGCCCACTTCGACGATTGTCTGATAGTCGGGCACGAGGACCATCACTACCAGCATCCACACCACAGTCAGTGCAACGGATCCCCACAGCGTGGCGAGCATTCCCGTCTTAATTGCCGCTGAATACGGGAACACTGATTCTTGTTTTCGCTTGTGGACCATACAGCCAATTGCTGCAATGGGTGTGAGCATCAGCCACAGCACCTGTGTTTCGATTGATTCACCTGCCTGGAGCCGACCCGTCATCGACTCCATCATCACCCATAGCAAACCGCAAACACCGCAGCCAATTCCCCAAAGCAAAGCAATCATCTTCCCTCCACAGATCACAGTAGTTGAACGACACAAACCTACATGCGAAAACAAGATCTCCACAACCTCACAAACAACCGTGTGTTGCGTAGTACAAAGCCCCCTTCCACCTTCGATAGAACCTGTCACTGTAGCAGGTCTCGGCGTCAGCCAGCACGACTCACACTCTATATTTGCCACGCACAATCAAGCGACATCTATGAAACACACAGCATTTCACGACATTCACGTAGCCGCCGGCGCCAAGATGGTAGAGTTTGCCGGCTTTCACATGCCCATTCAATATCCAACGGGCATCCTTGAGGAGCACCGCATCGTACGCTCAGGCGTGGGTGTTTTTGACGTGTCGCACATGGGTGAGTTTGATGTTGCCGGTGCCGATGCACTCGCCTTCATTCAGTCGTTCACCATCAATGATGCCTCCAAGCTGCAGCCAGGCAAGGCACAGTACTCGGCCATGTGTATGCCCGACGGCGGAATTGTTGACGATTTGCTAGTGTATTGCATCGACGAGCAACACTACATGCTCGTAGTCAATGGCGCGAACATCGACAAAGACTGGGCATGGGTCGAAAAGCATGCAGCAGGATTTGAAAATCTGACCATACAGAACCAGAGCGACGAGATCAGTCTGCTCGCCGTGCAGGGTCCGCTCTCCACCGACACGCTTCAATCGCTCACCTCCGTGAACCTAGCCGACATCCCCTACTATTCATTTGTGAAGGGGGCTTTGGCAGGCGTGGACATGATCATTTCCCGCACGGGCTACACCGGTGAAGTCGGCTACGAACTCTACTTCCGTGCCGATGCCGACACTGCCCGGAGCGTAGTCGATCAACTCTTTGCAGCTGGTGCACAACACAACATTGCATGGATTGGCCTCGGTGCACGTGATACACTGCGCCTTGAGAAGGGCTACTGCTTGTATGGAAATGATATCGACGAAACAACCAATCCACTAGAAGCCGGTCTAGGGTGGATTACCAAGCTTGCAAAAGGCGAGTTTACCGGCAAGGAAGCCATCGCACAAGTAAAACAATCGGGTCCAACGCGCAAACTCGTCGGCTTTGTCATGCAAACCGAAAAACTGCTTCCGCGCAAGGGCTATCCCATTGTTGTCAACGGCAACGTCGTTGGCACGGTCACCTCCGGCGGCATGTCGGCCAACCTTGGTACGGGCATAGGCCTTGGCTATGTAACCACCGACCTCACCGAACCCGGTACAGCAATCGAGATTAGTGCACGGAATACCACGTTCCCTGCCTTGGTAGCCAAGCTCCCGATGGTGTAAAGGTCGCTGCTGTCGCGAAGGCGTAACGTCGTCGTCCCCGCGTAAGCGGGGACCCAGCTCCTTTTCGTCATCCCCGCGCAAGCGGGGACCCAGCACTAAACCCTCCGTCACCCCCGCGAAAGCCCGTCATCCCCGCGAAAGCGGGGACCCAGAACTAAACGCCCCGTCATCCCGGCGAACGCCGGGACCTGCTTGCGCAGGGAAGACAGTATTGGTCGTCACCCCCGCGAAAACGGGGACCCAGTTCCTTTTCGTCATCCCGGCGAAAGCGGGGACCTAGGAGATGTTGTAGCACGTAGTGTAGTGCTCTTCCCCCGTCATCCCGGCGAAAGCCGGGACCCGCGAAAGTGTCGTCACCCCCGCGAAAGCGGGGACCCAGCCCGTCATCCCTGCGAAAGCCGGGACCCGCGAAAGTATCGTCGTCCCTGCGTAAGCGGGGACCCAGAATGTCCGGTTGCGCACAATGTTTGAGTGTGCTGTTTTTTCTGGATCCCTGCTTGCGCAGGGAAGACAGTATTGGTTCTCTGAAACCCGCCTAAACTGATGGCTATCGCAAGCATGAGTGGTGAAGAGCGCTCGCAAATTTTGCGGAAAACTTCCGCAAGTTCTTCATGTAACAAATGGCAGGTTGCCGAAGGGGTATCCAGAGGCATTCCTTGTCGTGGCTATCGGGCTTGTGGGTAGATACTGCCCTCGCTGTCGCCGGAAAATTGTTCATTATGAGGTGTAACAAAATCGAGTAAACTGTTCTTTGCAGATACCAGAACACGAGGTACGTTGCAGATCGTGGGGAAGGCTGATGAATATTTCATGATAACAACGAGACCACAATCGCATTGTTCACTATACAAACGGAGGATTCCGATGAGTCGACCATTGCTTGTTAACCCCACAATGAAGGTGCCTAGCCGTAGGCATTTCCTATGCAAGGGTACCATTCGGGCTGGGATTGTGACCTGGCTCGCGCTTTGTGCCTGCCTTGCCTGCAGCACCCAGGTCTTCGCTACTCCCGACGGACCAGCACTCCATGAGAATTGGAGAACCGTCTGGCCAGCATTGTCCATTGGACCGCGATATGTTGTCGAGGGCAACGATGCTCAGCACGTGATTGTTTTTGGAGCACTGGGAATATCCAGCTTGAATCCTACCACAGGCGAACAAGAATGGACGAAGGAGATAAAGTTGTTTGATGAGGACGGCATCTTCATGCTGCGCAGCCGACCGGAATTTGTGTTGTTTGGCAGCATCACCGATCGGGATCTCTATCCGGGGCTGGAGTCGCACCGTGGGTGGATACAGGTGCGCAGCTACCCTGACGGCGAGGTCGTACGAACCATCCTCATGCCGGGCGGTG
>JAGFIZ010000074.1 GCA_024103135.1 Bradyrhizobiaceae bacterium | reverse complement strand
AAACGATCGACACGACGGGCATGGGTGAGTGGACGGCCTTGCATAACAGTCCAGAAACCTGGACCATTGGTGCGTTGAATCAGCCTGCCGACACTTCGAATGACCTCGACCTTGGATGGGGGTCATACAACCTCACTACTCACCAAGTTGTTGGCAACAGAGTCTTCGTGGTCACCACACCCACAGCAACGAAGAAGCTACGCATCGACGCACTCGTTGGTGGCGAGTATCGCTTTACCTACGCCAACATTGATGGTACCGAAGAGTTCTCAGGCGTCATTGCCAAGAGTGCCTTTGCCGGCAAGAAGTTTGGCTATTGGAGTTTTGAAAGCAACCAAAGCGTAGATCGTGAGCCAGCAAAGGAATCATGGCACATCACCATACTCAAGTACGTTGACATGATTCCCGCAGGACCTGGCGTGACCATGGCCTACCCGGTGACGGGCATTCTTGCTAATGCATCAGTGAGCGTTGCACGCATTGTTGCAGAAGACCCGTCCACAGCACCAGCTCCAGCCGAAGAGGCATTTGAAACTCGTGCAAACGTTATTGGCTGGGATTGGAAGGCCTTTGCAAACATGGCCTACACCGTATCCGATAGCACGGCCTACTTTGTGAAGACTGCTTCGGGCGATGTCTACCGACTGACCTTCTCTTCGTTCGCAGGTAGCTCAACAGGCACGACGGTTTTCGAATCTACATCAGTCGTCACCTCTGTATCGGAGACCGATCCAACGCTACGTCTTAGCGTCTATCCAAGTGTTGTTGAACGGTGCAATCACCTTGAACTCGCAGTCGATGCCTCACAGCACACAACTGTTAACGTCTACGATGTTACTGGAACACTCGTGTGGACTACGTCCGTTACGAATGGCTTTAATGCTGTTGCACTCAACACGTGTAGTCTGTCATCCGGCAAGTACTTCGTTACCGCTCAAACCAACAACGGCTTAATCTCAAGCACCTTCATCGTACAGTGATTCGTACATCGACAATCGCATGCATGATTATGG
>JAGFIZ010000053.1 GCA_024103135.1 Bradyrhizobiaceae bacterium | reverse complement strand
ATGTGTTGTTTAGCTATCCGGACGCCGAGCGTCTGTTCTCTGACCTGTCACTCGTCGTCGTTGACGAGTGGCACGAACTACTTGGCAGTAAGCGTGGCGTGCAGACGGAGCTTGCCATTGCCCATCTTCGAAGCATCCAACCTGCTGTGTGCATCTGGGGCATCAGTGCAACCATCGGGAATATTGATGAAGCCGTAGACGTTCTCCACGGATCCGAAGCACGTCAAACGATACGTGTAACCTCACGTCGGCGTACCCCTGCACCGCACTTCTCTACCCTCATGCCCGAAGAGATCGAGAAACATCCGTGGACTGGTCATGTTGGTTTGCACATGTTGGAGCAGGCCGAAGCGGTCATTCGGGAGAACACCAGCACCTTGGTCTTTACCAACACGCGTTCACAAGCAGAAGTGTGGTATCAGAACTTCCTCACTGCCTACCCACAGTATGCAGGGATCATGGCTCTGCACCACGGATCCATCCAGCGCGATGTTCGCGAGTGGGTCGAGTTGAACATCAAGAACGGTCGACTCAAGGTTGTCTTCTGTACCTCTTCACTCGACCTAGGTGTTGACTTCCCTACGGTTGATGCAATCATTCAAATTGGATCACCTAAGGGCGTGGCGCGTTTTCTGCAGAGGGCTGGACGTAGCGGACACCGACCCGATGCACGGAGTAAGGCGTGGTTCCTCCCGACCCACTCACTTGAGATTATCGAAGGTTCTGCACTACGTACTGCAATGAAGGCAGGTCTACTCGAATCACGTCAGCCCCACCGTACACCGATTGATGTGTTGGTTCAATGGGTAGTCACCCTGGCCTGCGGCTCGGGCTTTACTGCAGAGTCACTCCATGCAGAGGTACGCTCTACGCATGCCTATGCTCAGCTCACTGATGAAGAGTGGCAGTGGGTCCTGCTCTTTGTTACTCGTGGCGGTACATCACTCACGGCCTATCCCGAGTACCACAAGGTTGTCGAACATGACGGCAAGTACTCCGTCAGCACCCGCACCATCGCAAACCGACATCGAATGCAGATCGGCACCATTGCCAGTGATGCATCATTGTCGGTAGCCCTCATGAACGGCAAGTCGCTGGGCACCATCGAAGAAGGCTTCATCTCTCGGCTTGCCGTTGGTGACGTCTTCCTCTTCGCCGGTCGCGCCTTGGAGCTCGTACGTATTGAAGATGCAACGGTATTCGTCCGACCCAGCTTGAGTACGAAGGGGGCTATTGCACGATGGGATGGCGGACGTATGCCGCTATCCGCACAGATGAGCGACGTTCTACGCAGCACCTTGCATGATGCTGCATGTGGACGGTATGAGACACCCGAACTCAAGAAGCTTAAGCCCTTGCTTGATCTTCAGGCAGAGCAGAGTATCATTCCGCAGGAGCACCAGCTCCTTGTCGAACAGTTCGTCTCGTCCGAAGGGTATCATGCCTTCCTCTACCCGTTCGAAGGACGCCTGGCTCATGAAGGTCTGGCAACGGTCCTCGCCTATCGTCTGTCCCAAGGACGCAGCATCACCTTCTCCATGGCGATGAATGACTATGCCATTGAACTCATGTCGGACCAGCCGTGGTTCATTGACGCAGCCACATGGCATGAGGTCTGCTCGATCGACGGACTCGAAGCCGACATTCACCGTAGTGCCAATGCATCGGAACTATCACGTCGGCGGTTCCGTGAAATAGCACGCATTGCAGGATTGGTCTTCCAAGGATTTCCTGGTCGACAAAAGAAGACCAGGCATCTACAGGCTTCGGCTCGAATGTTTTATGATGTGTTCCGTGACTATGACCCGGGCAATCTTCTGTACCGTCAAGCACATGAAGAGACGCTACAGTTCCAACTCGATCTTCAACGTATGCGTAGTGCACTGGAAAGAATTCAGCAACAGGACATTGTCATTCGTACCATCGATGCACCAACGCCACTCTGTGCGCCAGTACTTGTTGATCGATTGCGGGAGCAACTCGGCACTGAACGGGCTGCAGACAAGATTGCTCGACTCGTGGCAAAATCGACGCGAACGAAGTCAGCAAGCTCCAAGTCGACAAAGTCCAAGCCGGTACAGTCCAAGCCAACAGGTAAAAAGTCAGCAAGCAGCAAATCAACAAAGTCCAAATCAACGACCAGTAAGTCAGGTGACAACAACTCGGTAACGTCCTAGTCAACAATCAACAAGTCAGCAAAGCCCTACTCAACAACCAACAATTCAACCGCCAATAACTTGGTAACGTCCTAGTCAACAATCATCGAGCTCCACACAAAGTAAGTCGACGCACTCCAGTCGATATCGCGTCTGTCCTCCTCCTCATGAGCATTACACTCCTCCCCACGCAAACCCAAGCCCCCTTCCCCATGACGCTGCTGGCGGAGCGTGCCATCCACATTGCAGCATGTAATGCCTTGGTGTTGAGTGACGTGCACCTAGGCAAGGCCATGCACTTCCGTCAGCGCGGTATTGCCGTCCCCGACGGCATCGCACAGCGCGACCTTGAGCGCATGACTGCTCTCATACAGCAGACTGGGGCTGACCTCTATGTGGTGGGGGACCTTGTCCATGCAGGACACAATGCCGAATGGGAACGGTTTGCGCAGGTCAGTGCTTCGTGGTCGGTTGACAAATACCTTGTGTTAGGCAATCACGACAAGGAAGCATCGGACTATGCCCGTGCCATCGGCATGCACGTCCATGAGCACCTGGACCTCGGTGGAGTGGAACTCGTGCACAAAGCCGATGATACCAGGAGCAAGGGTGGACTCACGATATGCGGACATGATCATCCATCTGTTGTTGTTGGCGCAGGTACGCAGTTCTCCATGCACCTCCCATGCTTTCACCTACGAACAACGGCAACAGGGAGCATGCTTACGCTCCCCGCATTTGGAAGCTTTACAGGAAACAAGACCTTACGACGGACAAAGACCGACGTCGTCTATGCCATTGCCGACGGCGAGGTGATTGCCGTACCATAACTGCGCACCCATTCAACTTGGGCAATCACGTCATGCTCAGCTACGAGATTCGTTGCGTGACCCATTGCATGATCAGTTGCATGACCGTTTGCATAACCCATTGCATGTTCGGCTACATGATCAGTTGCATGACCCATTGCATGTTCGGCTACATGATCAGTTGCATGATCAACCACACAAGCAACTGCACCATCACCTGCACGCAAATGCTGATTCTACAGCGCCTTTACTTCGTTCACCAATGCCGTCATCGTAGCCTTGGCATCGCCGAACAACATCGACGTGTTAGGACGATAGAACAATTCATTCTCGATGCCAGCATAGCCCGCCTTCATTGAGCGCTTCATAACGATGACGTTCTTTGCATCCTCGACGTCGAGAATCGGCATCCCATAGATCGGCGATGATGGATCGGTCTTTGCAGCAGGGTTCACCACGTCGTTGGCACCCACCACTAGAGCCACATCCGTCTGCTTGAACAACGGATTGATCTCTTCCATTTCTACCAACTTGTCGTAGCTCACATCGGCTTCGGCTAGAAGTACGTTCATGTGACCTGGCATACGACCAGCTACTGGGTGCACGGCATAGCTCACGCTTACGCCGCGGGCTTCGAGTTCATGCTCGAGATTGTGGCAGACATGTTGTGCTTGTGCAACGGCTAGACCATAGCCAGGAACAATCACTACACGCTGGGCATAGGCCATGAGGACGGCTGCATCGGTTGCCGTTAGCTGTTTGACACTGCCAGTAGCCGCCTTGCTGGACCCTGACGCCGTTGCACCACCAAACGAACTGAACAGCACGTTGGTAAGCGAACGGTTCATAGCCTTGCACATCACTACGGTCAGCAGAGTACCAGCAGAGCCAACCAGGATACCACCGATGAGCATCACCATGTTGTCGTAGACGAAACCTCCACAGGCAGCAGCTACACCGGTAAACGAATTCAACAACGAGATCACCACCGGCATGTCGGCACCACCGATGGGGAGTACGAAGACTACACCAAAGATCAACGCCAATGCTGCAAGGAACGCTACATGTTCCATACCGACGTAACCGTACTCAACCACCAACACCACACCTACCGCACAAGCAGCAAGGAGTATCAGGTTGTTTACGATCATTTGTCCGCGATACCGGATGTCGCCCAACTTGTCTTCAAGTTTCAAGAAGGCGATGATGGATCCCGAGAACGACACGCTACCGATCAACAGCCCTGCCACGATAGCAACAAGGTGCCACGTATTCGGTGTGTGTACGGCGCCAGCCAACATGGCATCGGACGTGTGTGCACTGGCTGCAAGCAAGTGTTTGTATTCAAGCACGGAGATGAAGCCGGCGCAGGCGCCACCCATCCCATTGAAGAAGCTTACCATCTGCGGCATCGACGTCATCTGCACGCGCATGGCCATGAACCATCCGATGCCCGTACCAATCACCAAGGCAGCGATGATGAGCGGAATGTTGCCAAGGTGCTGACCCTGTTCGTCGTGATACAACACCAAGGTGGCGATGATGGCAACGGTCATCCCGACTGCAGCCAACAAATTGCCTGTCCTAGCCGTTTTTGGAGAGCCCAGAAGCTTGAGTCCACCGATAAAGGTTATCGATGCCACGAGGTATGAGATTGCGAGTACGGTATCCATCATTTTTTCTTGAACATCTCCAACATGCGATTGGTCACCACAAATCCGCCGACGACGTTCAGGGTACCGAGGACGACGGCAATGAATCCCAACGTAAGCGAGAGGGCGTCATCGGCCATGCCCATGACGATGATGGAACCGATGATGACTACACCGTGAATGGCATTAGCTCCACTCATGAGCGGCGTGTGAAGTACAGAGGGCACGTGTCCGATAAGCTCGATACCCAGGAATATCATCAACACCACAAGGTAGATGAGCGATAGTGTTGCGGGATCCATTAGTTCCGTACCTCTCCATTGTGAACAATCAACGTGCTTCCAATGATCTCGTTCTGAACGTCAAACGATACTGTTCCTTCTGGTGCAATTTCTCCGATGAAGGCCAGGACATTCTTTGCATAGAGTTCGCTTGCCGTGTTTGGTATGGATGCAGCGAGTTGCGGACATCCAATGATCGTTACGGCACCCACCGTCGTGGTGTTGGCACCATCGGTGCAGGCACAGTTACCACCGGCATCGGCAGCCAGATCCACGATCACTGCTCCGGGCTTCATCTTCTCTACCTGCTCCTGCGTGATCAAACACGGGGCTTGTCCGCCAGCCACCAAGGCCGTCGTAATCACAAGGTCTGCGCTATAGAGCACCTTGTTCACAGCTTCTTTCTGACGTTGTAAGACGTCGTCGGCAGCGGCAGCTACATAGCCCCCTACCACCTTCACATCGTCCAATCCATCGACGCTTACGAATCGGCCGCCGAGTGATTCCACTTGCTCACGCGTTTCGGGACGAAGGTCGGTAACGTGGACGACGGCACCGAGTCGGCGCGCCGTTGCAAGTGCCTGAAGGCCTGCCACACCTGCACCATAGATCAACACGGTTGATGGCTTCACCGTCCCCGCTGCTGTAGTCATCAACGGAAAGATGCGTCCCATGGCATTCGCTCCAACCAGCACGGCCTTGTAGCCAGCCAGGTTGTTCTGCGAGCTCAAGACGTCCATCACCTGTGCACGGGTGATGCGTGGCAAGGCATCAAGTGCAAAGACGGACACACCAGCATTCGAAAGTGCGGTGGCAATCTCTGGTTGCCGCTTGGCAAAAACAGTTGAGATCAGGACGGTGCCTGATCTCATGTGTTGAATCTCTTCTGGAAGGGGGCTTGCCACACGTACGATGACGTTGGCGGTGGAGTATATCGTTGCTGCATCAACAACGGTTGCCCCTGCTTCGGTGTACATGGCATCAAGACATCCGGCTGCAAAACCAGCATTGGTCTCGACCATGACTTCATGTCCCTTGCTTACCAGCGTCTTCACAACGCCTGGTACCAAGCCTACTCGGAGCTCCCCTGGACGGCGCTCCTTAACTACGCCTATTTTCATGACCCCGAACATACGGAGCGGACGCTTCTTATTTATGGTGTTTTTGGGATTAGTTGTATCTAATTCTTCTGGATTTAAAAGGTGAATGGCTTGA
>JAGFIZ010000035.1 GCA_024103135.1 Bradyrhizobiaceae bacterium | reverse complement strand
GGACATCGAGAGGCAATGCTGAATCCGACGTTTACGGTAGTCGGCGTCGCCTACGGCCAGCACCCATCCTACAGCTCTCAATTAGTTGTGCTGCTCGGTGTACGACAGTGAGCTAGAGCGGTAGATTACCGTGCTTCTTCCAAGGGTTGGTATCAACCTTTGTGCGCAGTCTGCGCAAGGCAACGATGAGCTCCCGACGTGTCTCCTGTGGTTCGATGACGTCGTCAACATACCCGCGCTCTGCTGCTTCGTAGGGATTTGCAAACTGCTCGTTGTATTCCGCAATACGTTGTTGCAGACGTGCTTCACGTTCTTCGGCACTTGGCGCAGATCCATTCGCCCCCTTCCCCTTTTCGCGGTAGAGGATTTCGACAGCGCCCTTGGCACCCATCACGGCGATCTCGGCCGTGGGCCAGGCAACATTGAAATCACCTCGAATGTGCCGTGAACTCATCACATCATAGGCACCACCATAGGCCTTTCGAGTGATGACCGTAAGCTTGGGAACGGTGGCCTCACAATAGGCATAGAGTAGCTTGGCACCGTGGCGAATGATGCCACGCCATTCTTGGTCGGTGCCTGGCAAGAATCCAGGCACGTCTTCAAACGTGATCAGTGGAATGTTGAAGGCATCACAGAAGCGCACAAAACGTCCACCCTTTACCGAGCTTGCAATATCCAACACACCAGCAAGTGATGCTGGTTGATTGGCCACAATACCAACAGGCATACCGTCGAGAGTGGCAAAACCCACAACGAGATTGGTAGCAAATGATTCGTGGACTTCGAAGAAGTCGGCCTCGTCGACAACTTCGCGAATCACATCCTTGATGTCGTATGGTTGATTGGGGTTGTTAGGGATGATGGACTGGAGTGACGTGTTAAGGCGAGTTGGACTGTCGAGTGTGGGACGAGTGGGCGGCTGCTGTCGGTTGTTTGATGGCAGGAAGTCGACAAGTTTTCGCACAGCAAGTAAGCAGCTTACCTCGTCCTCCATGGCAAAGTGTGTCACGCCGCTGCGTGATGCATGGGTTTCGGCACCGCCAAGATCTTCGGCGCTCACTTCTTCGTGCGTTACGGTCTTCACAACGTCGGGTCCGGTTACGAACATGTAGCTCGTGCCCTTCACCATGAAGATGAAGTCGGTAAGCGCTGGTGAATACACCGCACCACCGGCGCAAGGACCCAGGATCACGGAGATCTGCGGTATCACGCCACTTGCCAAGGTATTGCGCAAGAATATGTCGGCATACCCACCCAAGCTCACAACACCTTCCTGGATTCTCGCACCACCGCTATCGTTGAGTCCGATGATTGGTGCACCAATCTTCATGGCATGATCCATGACCTTGCAGATCTTCTCTGCGTGGACTTCGGAGAGCGAACCACCAAAGACGGTAAAGTCTTGCGAGAAGACGCATACTTGTTTGCCGTTGATGGTGCCAACGCCGGTGACAACACCATCGCCTAGTGGACGGTTTGCATCAAGACCAAAACGTGAGCTGCGATGCCGCGCCAACATGTCGAACTCACGGAACGAACCTTCGTCCAACAGCACTGTAAGACGTTCACGTGCCGTGAGTTTGCCCTTTGCATGCTGTTGTGCAATGCGGTCTGCACCACCACCAAGCAGGGCTTCTTTCTTCAGTGAACGCAAGTGCTCCAGTCTGTCTTCCATGATTGTCCTTGATGTAGAGCCACGCTCGTCATGGCCCAGTTTGGAATCGGTCAGTTACTGACTACGAAATGACTACCCTATGCAGTAGGTCAAAAATATGCTTGGTAATTTGCATTCATGACGCATCGCATTCTCCTAATGGTTTCGGGATTATTCATGATGTTCGCCATCTACGGGTACATCATGATGATTGGTAGCTTGGTCGACGAGAGCGACGCTTGGCTCGGAAACATGGTCCTTGGTAGTATTTGCGCAACAATCATGCTGTCGGTTTTTCTTACCGGGATGATTATGCGCAAGAGTGCACGGCAACGAATCGAAGCAGAAATCGACAAGCAATTCCGTGAAAATGGCTTCCTAGAAGCCACAACCTTTGCCACGAACGCCGGCGTTTCCCTTGATGATGCTCGCGACCAACTAGATCGTAGGATGGTAGAGCGGGGCTGGTCTCGTGTAGAGCTTGAACAGTACAACGCCGTGTATCGACCCAGTTAACAGGCAGGGGGCTTGGTTGAAGCGTCCCCATACTTCGACTGATTCAACCAACTCTGACGTAGCAAATGAAAACAGGCATGACACTTTAGACAGTGTCATGCCTGTGTGATTTCTAGGTTCTACGATATCCTTTGCGGCTTTCCAACACGTGCAGATGCTTGAGAAGCAAGCTGTCGGGACGGTTGTTACTGTCGAGTAATGATTCGACTTTGAATGCCTTGATGGTTGCGTACCATCAACACATAGGTTCCTGCAACTACGTTCAGCCGAATGTGTTCGACGTTCTGGCTGCACGTCGTGCGTAGCACTTCGTTGCCCAACACGTCCGTAACCACTACCTCTGATCCAGCTGCACCCGCAACATCAATGCTGTTGGTAAATGGATTCGGCCATACACTCAATTGTTGCAGCTCGTCGCCTGCAACACTCGTGCTACCTTCAACGAAATTGGCGGAGAACCTCGTGCAACCACTTGTATCGGAAATCAGCACCTTGTATAGTCCTTCGCCTACCAACTCTTGATTCTGATTTGTACCACCAGTGATAGGATTGCCTTCGTAGTACCACTGGTACTGCACATCTGGTACGGAGCAGCTTAGGACGTTGCCAATTTTGGTGATGACTGGCTCTGGAAGACCAGGAGTGACGGTGACGTTCACCGTATCAGACAAGCCTGAACAGCCGTAATCATCCACGATCTGGACGTACACCTGGTGATTCCCTTCCTTGAGCGTTGCAAGGTTAAAGCGTGTTTTGAGTGGGTTGGATACTTCGGCGCCATCCACAAACCACTTGTAGTTGTCGTAACCAAAAGGTGACTGAATGAGCGAGTCTGATCCTTCACACAACGTAATCTCTGAATCGGCAGGAGTGAGTGCTGTGTTCGGACCGCACTCCAGAGCTGCTACAAAGGCATCAGTAAACCGTTCACCCTGAACGTGCCAGTCGTCGAACCAAGCTTCCGTGTCGAACGTTCCGCATACGTACGGAACGCCGTCTGCACCTACTACCACGCCCGTTCCAACATCGTCGAACTCGCCCCCAGCACCACGGGCCCACTCTACATCACCGTTAGGCCAGAGCCGCATGATGAACATGTCGAGTCCGCCATGCGATGCCAATACCGTTGTACCGAGCGTAGTTGTTGTATCGAAAGAACCAGTGACAAAGATTGCGCCGTTGGCGTTGCTTGCGATACCCATGCCGACTTCTTGGAACACACCGCCATAGCGCTTGAGCAATTCAATACTCCCACTCTTCGAGTAGCGGCAAACAAACACGTCAGTCTCAAACTCACCATTGGCCTTGAGCTCTTGGTCTCCGAAGGTGGTGGTCTGCATCATACCGCCTGTAATCAGCAATCTGCCAGTACCGTCGGCATAGCAGTATGCTTCTTTGTCCTTACCCTGATAGCCGATTCTCTTGACCCATTGGAAGCCGCCGTCAGCAGATAACGCCCAAGCAAACATGTCCTGTTCGTTAGCATAGCTTTCAAGTGGCTGGGCACCGCCAAAATTCACTGAGCCGGTGAAGTTGCCGACGACGTAGACTCTATCGCCATTCGGGCTTACGGCTACGTTGGTAGCACGGTCGGAGTGGGTAGAGCCAGCGCGCTTGACCCATGTAACATCGCCCAAGGCAGAGATCTTGGCGATGAAGATGTCGTTGCTCCCTGTAGACACAACCGTCTTGGTACCGAAGGTTGCCTCCTTGCCAAAGCCCCCTGCCAGATACACATTGCCGAGTGAATCAACGGCAACGTATGGTGGTGGTTCGTCGAAGTCCGGTGCACCGAAAACCTTTACCCATTGCGTGATGCCATAACGGTCAACCTTGGCTAGATACATGTCAATGGTGAATGGCTCGATGCTCTCGATCTGCTGTCCAGCAACAATGGCAATGTCTTCGAATGTGCCGGCGATGTAGGAGTTGCCCTTGCTGTCGACGGCGATGCTGCGGAGCTCGTCGCCATACGATCCGCCGTGGGCATCAATGTCGCGGAGCTGACCCTTGGAATTGAAGACTGCCGTAAAGCCATCATAGCCATTGAAGCCAATGGTCATGTTCGAGTCTACGTGCAAGGAGTCCGAAAACTGTCCACCTACGTAGATGTCGCCATTAGGCGCAATACCCATGGATAGTCCTTCATCAAAGGTTTGTCCCTTGATTGGCACAATCCATTGCCATCGTGGTTGCGCAGCGGCATTCATTGCAAAAACAGTCAATGCAGCTAACACTGTACATACCATGCTACGCATGTTGATCCTCCTACAGAAATGAATCACTCTTGCAAACCTCTACCTGACTTCTTGATTTTCCCGGCTTCGTTCAACTCGACTACGATGGCATCAAGGATACCGTTGATAAACGTGCCGCTCTTGTCGGTGCTATAGCGCTTGGCTAGCTCGATGACTTCGTTGATGGTGACCTTAACGGGAATGTCTGAGCAAGCCGTAAGCTCAGCCACTGCAAGCTGAATAAGCACCCTATCGAGCATGGCAATGCGTTCAACGTTCCAGTTCTTCACATGTCGCTCGATAAGCTCACGAGACTGATCACGGTTGTTACGGTGAGCCTGGATTACCGTAATGGCATAATCCAGGTCTTCCTTGGCCCACTCAATCGGCACGTCGGCCTCGAGCTCCGTTACTTCGTCGGGCTTTAGGATACGTCCACCGGCCTCTGTCTGATTATCCGTATCGAACGTAAACACCCGGTAGAACACGTGCGGGAATACATCATCGAGCGAGATCTCGCCTTCTGATGCAGCGGCCAGCACTTGCAACACTTTTTCGCGTGCAAGGTGGCGGGTTCCCTTAACGTGTTTGTTCTTGCTTAACGGAAACTGATTCTGGTGTTCGGACATGATACTTAGCTACCACGAATCACTGGTGTTCCGCTGTAGCTGCCGTGTACGTGACGCACCTTGCGGATACGTTCTTCGGCAATAGCGTTGCTTGCTTCGATGGTTAGCATCGAGCGGTCGCGAGCCGTAACGAGGATGTTCATGGTAATGTCGAAGATACCTTCGGCTTGACGCATGACGCTTGTGCGGTCGTAACCCGTGACCTCCGAGGCAACGTTCATTAGTCCACCGCTATTTACCACGTAGTCCGGGGCATAGACGATGTTTCTGTCCTTCAGCATGCGGGCATGCTTGTCTTCTTGTTGCAATTGATTGTTTGCGCCACCGCAGACGATTTCGCATGACAGCTGAGGAATTGTCTCGTCGTTCAACACTGCACCGAGTGCATTTGGCGAGAAGACGTCGCACTGCGTGCTGAACACTTCGTCGGTGCCGATCACAGTTGCACCGGTTGATGCTGCAAGGGCCTTTGCTTTGTCAGCGTAGATATCAGAAACCAAGACCTTTGCTCCGTCCTTCACAAGGTGAGCAACGAGATTCGATGCAACATTGCCGGCACCTTGTACAACGATGCGCTTACCTTGAAGCGAATCGCTACCCCAGGTGAACTTCGCAGATGCCTTCATTCCTGAATACACACCAAGTGCCGTTACCGGAGAAGGGTCTCCAGAGCCCCCTACCCCACCAACACCAGTAACAAAGCGCGTTTCCATGCGGATCCACTCCATGTCGCGCACACTGGTTCCAACGTCTTCGGCGGTGATGTATCGACCGCGCAGACTATCGACCATACGACCATATGCACGGAAGAGAGCTTCGCTCTTGATGGTGCGCGAGTCACCCAAGATTACAGCCTTGCCACCCCCAAGATTTACACCGCTGACGGCTGCCTTGTAGGTCATCCCACGTGACAGACGCAAGGCGTCGACAATAGCCGCCTCGTCGGTCTCGTAATCCCACACGCGCGTGCCACCTAGGGCAGGTCCGAGCGATGTGTCGTGAATGGCAATGATTGCACGCAAGCCGGTGACGGAATCAGAGCACAACACAACTTGTTCGTGCCCCATCGTTGAGAGTGTATCAAAGAGCTTCATAAAATTCCATTGTCAGAAATGAGCCCC
>JAGFIZ010000024.1 GCA_024103135.1 Bradyrhizobiaceae bacterium | reverse complement strand
ATGCGTGAGGCAATGTCGTTGGCGATCTGATCGGCCTTGAGGTCGTCAATACGCTCCGGCTCGATCATTACGCGTACTTCGCGTCCTGCCTGAATGGCGTAGGTCTTGGTAACACCATCAAACGACGTAGCAATCTCTTCGAGTTGTTGCAGACGCTTGATGTAGTTCTCCAACGACTCGCGGCGTGCTCCTGGGCGGGCACCGCTAATTGAGTCGGCCGCTTGTACGAGGACGGCAATGGGTGACTCCATTTCGATGTCGTCGTGGTGAGCACCGACGGCATTCACAACCAATGGATGCTCCTTGAACTTGCGCGTAAGCTCCATGCCTAGGAGGGCGTGTGGACCTTCCAGATCACGGTCGACCGTCTTGCCCACGTCGTGCAACAGACCAGCTCGCTTGGCAAGGTTCACGTCCAGCCCAAGCTCGTTGGCCATAATGCCGCAGAGATATCCAACCTCGATGCTGTGAGCCAGAAGGTTCTGTCCGTAGGACGAGCGATACTTCATCCGACCGATGTACCGTACCATCTCCGGATGAATATTATGGATGCCCAGTTCCATGAGAGCACCCTCGCCAACGCGAACGATTTCTTCTTCGAGTTCCTTCTGGACCTTCTCTACAACTTCTTCGATGCGGGCTGGGTGAATACGGCCGTCAGTCATGAGTCGCTCCAGCGCCACTCGCGCAACCTCCCGACGGAAGGCATCAAAGCCAGAGATTACCACGGCTTCGGGTGTGTCGTCGATAATCAGGTCGATACCCGTAGCTGCTTCGAAGGCGCGGATGTTACGACCTTCCTTACCGATGATCCGTCCCTTCATCTCGTCGCCTGCGATGTTTACAACGCTGACGGTACTTTCGACGGAGTGATCCGACGCTGTCCGCTGAATCGCCATCAACACGATGCGTTGCGCTTCCTTACGGGCATTGATCTTGGCCTCATCGCGCACATCCTTCACCAGTTGTGCAGCAGCGGCCTTGGCATCGTTCACCATGTTATCCATGAGGAACTTCTTTGCATCTTCCTTGCTCATGCCCGTGATGCGCTCCAGACGGATGTTCTGCTCTTCGTGCAGAGCGTCGATTTCCTTGGCCTTCTTGTCGGCTGCCGACTGTTTCTTGGCCAGTTCTGCTTCCAGGGCAGCGAGTTGCCGCTCCTTCTTGCCAATCGTTTCGTACTTCTCGCCGACGGCTTCTTCGCGTTTGCGAAGCTCCTTCTCCTGGTTACGAAGCTTGGCTTCCTTGCTATCGCGTTCGCTTTCTGCCTTACGTTTTTCGCGGGCTAGTTCTTCCTTGCCCTCAAGCAACTTTTCTTTCTTGATGGCATTCGCTTCTTTTTCAGCGACGGCTACAAGCCCCTTAGCCTCTTTCTCTGCTTCGGCTACAGCATTGGCTGCAGCCTTTCGGCCTGCAAACCACGGAACCAGGAATCCAATGACGGCTGCACCGGCAATGACCAAGGCTCCAACAATTGTCGAGTCCATGCATGCTCCTTTTTAAAAAGAGCCGCATCCCACTGCTACGGGCCCAAGCCCGTATCGGTTAAAAAAAGAACCGGAGATTCCGCACTGTGGGTACCATCCTTGCCACCGCTGACTTCCACCGAACGGCTGTACTCGAAGTACACCGCCAGACCAGCTGGCGGACCGTTCCCTTACGGGTGAGGCCTGCCATTGATGACCAGAGACTGGTTCCCAGGATGAAAAAATTGTATGGTTCTTTTTCAAGCGTGCGACGAGCAGCAGAATGCGGCAAACATTCTTGTCCACGCATGTCTAGACTTCAGGTAATCAATTGGCTCAGAGCGGCTGTTTCCAGGAACGCTCCAGAAGGTCAGTCATCTTTGCCAGCTCATTCGTCATAAACTGTACATCTGCCGCCCTACCCTCTTCGGCACTGATACATCGTTCTGCAAGGTTTAAGGCCGCCAACAAGGAAATGGTCTGTGTTCCTTGCTCGCGCAACGCCTGCTGCAATGTCTGGATTTGAAGGTTGACTTCACGGACTGACTTCTTGATAGACTCTTCGTCGTCTCCACGAAGGGTCAGGTCTTTTCCACCAATGGTTACTCGAATTGTCTTCGACATACGTAATTAACGTTCGTCTAAAAAAACAATGAGTGGGAATTTACGAAAGTCCCGCCAATTCGTCTAGCTGATTTGCAAGCGCTTCGAGTCGGTCAGCGACCTCGAGAAGGTGGTGGGGAGGGACGGGATGGGCGTGGTTCAGGAACAGGGCAAGCTGATCCTGCGTGCCGGGATCTTCGAGGTGTGCTACGCCTGCTGCACGATACCGCTCGATAATCTTGACGGCTTGCTCCAGCTCTGCAGCTAGCGTATCGCGTTCCTGCTCGAGTTGGATGGTGTATCCAGGCATGCGAGCTTGAATGTGCTCGCTGTCATCGTGGCTTTCGACTCGCGATTCCTGCAGCTCTTGTAGGAGTTGTGTCCGTGCTTCGAGCTCCGTACGCAACTGCATGATCTGCTGATAAACGTCACCATGCTCACCAAGTGTGCCCGAGGCAGCTTCCAACGCTGCTTCTGCCTTGGCTAGTCTGGCTACGGCCTCCAGACGTTGGGCTTCGGTGGCTTCGAGCTCTTGTTGCAACTCGCCAATGCGCGCCTGAAGGTCGGCGTCCTCTACCCTATCGATCTGTGCAGTACCAGGACCCATCGTGAGCGACTCTTCCAACTCGTCGATCCGCGCCAGGAAGTCGTCCACCCGTTGCTGCAACGCAATCTCGCTTTGCTTAAGCGAGGCAACTTGCGACTGGAGGATGGCGTTTTCCTGCCGTAGGGTTACGATAACATCAGCACCGTGCTTGACGGTCTCCCACAACCGAGCAACCACGAGTTGCAATGCTGTCTCAGGATTCCCCAATGACTGAGATGTTGCTGCAGCGGACAGGTGTCCGTGCTCTTGTGGTTGCTGTTGTGTGTGTTTCGCTGGTTCAGATTCCACGTCTGAGTTCTTCCACTAGACTATGTACAAGATCAGACACACGCCGTTCCATATCGGATCGGCAGTCGTCCTGTATGGTAATGGTAATGGTGGTTGTTCTGCTGCCTCGTTGTTCCACTCCGGATGTGTTCGACGTCTCGTCGGACTTCCGTTCAACCCGGCGGGGCGCATCGATGACCGATTCGCTGGCATTGAACTGTCTGGTCGACTCGACCTGGTCGATCCTATCAAGGAGATCTTTGAGGCGTTCTTGTAAGACGTTCTCGCTCTTTCGGAGCGAAGCAATCTCGTTGCGGAGGATGCTATTCTCTTCGCGTAGGGCTACGATCACATCGGTACTCTTTCGCACGATGTCCCACACTTGCTGTGGTGTTGAACCCTCCGAAAACTCTTGGTCAGGTGTAGGCTGCCCGGGCTGTGCTGCACCAACCCGCTCGCCTTGGACGGCGCGCAGGTGGGAACGTTCGCTGCTTGGGCGCTGAGCCATCCTACACTGCTCCCCTGATTGTTGCCCCCAGTTTCTGCGTGATGGCTTGGACGATGGCAGAGACAGACGCTTCGACGTCTGCATCAACTAACGTTCGCTCATTAGATCCAAAACGCATAGCTATCCCTACACTTTTGCGTCCCGCACCAAGTACCTTCTCGTCACGGAACACGTCAAATACTGAAGCACCAAGATACGAAGGACTGACCGTTTGTTCGACAACTTTTATGATATCGGCCACAGAAATACGTTCTTCTACGATAACGGCCAGGTCACGTCTCACCGTCGGGAAGGCACTGACTGGCAAGTACTTAGGCGAGATTCGGCAGGCAGCCAGCAGTGCCGAGGCATCCAGCTCGGCCATGTAGACAGGTACTGGCACGCCAAACGAGGCGGCAACCTTGGCAGCCACCTCACCCACCCTGCCGAGTTTGGCTGAGCCGGCGTAGAGGTCGACGCTATTGGGACTCCACCGTGCCTGAGCCCCTTTCCATTCCTGTTCTTCGATGGGCTTTCTGGTTAGGGGGCTTGGTACCACGGCTTCGAGGTCGCCAATGAGGTCAAAGAGGTCCAGCGTCCGCGTTGGTCCGTCCCAATGTTCACCGTTGCTGCCGCAGACTACCATCCCGAGACGCTGTGTCTGGTGAATGCCAAGCTCGGACGATGCATCCTGGACAAATACCGATCCGAATTCGAACATGCGGATGGTCTGCGCGCCGTGATTAAGGTTGAAGGCTACGGTCTTGAGCATGGTTGGTAGAAGGCTGGTGCGGAGTGCGGAGAACTCGACGCCGAGAGCATTCTGTAGTTGGACGACTCCTGCATCTTGCTCCGACGGTGAGCCGAGAACGTTGCTGAGCATTTCGCTGTAGCCACGAGCAGCAAGACCTGTACGAAGGTTGCGTTGAATTGCTGTGTTCTTCACGCCACCATTTGCGCGCAGTTGCTCAGGCAGCGTTTCACCAGAGAGATAGATGGTAGAGGTTGCCGAGGTTGGAACGGCGTTCACGCCGTGTAGACGCATGACCTCCTCGGCAAGATCGATCTCGGCCGTAATATCCGAACGCCATGATGGTGGGACTACGGTACAGGAGGCATCATCATCACGTACAATCGTGCACCCGATGGCGCACAACATGTTCCGCATACGCGCATTGCTAACCTCGATGCCGTTGATCATCCGCATGCGTTCATAGCGCACGGTGATCGTTGGTTGTTGTTTCTGCCAGGTGTTAACCTGCCACAGTCCTGTTGCAGCACCACCGGCATACTCAAGGATGAGTGTCGTTGCGCGTTGCAATGCCAACATCACGCACTGTGGGTCGACGCCACGTTCGAATCGGTAGGATGCGTCCGTACTCAACCCAAGCATACGAGCAGTGCGGCGTATTGAGCGCGGGTCGAACCAAGCCCCCTCCAGACAAATGTCAGTGGACGCGTCATCGATCTCTGTCCTTTGGCCGCCCATCACGCCGGCAATAGCGGCCGGACCACCTGCATCGCAGATCATGAGCATGCCTGGTTGCAAGCTTCGCGTCTTTCCGTCGAGCGTGACAAAGTCTTCGGCAACGCTCTGCTCACGAACGATGAACTCAGGTTTACCTGGTGACGTTGTCTGAAGTTTGTTAGCATCGAAGGCGTGAAGGGGCTGACCAAGCTCCATGTTGACGTAGTTGGTAACGTCGACGATGATGTTGCGTGGTCGAAGTCCAACATCACGCAACCGTTGTTGCATCCATGCCGGTGAAGGTCCGACGCGCACACCCGTGATGCGTTGAATGGCGTAGATCGGTGCAAGGGTTGGATTATCGGAAGGACTTTCGGAAGAGTTATCCGAGGGATTTTCTACACGTACGCTACCATTGGCATCGGCGCTGACGGGAGCCGTCGTATCCGTTGATGGTGCATGAGCAGGAGTCTGAGTGTGATCCTGTGTTTGAGTTTGTGCTTGAGTTTGTGCTTGAGTTTGAGTTTGCGTTTGTGTTTGAGTTTGCGTTTGAGTTTCAACCTGAGCGTTATACAAATCAGACCGTCTTGACAGCAACGAAGCAGCCGTAGCATGTGCTGTGTTGACATCGGAACCATCACGGGCGTGTTCATCGCGGGTAGCCATGTAGGCCTGGAGGTCGCGAGCGATGCCAACGTGCGACAAACAATCGGCCCGATTAGGTGTGATGGCGACGTCGTAGACCACATCCAGGTTGAGGGCAACGGCAAGCGGTGTTCCTGGGACGAGTTTATCGCGACTGATCTGGATGTTAGACGGCGAATCGGAGGGTGCCTTTGTATCGTTGGAAGCCAGCACCATGATACCAGAGCCATCGTCACCCAGGTTGAGTTCCGTAGCAGAGCAGATCATGCCATGGCTTTCGACGCCGCGGAGCATGCGGTTAGTTATCGTGAAGTCGGCCCCTGGCAGTCGAGCCCCGTCGAGGGCGACGACGACGGTTTGTCCCTCTTTTACATTCGGTGCCCCACAGACAATTGTCCGAGGTGTTTTTTCGCCCACGTCGACAGTGCACACTGACAGTTTATCGGCTTTGGGGTGTTTATCGCAGGTCAGCACCGCACCCACGACCACCCTATCAAAGGTCGCATGGGGGTTAGCAACATATTCGACTTCAAGGCCGAGGTCGGTCAGCACTTCGGACACCGTTTCCGGCGACCAATCGTGCACATCAACGAACTCGTTCAACCACGAATGGGCAATCTTCATGAGCTATGGATCCGGACAAAAGCAGTAAACCACAAAGTTACCCACGGACGCGCTTCATTGTCAGTTCCCGAACCTTCACTATCTTTGAATTCCTCATCGCGGGGTGGAGCAATTGGTAGCTCGTCGGGCTCATAACCCGAAGGTTGTAGGTTCAAGTCCTGCCCCCGCTACTCCACAAAACACAAGCCCTTGCAACTAAGAAAGTTGCGAGGGCTTATGTGTTTTTGGCTTACGGTTTGGCTTACTGAAATCGTGGCGATGCCACTGGTCAGACATTTCTACCTTACGTAGGACTGATCCGATTTTTTCACACCCTTTTACCGTCAGCATCATGGTGTTGCGCCTGCTACCGTGGATATGCATGTACTTGATGTCAGACTCAAGATGCGTCAGTGGCTGCGTCGGTGTGTGCAGTAGCCTACTCCCTTATGTATTGCTTTAGAATCAGGAGACCGTCTACAGCTATTTTGGGGGCTAGAAAGCATGCGCCCCGAGGAGATGATGACCAATCTCATGAACTAGGCCACGAAAATACTGTTCGGGGAACTCCTGTCGTACGAATCATACGCTGTGGTTCGAGGAAGTTGCTGAACCATATCGACGTTCCATTTTGCGCGTTGATGCCCGGGCCATATCCAGCCCGAATCTTGTGACCATCGTTTGTGACAATATCAGGGAAATCGTTCCATGACCAGTGCGCGCGAGTAGGGCGCGTCCACTGCTGTGCATTGAGATAGGCAAGTTGTTGCAGATTGAGATTTGGAGACCTATCGATATCCCTCCAGCAAACGATTACCATGTCTAGGTAATCTTGCGGATCATTCGCTAGAGCATGTTCATAGGTACCAGGACTACTCCAGTTGTCGTACGTATTCCAGTTCGCACCTTGAGGAAGTTGCACACCTGGTGGGCCTCCGGGCACGCCATTTATGACTATGGTCATTGCTTCAGCGATGCTCATACCAGGGATCGGTGTTTGATTATTGGGATTCCAGGTGCGCATTTGCTCACGTGTAAATGGAAAGACATAATGAACTACATCTCCATAGATCCGGAGTCGGTCAGCTTCGGGAAGGTTCTGAGTCATCTCGTAGAAGAAATCTGAGATAGAATTCTCCATTGGGTTCAAACCTAGAGCTGTAAAGTTTGCCACTGGCGTGAAAAGTGATCCAGCGTTCTGTACCCATAATGGTGCCGGTTGAGGACCTCCCTGTATATTCACAGACCATTCTTGATTATTCGGTTCATACTGATCATCTGGGAATTGCGCCATTATCACAAGTATCTTGAGGTACTTCTTTGATGTGACGTTCATTCCACCACCCCGGAAAGCGGATGGAGTAATTGCTGCTTGAGGAGCTCCTCCTGGAGTACAGCCATCGCCTTGTATCGAGATTGGCATTTGCGCCAAGGTCGGTGCCGCGCAGGCGATGAGCAGCGCTAGCAGAAGTGAACTTTAGTTCATGTGTCCATCATCAGAAAGGTGGATTATTAAAGTGAGATCTAGTGCGTAACGACACTGCCTCTATAGAGCCGGCCGGATTTCGTTGTGTATGACCAGAACAGTATTCTGGTGTAATCCGACTCCACTTCGACAACTATCTGATCGTTGTAAGGCGTAATATCGGTCACCGAATGTAGCGTTCCGTCATAGAAGTATAGACGCATGACGCCGTCACCCCAATCATCAGTCTGAATTCGTAGCGTATTTCCCATGCTAATTATCCGTCTATCAGCAGAAAGGTCATGTTCCAACAATCCGACGGCTGGGCTACCGAAGAAGCCGTGAACACACTGCACAACTTGCATTGTAAAAGCTGTGCCATGATCGACAGACATTTTCGCAACTATGCCTAGCGAGTCATGGAGTATGTACCGGTACGTTGCAACTGTATCGATTTTGCCGTCATTTTCTGCATCAAAAACCGATAACTCCACAAAAGAAATGCATGGCTTGAGATCACCAAAAACAGGATACATGATGACACCTTCGCTCAACATCAGAAGACTCTCATTAGTAAACGCTGAGATACTTTAGAAAGTTGTGGATGGTGGTAGAACTTACGACTTGACCGAAAGAAAAGAAAGGCGTAACCTGTGGTTGAATACAGTTTTTTCAAACTATCCCCAGGAGACGCCTTATGAACAGGGCA
>JAGFIZ010000018.1 GCA_024103135.1 Bradyrhizobiaceae bacterium | reverse complement strand
TTCGGAGTGGATACATCTGCATCAACAGATCGCTCTCGCAACTGCCGGTATCGAACCATGTACTTCTGGTGATTGTCGATGAGGGTGTTGATCAGGTGCTTCATGCAGAGCTGGATCGATTGGCCGACGATGCTGTACGCGAGGGATGGGTGGTTCGCACTGCAACGGTCGATTCTTCGACGAGTGTGCATGATGTGAAACGCATCATCCTCAACGCATATGCTGATACGGTGGCAGGAAGGCTTTCCCATGTGCTATTGTTAGGCAACGTACCCTACGCTACAAGCGGTGGCTTCTCCGTCAGAGGTGCCTACCCCAACCCGGACTTTCATCCTGAACATGGAGGTGCGTGGGCATCTGATGCCTACTATGCCGATGTGTTCACAAGTCCAGGAATTAGTGCAGAGTATCAATGGACGGATTCTGCTGTGTCGATAACCGACACAACAACAGTCAAGCGCAAGGAGAATCAGAATGTGCCAGGAGATGGACACTTCGACAACTCTGTGATTCCGACCGACCTGGAACTCTGCGTAGGTAGGGTCGACATGGCCGACCTCCCGTCGTTTGGTGCAACGGACACTCGTGCCACCGAGATCGAGTTGCTTCGTCGGTACCTCGACAAGAACCACCAGTACCGCACACATGTCAACGAGACGCCTATGCGTGGCTTGATTGACGACAACTTCGGACTCTTTAGTAGATCAACACAAGGCATTCGTATAACCGAAGCATTTGCCGCCTCTGGATGGCGATCGTTTGCACCAATCGTCGGTGCCGACAGTATCGTTGTTGGCGATTGGATTCCCGATCAACACATCACACGTCCTACACTCGACACCTTCAGCGTCCTCCTTGCCTACGGTAACGGTGGTGGCGGCTATGATCATTGCGACTTCGTGGCCAACACCGAAGAGCTTGCCGGTCACAAGAACAATGCCGTGTTCACACTCTTGTTCGGCAGCTACTTTGGAGATGTATCAAGCACCAACAACATCATGCGTGCAGTGCTTGCACAACAAGGCACGTCGCTCACCTGTGGTTGGGCTGGACGTCCGCACTGGTACTTGCACCCACTTGCGGCAGGGGCCACCATCGGCGAATGCGCACGTCTGTCGGCCAACAACGCCACACGATATTGGGGGGCAACTGCGATGGACTCTGCAAACCAGGAGTTTGGTCAGTTCCCTCTGGGCAATCGTGGCATCCATGTGATGTTGTTGGGCGATCCTTCGTTGCGCATACCCGGCCCCTTCATGGAGGGCACACTCACAATCCAGGAACAGGCCGACAGTACGACCATTAGCTGGTCAGCAGCAAGCTTGCCGCCATGGTTGCATGGGCATGCGATTGCATACATCGTCGAAGGGTCCACAGCAGCCGACCTGCCATACATCCAGCTTGCCACCACCACACAGACCCGCAGCACTCACCGATTGCAGCCGCAGATCAAGCATCTACGTGTACGCCCATTCGTCCCGGCACAACGTCTGTTGGCACCGATTATGGGAAGGGGCTTGGTAGCCGATCGAAGTCTCCCCACAACCTCAGTGGTCATCCCACACCTTCACACAGATCACCGCTCCAGCCTCGAGTCCTATCACGAGCCAATGCACTTCGTCGATATGCTTGGCCGAGCGTTCAACGGTAGTATCGAAGCACTTCCACCTGGCTTGTGGTTCTCGACCATAGGCATCATCACGTCAACCTCCGCGCAGCCAATACGGGCGTTCTGGAAATAGTTGTGTATCATTATTGCTGCTTGCAAGTCAATGCAGCCATAGACACACACTTGGGAACATCATGAAGATCTTACTTGGCCTACTCTTTTTTGCAACAGCTGCATCTGCTATCTCTCAGGTACTACCTGGACGTGATGCATTTGTTGTCCACCGACCCGAACAGCACCTGAGCACCGGTCGTACACTACCTGCTAGTGCACTCGTGGTGGAACGGCCTACCGATGCCTACATGCCTGGCGTAATCATTGTGAAGACCCGTGGCTCGTATGGACAGGTCACCAAGGCAAGCAAGATCGAAGGCAGTACGGTTCAATCAACGCTCAACACACTCGACATCAGCGAGGTCACCAGCACCTATCCAACACCAGGCAATGCCAGTGCTGCCGACGTTAAGCTTGCGTCAGAGATAGGACTAGACAGGATCTACACCATCACCTTCTCCGATCCGATCGACGCTTTTGACGTCTGCCTGCGAATGATGGCCAATCCCGACGTTGAGTATGCCATGCCCATGATCATCCACAAACAGTCTTTCATCCCCAACGATGCGCTGTACAACCAGCAGACATGGATGAAGAACATGAAGATTGAAGATGCATGGGACGAGTCAAAAGGATCTTCATCCGTGATCATTGCTATCGTTGACAGTGGTACGGACTGGATGCACGAAGATCTTAGTGCCAAGATCAAGATGAATTCAAAGGAAGTTCCTGGCAACGGGAAGGATGACGACCAGAACGGCTACGTCGACGACGTTCGCGGTTGGGACTTCGTTGGCAACGTTTCTGCACAAGAGGCCTATGCAGGTGTGTTGCGTCCGGACAACGACCCACGCGTATCGTTTGGAACGATCAACGGAACCAATGGCCACGGTACCATGACGGCAGGCTGTGCAGCAGCCAATACGAACAACGGAATTGGCGTTGCCGGTACGGGTTTCAATTGCATGATTCTACCCATCAAGGTTGGCTCCGACAACCCTCAGGTAGGTGGCCTACTGGCCGGGTACAAGGGCGTCAAGTATGCCGCCGACATGGGAGCACAAATCATCAATTGTTCGTGGGGTGGTACAACGCCAGATCCAGGCGGACAAGACCTAATGAACTATTGCCTCGCTAAGGGGGCTCTGGTAGTTGCTGCAAGCGGCAACGACGGATTGTTTACTGATGCCACACCTCACT
>JAGFIZ010000005.1 GCA_024103135.1 Bradyrhizobiaceae bacterium | reverse complement strand
TGTCCGGCTGCCGGAGGTACGACGTGACCTGGATTCTGCCACACGGTCTGCTGTGCCTTACAAACGTCGAGGCGGCCACATGCCCTCTCCAACGATGTTCTTATGCATCGATTAACTGCATTTTCTGGCAATTCTACAAATCATGCTGGCCTCTTAAAGTTTTTACTTGTTTCGTTTTTTTTTTTTTTTGCATGTTGTGCCAAGTGTTCTTGAGGTCTCTTGTCAACTTATAAGGGAAACCCAGATGAAAAGGTACCTTTCAGTAATAGTAATCTTTATCACTATATTTTTATCAATAAAATTCAGCGGCCAAGCTCAGACTCCAGTATCAACAGTAAGCGGGAGTTCATATTCATTTACAGTAAGCAGAGGCATTCTTGCGGCTGCATTTGAACAAGAATTTAATGATGGATCGACAGTTGACTCTGCCTCGATTTACATGGTGAAGAGTGGTTCAAGCTGGTTTCTATGGGGCATTGCCATGAAGTCTGGAAAGATATATACATGCTGGATTCCTCTTGACGTTTCTGATGGTTATTCGTACATTTTCCAGGGCGCAGGAGGAAAGGTTAGCCGTTGTCATCACCCAGCTTGCAATTACTTCCCTTGCACCCTCCCGCCAGTTTGTGCTGGTGAATGCAATAACGATGGAGTTGAGTGTGTTTTGATAACGGATGATCAAGTTTCCAGCGGTTACCTAGGGACGTTCCACTAGATGTTTCGCGTCTTTGACTACCTCACCACCAGCAATGCCATCAAAGCTCTGCTGGTGTTGTTGTTTAGTACTGTTGTCTGCGTCAAAAATGTACACGCCCAGTTTCCATTTCAATCAATCAATCATGGGTTGTCTGTTCAGATTGTCAATGAAAGCCCTGAGTCACGGTGGGAAATGCGATTGGCTGGCAACGGAGATACGGTCTTCAGAGGTTCTCTAGCGCCTGGGGAGCTCAACCTCAATCTTGTCAGTGGGAAGTCCTATCATATCTCATTCTACATGAACGGGAGGCCTTACAGCAAAGAGTACTTTGTCAACAGTACCTTGCTGAATACTACTGCTATCCACTTTTCATGTAGTAGAGAGTCTGTTGCTACCACATCTCCCGACCTCGAATTGTATAGCGAATACGTTAAACAATTCACATCAAGAATATGGTCGACTATTACAAAGCCCAATGCCACGACAGACGCGTACAAGGAGATCGGCGAGATGTTGAACACCCTCGAGTCAAGACTCATGGGTATGTATTATACTCCTTCGAAGCAGGCGTATATCCGTTCTGAAATGATAGAACCAGTTCGAACGTACCTTGCCTCCTTGAAAGGTCGAGTTGATGGATCGTTGTCGATCACTTCAACTTCAAATGACACTGTGAAAAAATCATCGTCGTTCATGGGAGTCAACCCTCTAGTTAGGGCTTTGAGCAAGGAGCCGATACCGAATGAATCCTACCTAATGATCCGCGGCATCGCCTACGCATCGGCGTATCAGTTGCCAGCGTGGTTAACCTCACCTCAGCGAAACTCCACAGATCGCATTTCTGGGGAGTTGGCTAGTATGGTGCTTTCCATCGTAGGTGAGCCCTGCGCCTGTGAAGTAGGTTATGGATTGTTTTTCAGAACTTCAATTCGTCCAGGAGCAGATTTTTCAAGCTGTTCCGATTCATTGCCCAGTGTGTTGCTACGAATGGCTGAATCCGATTCTACGTTCTTTTGTGGTCGTCTGAAAGCGGATTTAACAGCACTCTGTGAAGCACTAGCAACGACGACGCTTAGCGGGTTTTCCGCAGTAACCACAGATTCAATAGCCATTGATCGCGTGTTTAGCAAAGACTCGATCTATGTTTTACACTTCTGGGGGACATGGTGTAGACCCTGCATTGATGGCTATGACTTGGTTCAGGCTACGGGTGACACGCTTGAATCAATCGGATGCAAACTGATACACGTCGCTTGTGAGAATGAAGACCGCTTTTCAATATGGAAGAAGTTTGTTAAAGAGCGAAAAGGCGAACAGGTGTTTACTGGAAAGAATGGGTATGGGCGAAGAATACTGGCAGACCAATTAGCTATCTCGGCATATCCAACCCTTTTGATTGTCGGCAGAGATCATAAAGTGTTAGTGCGTGATATTGAGGTCGGACATGTAGTCGACTACATTCGAAGTGTACAGAGATAGCTCAAGCCAATGTGTGATTCGATCTTTGTAGAACCAATAGCGCTGTGGTGAGGTTCTCTCGCATTCATTTTCAACGAGCACGGTCTGAGCGTTTGCGAAGATGATGTTCGTCGTAGTCGACAGGGGGCATATAGTTCAATGCCGAGTGCATTCTCTTTCGGTTGTAGAATAGGTGTGCCCATCTTCAGTAAGAGTGTGTCAAAAAGCGTGTCGGTGGTGCTGTGACTTAAAGACATAGCGAGAAAAAGAGATGAATAGAATCACGCTTGGCTTCGGGTCGTTCGAGAAGTATGCAGCGGCTACCTTCACCTGGGCAACGCCGTCAATGCAGCCATCACGTGGACGCGAGCACGGCTGACAGGGGCGATGCCAAATCATCGGCCTGGCCCTATTCTCATGCCGCCCACTGTCCCTGCGGGCCCATCCCCCGCCGCCGCCGCCGAAGTCTCGCAGGCATAAGCTTGCACACTCCTCCCGTCCGCTCTAGACCAGCTCTGCTAGCCATCTCGGAACTTGAAACTCTCGCGCTTGGCATGCATGGCGTGAGAGAGCGGAGTCGTGTATGAACCTGGTGACGCGACGTATGCGCTTTGTGACATGGCATTGCCACAATTCTGCTATTGCATCTGTTGTTTCATGTGGTGAGCTGAATTGGGATCGATTCCATCGCCCCTTCCAACATGCGCATCGACGTCATCAATCAACCGCAGTGCGCTTATGACTGATTCGATGAGCGGATCACGGGACAAGCGGTCAACAAACGCTGAAACCTGATATCTTCACAGCACTACGATGAACGATTTTAGAACGCGCATAGCACCCACGCCCAACGGCTACCTCCACCTTGGCAACGCCGTCAATGCAGCCATCACGTGGACGCGAGCACGGATGGCAGGGGGCTCTGTATTACTCCGAATCGATGATGTAGATCAGAGTAGAGTGCGCCGAGAGTATGTCGAAGATGTGTTTCGGACGCTTGAGGTGTTAGGGATTACGTGGGATAGCGGACCCGATGGACCCGATGAGTTCTACGACAAGTGGTCGCAGAAGCACCGAGCAGAGCACTATCACGATGTACTCCGTTATCTCAGACAGACGGGCGCTCTCTTTGCCTGCACCTGTACCCGTGCCCAGTTGCGTCAGCACGACTCTGGCCTACGCTACCCGGGCACGTGCGAGTCCGCCGGACACGACTTTGATGCAGAGGTGTCGTGGCGACTCCGCACGCCCCCTCACATCGCGCTAGCCTATCCCGTTCTCAAGCAAAAGGAAGGCACGGCGGCTTACAATCTTGTCAGCATTGCCGACGACGTCCACTTTTCCATCACGCACATCATCCGCGGTGACGATCTCCGGGACGTCAGCCAATTGCAGCAGTACATGTCGGCCTACGAACCCCTAGCCCCCTTCCAGCATGTGCAGGTAGAGCATCATCCACTCATCGTCGACGAGCGGGGAGAGAAGCTATCCAAGAGCAAGGGGGCGGAGCCACTGCATACGCTTCCGAAGTCAGCAATACAGCGACAGGTTTACCAGCAAGCCGCCACGCTCATGAACATCCACGTTGATGAACTGTGGAGTTTGTTAGGGGGCTAGAAAGCCAACTGTGCCACAACGTTTTGACGTCGTGAATTTTAGGTGGAGAATGTGCGCGACTTCTTGTTAGATTTCAAAGTCATTTAGCAACCACCAGCCTATTCATAGCCCTTTTGGGGGGAAGTTTTGCTTTGAGAATTTTCATTCTTGTTATCGTCTTTGCTTGTGCTATAGGCAACTGCCCCTTACATAGCCAGACTTACACGTTCTCCGAGTTGGTAAGTACCAGCACCTCGATTCCTAATGGTAACGGGACTTTTACCGGTTTCTTCGGATCATTTGCATTCGGTCCGTCGGCATGGGAGGATGAATATTCTTTTGACGGCACTGGCAGTTCCGGCCAGCGCGGTGTTTACTATATCGACAGTACACTTACAATAAATCTTATTGCAGACAAAAATACTGCTATGCCAGGTGCCGGCTCTGGATTCACCGACTTTGGGAGTACTCTGTTCAATCGTAACTGGATTTTCTTTCGAGGCTATGCTGCGTCTGGCAACAAAGTCGGTTTGTATCAGTTTGATGTAAACAATTCCACCCTTACTACACTACTGAACTGGACAACCTCGATCCCAAGTGGCAATGGTAATTTCCTCAATATCACGGAACCAATGCGCTCGCTAGATATGATCCTCTACAAGGTTGCAACTTGCGGAAGCGGACCAGGAGGCCAGATGGGTATCTACGCTATTGATACGAACAACGGCGTTGTGAAGCTGGTAGATCTTGATGATGTAGTACCTGGAACGAGTACAAACTTCACAAACATCTCGTTCTGGATGGCAATGACAAGTGATACCATCGTCGCTTTCGTCGGGAGTAGCGGGACGCACAAGGGTATTTACATGAAGATTGGTTCACGTTGGAAGACAATTGTCGACACAACAACATCAATTCCAAGTGGAACAGGTCACTTTACAGATTTCCAAGGTCTTGCAGTTGAAGACAGCAATGTGGTGTTCGTTGGCTATGGTTCAGATGGGCAGGCAGGCATCTACAAACTGTCAGGATCTGCTCTTACAATGGTTGCGAACACGTCAACAGGGGTTCCAGGTAGAATGTTCAACTTCAACAACTTCGCATACTCTCCACTTCTTGAGAATGGCGTTGCCGTTTTTAACGGTTATGCTAGTGGAGGCTTTGGTGGAATATTCACAGATCGTGGAGGGACACTTTCACGAGTTCTCGCCACTGGTGACATCTTGCTCGGTGACACCGTCTTCGGTTGTGGGATTTATGAACACAATATGGCATTCGACGGTAACGGATCATTTATCACACAAATCGATTTTACCAACGGTGACGTTGGACTTTACAAGGTTAGCTACGTCCCGCAGTCATACGTGTCCAAGGTCAATGAGTGCTCGGGCACTCTCAACAAGCACTGCCACATCCGCCCCTTGCCAGCTAGAAGTGGTGAGGATGTTCACGTGACGATTGAGAGAAGTGAGGTGCTTTCAAAGTGGGCTCGATACACGGTAGTAAATGCTACCAATGGTCAACAGCATTCAGCTGGTATGTTAATGGATGAGTCAGATGCAGACAATGAATTCGTTACCTATCGAATCGCAGCGAGTTCGCTATCTCCAGGTGTGTACTATGTTCACATTGAATTTGAAGATGGTTCAGCACTTCCCGTAAAATTCATGATCGAGAGATGATGCTATGTTGTCAGCAGAGTTGAAAGCAGATTTCGCCTATGCCATTCCGGTTCTTGCCTCTAGGGATATCAAGGAAACAATAGGATTCTTCATCGAACTTGGTGCAGAGAAGTCTTTTACTACTGACGATGGACAGTACGGAGGAGTCCTTTTTGGACTAGCTGAAATGCATTTTTACCAGACCACTCACCAAGAGTTACTGAACAATTCATTGTGCAGAATCCAAATGAAACACGTTGAAAGGTTGTACGATTACTGTAATAATCTAGGCATCGTCCATCCAAACGGACACTTAGCAATCAAGGAATATGGGTATCGCGAGTTCTCGATTCTCGATCCATCTGGTGTGCTGTATACGTTTGCTGAATGGATTGCCGGTACCACTGCCAAATAACATGCTAGCCCCCTTCCAGCATGTACAGGTAGAGCATCATCCTCTCATCGTCGACGAGCGGGGAGAGAAGCTATCCAAGAGCAAGGGGGCGCAGCCACTACATACGCTTCCGAAGTCAGCAATACAGCGACAGGTCTACCAGCAAGCCGCCACGCTCATGAACATCCACGTTGATGAACTGTGGAGTTTGTTAGGGGGCTAGGCAGTAAGCTGTAGTATTGGCAGTGGTATGAACTGTACATTAGCACGATTTGAATTGATGTAGAGTAACGAAATGCAATTGCATGTCAGGATCAAGCTGGCGAGATCGTAATCAACATGGGAAAGAACACAGCAAATGGGAAGAAGTCCAATATCTTCCTGTATAGATTTATGCTGGGTCGGGCATGAGGCGTACCCTTGGAGTATGTACAGGCCAAGACCAGCCTCTGCCGTTTTCCAAACCATGTGAGAATGGGTGCTAAGACATGAAAACACTATCATTCCTTTGGATGGCCGTATTTGGGTACTATACTGCACAGTCACAGGAGCGAATTTCGTGGACTGATGCGGAAACAATTGCCCCTGGATACTTACTGGCTCACTTGGTTGTAGGTGCTGACGGGACTACATATGTCATGTGCTATCAAAATGCTCCGGACGGGGGGGCGGCCACCTATCTTTTGCTTGCAAAACCCAATGGTGCGTCGACCTACTCAGTCGTTTGGCAGCCATCCGGAACCGTTAGGTATAACGGTCCAGTGGGATACTTCCAAATGTTGTGGATGAGGACACCTGTGGTTGGCTGAATTATGCGACCATTTTGGGTTCTCCGTCAGTGTACACAATGCCGTCAAGCACGTTGGCAATGTGATTGAATCCGTCGATT
>JAGFIZ010000004.1 GCA_024103135.1 Bradyrhizobiaceae bacterium | reverse complement strand
AATCGACGGATTCAATCACATTGCCAACGTGCTTGACGGCATTGTGTACACTGACGGAGAACCCAAAATGGTCGCATAATTCAGCCAACCACAGGTGTCCTCATCCACAACATTTGGAAGTATCCCATGCTTGGCATGTCTGACCATAAAAGCGTGTTATCACCATCAGACGGAGGTGGGATTGATTTGGAGGTCGTCAAGAATTCTGTATGTTGGCCGTGGTAGTTTTCTGTGGCTTTCCGAGCTCAACCTGTGAATCAAGCAACCACTACATGAAGTGAGGTTTTTGAGGTGAGTAAAGTAATTCGTGTTGTAGCTGTTTACTGGAGCTTAATGTTAGCTCTTTTTAATTTGCAAGGAACATTGATTTGTGCCGAGTTAAGTAGAGCGCAGGTGATCCTCGACCTGAATTGTGATTGCGTTGAGGACACTATTGTAGTCGCATCAAACGAGACTGCGAGAACCGGCAGAATTAAGACTGTAGTCTGGGGATCTCGTCAGCGTGGAATCGGTTGTGACACTTCGTGGTATACAAGTCGTAGCACCAACTTTCGGAATAAAACGCTAATCGATATACCCAATTGGATTGATGTACGCACCAGCCTATCCGTTTCGCGCATCAACAACGATTCATACCCTGATTTAGTAATCGCTGTGCGCGGTCGCGAAAGGAGGACAGCACTTAGGACTCGTTTTCAACGATCAGATACTGCAAATACGGAAGTGGATACAAGCTTCACGTTTGTAATCTATGCGCAACGCGGTCTTGACTCCGTACAAAGCATTGATGTTTCCACTGAGGTGTCGGCTCAGCCATTCACGGCAAAACGCTTAGTCTTCGACAGCGATTTTGAAGACAGACAGCTACTAAGTTCTGGTTTTACCGTCGGTCGTCTAATGAGGAGTTCGGATGCGACGAACGTTCCAGCCTCATCGCTTGTCGCACGGGGTGAACCTGCATGTTCGCCTCTACGCCTTTCTGTGTTTCCCAACCCGAACCTATACGGGTTAGTCCATGTGCGTATCGAAGACACCCCGGATGACGTTTACCAAGTCGTAATCCGAGATGCTATTGGGCAAATTGTTGGCCGATCACGTGTGAATATAGCCCAGGGTATAGAGCCACAGGCAGATCTCTTGTTGTTGAATGTTTCAACCGGAGTATATGCAGTTGAGGTTCTATCTTCAGATCATCGTTTACGGCAATCGAGCCTGCTCTCGGTTGTTCGCTAAGTTCTCATATCAATGCTAATACCTACACACATGTCTATCTGGATTCTGATCCATGTACTCGCCATAGTGGTCATGGTTCCCAGCCTGCATTGTCAGGCACCGTGTTCCGGAAGTTGTGACCCGCAGATACCGTGGACTCCGGCTAGTTACCAGATCAACCTTTCTGTTGACTGTGTTGTTACGATTCAGTATGAGTGGCGTGCCTGCGGTCACCATGAATTGCGAGTAGTGACTGCGACAATCGTCGGACCGTGTTCGGGACTTGTCGATCCCATCTCGTTATCACTCGGGATAATGGTGCAGACTAACCAGATGATGTTTCCGACCGGAGCCGGACAGCCAGAAGAGCAGGTGCACACATGGGTAATCTCTAGGCCAGCCTGCTGGCACAAATTGCCCGGGGGTGGACTCTACGCACCATGTTCGGTGAAATGTTGTGAAACAACCATGCTTGTTCGAAACAAGGCCAATTGTAACGATTATCGAATCGTTCAAGTATCAACGACCAGGCCCAAACGCGCCTGCCCGTTATCCGAACACTATGTGGAAGAAGGTGGCGGGGCAGGAGACTGCGCTCCCTCCTGTAATGAGGTAATCGAAGTCACCCAACAACCGAACAATTGATTATGAGCAACATTGGGTTCCATTTGTGTCGTCGACTGTCGGCTTTGGGCGTTGTTGTCTCCATGTTGATCTTCACGGCAGACATCGCGATCTGTCAAGAGACACGTTTTGCCAACAATCTTCGATCCGCAGGTGAGCTGTTCGGTGACCGCGGGTACCTGCGAGGCCAAGGCTACCAGTCGAACGGAAACCTGATGGTCAGTAAACTCAATGGCAACGCTCAGTACAAATATGTGCTCTCAGCATTTCAGGTCAATGGCATGCCGTTCGAGCTTACGCTGACTTATAATGAAAATGCGAGCTATACAGCGTTCTTGTGGAATAACCCAGTCGGAACTGGTAATAGCGACCGATACTGGACAACGATTCCGCAGAACCGCCCTGTTTGGGTACTCGGCATTAACGGCTTTGCCCTCATGGCGTTATCAAATGTCGAGAGGCATATCACGCGCGAAAGTGTCCGGTTCGACAACTGTGCTGAGGCTTATGCAAATGAAGATCTGGCCGTACAGGATGCACCTAACTGGGTGCTAACGGATGACCACCTTGTGTGGCTGCTTGAGGGGTACGACTATTGCAACCGGATGAGACCCGTGTCGTTTTATGATGCCGATATTGAGCAGGGTGCAACCGATGACTACAAACTGGAGAGCGACGAGATAAAGCTCCTGCAGAGCGATGGTAGTGTGCTGACGCTTGTCAAGTATACGGGCAAGAATGACAGGCAGCCAATCAACTATAACGAAGCTGACCACCTGCATGAAGTGGTTACTGGCGTCTACGTGCCACAGACAACCAATTGCAAAGCCTATGCCTTGGTAACGACGGACATAAAACTGATGGATCCTGTTCTGCAGCACAAGATTATTCAGATGCTTGGGCATGACAACATTCCACCTCATTTTATTCCAAGATGGGTTCACTATTACACTGGTGACGGACTTGACTACGTTTTCCGCGAATGGAAGACGCCATACGGAGATGAGCCGTTTTTCCGATCATACACGACGCAATCAGCGACTAATGCAGACCAGACGCGCATGCTGCTAGTCGATGCAGGAGACTCATGTGCAGGACCCTCGATTTTTTACCTAGACCGAATCGAATACAACAGGGTACCGGTGCTGTCGTTCGACTGGACCAGTCACAATCCAGTGGTCGGAGCTCAAGTCCGGCGGGATAACACTAGGGGGCACGCACAGCTAGTCGGCTTCGAGGAACATCGCGTATCATGGGAGCCGGGTGCCTTGACGGTTGATGTAAACGGCCGCAGGACTGAGATTGACATTCGCGAGGAGGGCCTGTACTGCGGGACACCCGAGACATACGAGCCCTTGAAGGAGAATCTATTGCCATTTCAGGGCGACGACTCCGCGCCATGGAGCGCTGGGTCTGAATTTGTCGGATGGACCGGACTGGTCAAGCAAATTATTGACCCTGTAGGCAGGGTGACCACGTTTTCATACGAAGAACAGGACCGCAAATACACGAACACACCATTGCCGACATCTTGCCCTGACCCACCAATTGGTGAAACAAACATCTCCGGCATGATCTTCAAGACTAAGGTTCTCCAGTCGGTAACTGACACGGAAAAGAAGTTGGAATTGCGACACGCCCAGGTTCCTTCTGGCTACCAGAACCTTGGCTTTTACAATATTGGTTACATGGAGGTTAGTCCGACAGTCAATCGGTCATCGGTTGACAGGCTCCAGTGCTTCGACTTATCTGACAACCTTCTCTATACCGAGACTTATCAGCCGGCACTCAGTCTTACGCAGATTGGAGACCCGCCTCCAGTTTCGTACTGCTATTTCACACGCACCGACGAGTACGCAGGCGTTGGCGCAAACGATCCAGCAGACAGGGTCACCTCGGAGAAGACATGGTACTCTTTTGTTGAGCTCGATGGCATTACCTCACACAAGCCGGTAGCTACCTCAACGGAGATATACAAGAACCAGGTGACACGTAGCGGTGTAACCGAAGTGACCGAAACCGTCTACGATTGCATTGGCGGACTTCAAAACTTTCCGGCAGGAGGACAGAACTCATACAGTGCATATTCGAATGTCAGACTTCCCGTTTCTACTGAGTCGTATACTGTCGTGAAAGATGATCTGGAGCAGGATATCGTACTGCCCAGAATGCGATTCGAGTATGAATACGAACTAGACCCGCAGAAAATGTTTGAAGTCGAAGGTGCTCACCTAGGTGCAGACAATTGGATTAAAGAGATCACGGAATGGATGTATGGCCGTGCTCTTCTAAAGCGAACCTCTACCGCTCATGTTTCTGGCGGCTCAGGCTGGACACCCATTTCTATTACGGAGGATATCTATAAGAATCTTGTTCCACAATGTACTACAAACACCATTAGGGTTTGGAACAAGCAAGCAACGATATCGGCTTTCCTGGAATATTCACTGCAAAATGGCTTGTCCTCGGAGCAGATGGAGTACGAATGGTACCACATTGATGGTGACGAGCAATGGTATGTGGCCTCCAACGAGTACGAGGTACAGACGAATTGTAGTTCTATAATCATCGGTCTTCTTGAAAGTACCACCTTGAAGAACGCTGCCGGCACCGATATCCTATCAAGGACAGCCTTTCAATACGATGATCTAGAACCGGATCCTTCTGCAGATCCCTCATATGGAAAACTGGTCGGCGCTGAGGTGTTTGGAGAACAACTGGCCCGAAGCGTTTCAACGACGATTTCATACGACTTGTCTCTCGGCCCAATGAGCTATATGGGCTGGCCAGTTGCGCTGCCGAACAATTCAACGGGTCCAAGAGGCGAGGTGCTCAAATACTGGTACAGTCCATCATTGTGGTCAGACGTTTGGTGGCCTTCGTGGGCCGATGGTGGCACTCTAGAGGCGAACCGCCTGGTGAGGGGGTTCATGCATGATCCTGTACAGGGCCTCGATTACCAGACGGAAGAGGTTTCCGTCACGGGTTTCGGCCAGCGGTTCTTTGAGCAGCCTACGCTAACCGAGCAGCCGGTACGAAAGTATAGTATTGACGGTACTGGAGCCGTTGTGCCGAGTGTGACGACCTTGACCAGTGCTATCGATTATGATTCATTTGGGAGGCCGGTGCGCATTGTCGATGCGAATGACAACCTTTCCGCATACGAATATGACGAGATAGGGCGCTTGACTACGGCATGGCAGCCAGGTGATTTTCCGTTGAACACTGAAACGAACGACTGGCATTCGTACAGCATTTTGTCTACCTCAAGAACATACTGCGCACTGAAAACCTCGTGGTATACTGTGCAGCGGACTTGGTACTCATGCGACGGTCAATGCGATGAAACACCAACCGCTGGAACGAGCGAAACGGTTTCGGGGCTTTACTGGCAACAAATGATAGCCGACGTAACGCCGGAGCAGGGTCCGATATGCCCTTGCTTCGAGCCATCCAGCGGAGCTCAACTGGACAAATCAGGATCACAGGTGCAGTTGATCTACGGCCAATACCATGACTTTCCAGTGTTGAAAGAGACGTCCCGGGTAGTCGTCGGCACAGGCGACATACATTTTAACCGTGGCGAGCATCCTGTTGTGTCCTCCGCGAAGTTGAGGATGAAGTTTGGCGGCATCAGAGGTGTTGAACTGCCGGTAGTTGTACGGATTGAAGACCAGGCGCAGAACATTATTTCGGAAGAGGAGCTATGGATAAGTAGTGCGCAGCCCAACAATTCCGGGTGGTCTACGAGCGCCGATGGTCTTGTGCTGGACCTTTCTTCAGAGATCGATAGCCGGATTAAAGCTCGACCAAATGAGCCTGGCAATGATCCGGCATCGTGGAAGATCACGATTGAAAGTAACGGAATGACTGATGGCTCTGTTGAAGTATCAGACGTTTGCCTGGAACTTGAGGGAATTTTCAGGTCGGTGGAGGATCGGAGTAAGTACGACTTTACCCTCGCGATGAAGTATACTGATACGCCTGGTTCGGCAACTTCCGCCGTTGATGGCGGGAAACCTTCAACGATCATGTTTGCCAAGGTCGATGATGGGTTTATAACATCTGACGCAGATCGGTTTGATGTTGGCGAATACAGCTCCAGACATTCGAAGAGCATGTCATTATACGGCGGCCCTGGACGTCAGGTGGAGTTTAGATGGAACTATCAACAAGATCACCATGATATTGCAGTAGTCCCGGAGCAATTCCCAATCTCGAAAAAAGAATCATCGTTCTCAGGTGTGGGTCAAGTTCTCTCGTCAACTGATGTTAATGGTTTCACAGTGCGTAGTAACTATGATGCTTTCGGCAGAATGAAAGAAATGAGTTCCGATCCGACATCACTCGAGTGGACTAGCTGTGACCAGCCTGCGGCGCAACCTGATGTAAGCGCTCTGGCTACCGTTGGTTACGAAGTGTTCTATGGCAGACCCGACGATCTGGACTTCAAGCTGCCACCTGACCTGCAGATCCTATTCAATGGCTATTGCCGGGTAGAGGTGTCGTGCGTTTCTCCGGGCGGAAGCCTTGACAAATGCAGTGCATCATATTTCGATGCGCGAGGCAGACTCGTGTTAAAGGTCAATGGGTATGATGCCGAGAACCTCGACAATGACCTTGCAACGCCAGTGGTTCAGGCAAATGGGGCTGCTAAGGACAGGAACCTCGTCGAGGTGTTCGGTTACGACGAACGCGACAGGCTCAGGTGGCACATCAACCCCAAGCGGCAAGTAACGCAGTATTGGTACGACGACTTTGGTCGGGTTAGGTACAGCTATCACCCTGACAACGGATTCACGTCGTACGCATATGATCAGTCGGGTCGTACCCGATTTGTCCAGGACCAGAAGCAAGCCAACGAAGGTCGCATGAGCTTCTTCGAGTACGACGACCTAGGCAGGATCACGTTATCGGGTGAGGCATTCATCCCGAACACGGCAATTGTGGTCGTTGGAGCACTTCTTAGTGGACCGTACTTTGAACATCAGCCCATGGAGTTGGGACCACTCGGTGTAACGCTCTTTGCGCAGAATCCAAGTAATGCTGTTTATACAAGATTCACAGACCGCTTGAATCCCGAGACTATACACAACGGCGTGATTGGTGATGTTACCAGGAACCGCACCATGTTTGAAGTTCCAGCCGACCCTGTGCCGGTACTGTACCCACAGCTCGACGTCAGGCTCGGTCTTCAATGTGTTGACCTGATGCGTGAGGCAGAATCGAATCGGTTCAGCCCAGCCTTAGCATTTCCTGCAGCGCAGACGCTCGTACACGCAGCGGGCGTATGGCCCGAACCCGCGCTGGTTTCTGCAGGCGCAACATTCGAGGATGTTGCAGCATACCCTGAGCATGCCCTGCAGGGCATCTGGTATGACGAGTTTCCGCCAGTGCAGGGTACTGTGTTCGGCGGGCTACCACCAAAGGCGACCTGGGAGAATTTGCTTCCGCTTAGGCAACTGCGGAACCTGAAAGGGAGACCTGTCGTGGTTGCCTACCGTACGCATGGCGGGCAGCCTTTCCACTATATCGTAACCTCCTACGACGAGCGTGGTCGGGTTGAAGCGATCCTCAGATACACGGAAAATCTTGGCTTTGATGCTGTATACTACTCATACAACTCAATGAATAAAGTGGTGTCAGTGCATGCGGTTGATGCACTCCAACAGCACGCGACATATTACGGGTATGATGCCAGCGGCCGAACGGAGCGAATATGGACAGCGCTCGATCAGAATGCCGGATTCGGTCCTGGGAATGCACCGCAACTAGGTGTGTTGATTCCGAAATCTTCGCAGCCAATTGCTGAGGTGACCGTTGACAATCGCGACCTTGTCTCGCAAGTCGACTATCCTCTCGCCGGCATCAGAACGCAGCATCACTACAACTCCGCAGGCCAGAACAAGGGCAGTACTACGACGCGCAACGCTGACGGCACCAGGATCCTTGAACAACGCTTGTCATACAATGACTACGGGCTCATAACCAGCCAGTGCCTCAGCCACGACGAGGGCATCGGCAACTTGGTGAGTACATGGGACTGGTTCGAATACGACGCAATCAATAGGCTACAGGCCTGGCAGCGCCTGCCCGCTATCCCTGATAATGTTCGCACTGAGTACGCGTATGACCAGATCGGCAACCGCATGAATGAAGTCCGACTCGACGCACAATACCTGCCTTCGGTCGACTATGTTTATGAACACGGCACTCAGCTTACCATGTATCCAGGTCCGAACTGGCTCAATACCATGACGAGCACCACACAGAATGACCAGATAGTCTACAACGTCAACGGTGCAATGGCAGGCAGAGAGCGCCGCGTTGTCGATGGCAACTACCAATCGCACAGGCTGGAGGAGTTCCGCTACGATTCGCAGGGTCTCGTCAAACAGTTTACGGTGCGTTACGAAAGCGTTATGGGCAATCCCCTCGAAGGTTGCCAGGCGGATGCCGCTGGTATGGAACCTGTGCACTGGGCTTACCGTTTCAATCCTCAGCACGAGCGCGAACAGAAGAGGCAGCTTGCAGTGCAACAGGCACTGGCTGGAAAGGGGCTTGCGTGGACCTATGATATTATCGGCTTAGACAAACGACCGCTGGCACTATATCATGGTCTACAGGGTGCATTTTGCAACGAGCCTCCAAATAGCGTCGCCTTTTGGCCCATTGGCTGGAATACCCAGGCTCCGGGTGGCGTGAACGTCATCACCCGGCCTGACAACGCACATGAATACCGTATCGGCGACCACCTAGGCAACACGCGCGTAGTAATTGGCGATCAGGGTGAGACCCTTCAACGCGCTGACTACTATCCATATGGCGGCGTACTTGCAACGGCAGGCGAAGGGGCACGCACGGGCTACATCGATCGTGAGCACGACGGCGAGACCGGCTTAGGCAGCTACGGCGTGAGGCTCTATGAGCCAGAGTATGGGAGGTTCCTGAGTGTGGATCCGATGAAGTCACTTTATGGGGGTATGAACTCATATCAATATTCCATGTGCCAGCCAATATCGTTTCTTGACGACGGGGGGATGTTGGTCCGGGCGATGAGTTGGGAAGCACAGCAAGCAATTAAAGAATCTGTGCCGGCAGAGTTTCGAGATAGAGTGGTCTTCAATAATGGCGTACTCGATGTTGCCAAGGTAAAAGCTGCTGCCGAAGGGCAACCCTTGGATGACAATATTGCCATCCTCAGCAGACTTGCTGAAAACCCCATCGAGATTCAAGTCAATGTTGCTCAGGAGTTTACTGCTCTTTGGGCAGGTAAAGAGCAGACCAAATCTTTTTATTATAACGAGTTACTATATAATAGTGTAGATGAAGTCTTCTGGAATCCTGGGGTAACTCTGCTGCCTAGACGTGAACCTTCCGCTGAAGAGGGGTACAAGGCCTCAATGGCTGAGGCTATGAAGAACGACAAGAGTATTGTCCCCGCATCAGCAGTCATGCCAGTCTCCAAGAAGGGAGTTATTGAGGTCTTTATAGCAAGAAAGACTCCTTGGGGAGCTTCAAGGGGCAAACGTACTGCTCACGAACTTTACGGGCATGTTCGGCGATATATCCTATGGTTATCGGGACTTGCAACAGACTTCTGGCACTATGCCCCGGACACTGAGTCAGCGATCAAGAAAGCAGAGGAAGGTGTCGATAAGCCATCTAATCCACTTATACCAAAAAAGAAGTAAGCAAGGAAAGAACATGTTGTGCCTCGCTACATTGTTATGAAAGGATGGAAGGACCATGCTTCGTCCACGAAACTCTTGGTTCAGATGGGGATTGTCGTGACGGCACTTTTCATTGGGGGGTGTGATTTGCAAACGCGAAGAGTGGACAAAGGCATCACAAATGGAGCAGCGCCCACTGCTGATAACTCTGAATACCTTCGCGTGTCAAGTTGGCAAATCAAACCAGAAATGCTGGGCGATGAGCGGGAGCTGATCATGTTGAAATTGCTCAACTCGTCACAGGAGTCATTGTTGATACCAGTTGATCCAATTGTACTTCGATACAGCGAGAAGGACTCGTCCAACGTCGATTTCCTAACCGCAGAGTTCTTTGGTGTAGACGTAGTCGCATTGCGTGGTAAAGGTCACTACATCAATCCCATGAGTGAGTTTTTCCCTCCTCTACAACATTACTCGATTACAATAGTCGAGTTGCCTCCGGGAGATTCTGCGCTTGTAGGAATTCCACTAGGTCAGATTGTAGATCCCCCGTACCGTACCAGCAAGCCAGTCAATGTTCGCATAGTGATTGCATTCTTTACTACAGGGTCTGTCGATACATCACTGTTGTCAGTTGAATCAATTGGTAACTCAAAATCGTGCATCGATACCAGTTGGTTCACCCGTACAAAGGACTATAGCTCATTTATGGCAGTGGATGTTAATCAGTGGGTACGACAAGAACAGGGACATTTTAGGCGAAAATGGTGTGTGCCGAACTATTTGGTTCAGAATGAAATAGATAGAACAGAGCTACTGAGAGCATATACGTACATAGCTCTGAATTTGATGGAATAGCAGATTGAGGTTGGGATACTTCCAAATGTTGTGGATGAGGGCACCTGTGGTTGGCTGAATTATGCGACCATTTTGGGTTCTCCGTCAGTGTACACAATGCCGTCAAGCACGTTGGCAATGTGATTGAATCCGTCGATT
>JAGFIZ010000002.1 GCA_024103135.1 Bradyrhizobiaceae bacterium | reverse complement strand
TGAAATCAGTGAGTTTTCACGAGCACGCATGGACGCTTCCTACCAGGAGCTAGTAGAAGAACGCACAGCTGTAGAGAAGCTCTGGTAAATCTCCATAGTGTCGGGGAGTCAATCTCCCCACATTGATTCCAGCGCGGAAAACAGCGCAAAACCAACAAAGAAAACACGATCCAATTCTAGATTGCCGAGGAGATAACTCCTCGGCTTTTTTTATGGTATCCTCCCTGCAAACACATATTTGGACACAATTCATAGTGTCAATCAGGCTTCTCGTTGAGGGCGTAATGGAGTTGGAGGAGTGCTAGATATTGAAGGGTCGTGAGCAGGTAACTGGGCGCGGGGCAGCAGGTGACCACCGGAATAAGTAGACCGTTGCCAAGCCGAGCAGTGGACGATTTACGCAGGCCTCCGTCGAAGAGTGAGAAAGGGGCTTGGTAAGGCTGATCTTCCTGCATGACTAGTCAGAGACGTTGACGCGGTTCGTTGATCTGAGTACGGACAATGAATGTCCGCAGTGACTGCCTATATTCACGGAATAGTTTCGGCTCTTGTTTTCATATAAGCCAGTTCACATCACCTGCAATGCGGCGTAGCGGTCTGTGTAAGTCGCAATGCAGTGTAGTATCCCATGAAGAACTAGGTCTTTCACAAGGTGATTATCGCGATGAAGAAGAAGACGGGAATCAAGGATCAAACGAATTCTAATGGTGGTAATCTTGGCTTTGAATCAGAACTGTTCAAGGCAGCCGATAAACTACGCGGTAACATGGAGCCGAGCGACTATAAGCACGTCGCTCTAGGACTCATCTTCCTGAAGTACATCTCCGATTCTTTCGAAGCCAAGCACAAGGCGCTGATGGCTGATGACGTACAGGCCGCTGAGGACAAGGATGAGTACCTTGCCGACAACGTGTTCTGGGTGCCAAAAGAAGCCCGCTGGTCGCACCTACAGGCCAGCGCCAAGCTGCCCAGCATCGGCACGCTCATTGACGATGCCATGCGTGCCATCGAGAAGGACAACGAGTCGCTCAAGGGCGTACTACCCAAGGACTACGCACGGCCGGCACTCAACAAGGTCATGTTAGGCGAGTTAATCGACCTGATCTCCGGCATTGCGCTCGGTGAAGAAGGTGACCGATCCAAGGACGTTCTTGGTCGCGTATACGAGTATTTTCTCAGTCAGTTCGCTGGTGCCGAAGGCAAGCGTGGCGGAGAATTCTACACGCCACGTTCAGTGGTGCGCGTACTAGTCGAAATGTTGCAGCCACTGCCGGATCCCGCAAGGGGCGTGGCTGGTCGTGTGTACGACCCATGTTGCGGCTCAGGCGGAATGTTCGTCCAGTCGGAAAAGTTTGTGCAGGAACACGGCGGTCGTATTGGCGACATTGCGATCTATGGACAAGAGTCGAACTACACCACCTGGCGTCTAGCCAAGATGAACCTCGCTGTGCGAGGCATCGACTCAGACATCCGTTGGAATAACGAGGGCAGCTTCCACAAGGACGAGCTACGTGATCTCAAGGCCGACTACATCCTCGCCAATCCACCCTTCAATATTTCGGACTGGGGAGGTGATCGTCTGCGCGAAGATGTACGCTGGCAGTTTGGCGTCCCACCCGTGGGCAACGCCAACTACGCGTGGCTCCAGCACATTTACCACCACCTCGCACCCAACGGCACGGCGGGCGTGGTGCTGGCCAACGGCTCGATGAGCTCCAACCAGTCTGGCGAAGGCGACATCCGCAAGGCCATGCTCGAAGCCGACGCGGTGGACTGCATGGTGGCGCTGCCTGGGCAGCTCTTCTATTCCACGCAGATCCCCGCTTGCTTGTGGTTCCTGGCTCGTAACAAAAACCCTGGCAAGGGGCTGCGCGACCGGCGCGGGCAAGTGCTGTTCATCGACGCCCGCAAGCTGGGCGTGCTGGTGGATCGCACCCGGCGCGAACTCACCGATGAGGAAGTGCAGAAGATCGCTGACACCTACCACGCTTGGCGCGGTGAGGACGGCGCTGGCGAATACGCCGATGTGGCGGGCTTCTGCAAGTCCGCTTCGATGGACGACATCCGCACGCATGGCCATGTGCTAACGCCGGGGCGCTACGTTGGGACTGGAGACCTCATCAAAGACGATGAATCCTTCGAAGAACGGATGACTCGACTCACGGCCGAGCTGGGAGAGCAACTCGTGGAGTCTGCGAACCTGCAAGCGACGATGCGAGATCAACTGAAGCTCCTAGGCTTCCCCATCGCGGAGCTTGAGCAATGAAGTTGTCCGATCTGATCGATTTCAATCCGAAGCGTCCCATTGAGAAGGGTGCCATTGCGCCATTTATTGAGATGGTGGACTTGCCCGAGGGAGAGCGAGACGTCTCAGGGATCGGCAACCGCATCTTCAACGGTGGCGGCAGCAAGTTCAAGAACGGCGACACGCTGTTTGCTCGTATTACGCCCTGCCTCGAGAATGGAAAAACCGCGAAGGTGAGCGGTCTGCCCGAAGGCAATATTGCTCATGGCTCAACCGAATTCATCGTCATGGCCGCAAAAGACCCGGACGTTGATGAAGATTTCATCTACTACGTTGCGAGATACCCCGAATTTCGTGCCTTCGCGCAAGGACGAATGGAAGGAACGTCCGGGCGACAAAGGGTGTCTTGGCAGGCCATTGCGGATTACGAGATTCCGGATTTTTCCGGCCATGAGCGAAGTGGGATCGGAAGCGTTTTGTCGTCGATGGACAACCTCATCGCCAACTACCGCCGGGTCAATCAATCGTTGGAGGCCATGGCGCGCGCCTTGTTCAAGGCGTGGTTCGTGGACTTCGAACCCGTGCGCGCCAAGATCGAAGGTCGCTGGCAGCGCGGTCAATCCCTGCCCGGCCTACCAGCCCACCTCTACGACCTCTTCCCTGACCAGCTTGTTGATTCTGAGTTGGGGGAGATTCCGGAGGGGTGGGAAATGCGCTCCCTGGACTCGATTGCGAACTATCTAAACGGTCTTGCGCTACAGAAGTTCCCGCCGGAAAGCGACGACGAGTTTCTACCGGTCATCAAGATCGCGCAGCTACGCGCCGGGAACACGAATGGGGCAGACCGGGCAAGCGCCCGAATCAAGCCTGAGTATGTTGTTGTCGATGGCGACGTACTTTTCTCGTGGTCAGGCTCGCTTGAGGTCGAGGTGTGGAACGGCGGGCGGGGTGCGTTGAATCAGCACTTGTTCAAGGTGACGTCCGATACGGTTCCGAAGTGGTTCTACTTCTTCGCTACTCGCCATCATTTGCAGAGCTTCCGTGCGATTGCCGCCGACAAAGCGACGACCATGGGTCACATTCAGCGCAAACATCTGACAGATGCCCGGGTCGCTGTTGCGTCTCCGGAGGGAATGAAGAAGTTTGACATCGCGATTGCTCCGCTATTCGATCAACTGGTCAGCAATGCGCAGCAATCCCGCTCCCTCGCCCAACTTCGCGACACGCTGCTGCCCAAGCTCATCTCCGGCGAGCTGCGCGTGCCGGATGCCGAACGCATCGTCGGAGTGGTGGTATGACCTTGGATTGGTGCCCTGGCATCCGCGAAGCCTGCACACATTGGCGCGATGCGCCGATGCTGCAGCAGACCTTCGAGGCGATGGAGCGCAATCTGGAGCAGAGCAACGATGCGTGCATCGACTGCGCCAAGACAGTCGTCGAGGTGGTGTGCCGCGTGGTGGTGGAAAGTTTCCACACCCAGCAAGCCCCGCTCAAGCCAACGCAGGAGACGCCCTCGCTGTCGGATTGGCTGACCGCAGCAATTCGCGCACTCAGGCTGGGCGATGTCCGCGACGACCGTTTCAAGAAGTTGGTGTCCAGCCACCACAAGTTAGCCGACGCGCTGAATGACCTGCGTAACAAGGCGGGCCCCGCCAGCCACGGCAAAGACCCGTATCTGGCGCGGCTGGCAGAACACCACCGCCGCAGCGCGGTTCTGGCAGCCGATGCCATCGTAGCCTTTCTGCATCAGGCCTATCTGGATACGCAACTCGACCCGATCAGCTCCCGCGAGCCGTGGGAGCGATTTGCAGATGACAACGCGTTGATCGACGCGCACGTGGGTCTAGCTGTGGACGCCGAGGACGGCGATTCACCAACTTTGCGTTTTCTATTGCCGGGCGGAGATGAGCTGCCCATCAACATCGAAGTCAGCCGCTTGCTGTACCAACTGGATCGGGACGCCTACGTGGAAGCGTTGAACGCTACGCGCGGGGCACCAGCTCCGTCTGTGGGGCCCGTTGATGAACAAGGAGAGTCTGCATGAAGTTGACTTGCATCACCAAGCTACGGCTCCGAGTGTTCCGCGACTTCACTTGGCCAACAGAACTGCACACATTCGCACAGTTTAATGTCATCTATGGATGGAACGGCAGCGGCAAGACAACGCTGTCATGGTTGCTTTCACTCGTTGAAAAGAAGACCGCGCTCCTCGAAGGTGAAGCTGCACTGGAGATCGACGGCAAAACGAAGGTGGCAGGTTCCGCTTTCGCTTCGGCGCAACTACCGCAAGTGCGCGTTTTCAACAGGGATTTCATCGATGCCACCCTGTCGCAAATTGATGGCGACATTGCGCCGATCTACTTTCTAGGAGAAGCCAGCACTGATAAGGTGAAGCAGGTCGAACAGCTCAAGAAGGAACTTGCCACGACCGACATCACGTTGCAGACTGCTCAGGTCGACAAGGCAAAAGCAGAGTCGAAGCTGGACGATTTCAGCAGGGACAAGGCGAAGCTCATCAAGGAACTGTTGACCACCGCGAATAGCCAGACCTACAACAACTACGACAAACGAAATTTCAGGCGCGCCGTTGAAGCAATGGATGTGCAGCAGGCGGCGGCAGCGATGCTGACCGACGATCAGAAGGCACAGCTCCGCAGCCAGAAGAACACCCAGCCCAAACCCGTTGTCGAGAAGGTCGCTGCGCCACCCATCGAGCTTGATGTGTTGACGAGTGAGGTAGACACACTACTCGGTCTTTCCATCGTCGCGCAGACACTCGATGAACTGACCAGCAATGCCAGACTTGCCACGTGGGTACAAGAAGGGCTTCATCTGCATTCTGGTGAATACAACTCAGACACCTGCCGATTCTGCCAACAACCGATTCAGGCATCACGCCGCGAGGAGCTCGAAGCTCACTTCAACGATGCCTTCGAGGGCTTTCAGAAAGATCTGTCCGCTCTTCTCTCGAAGTTGATGGAGGCCAAGCATTCTGCCGCCTCACTGTCGTTGCCGGACGTATCACGTTTCTATGAAGCACTTGTGCCTGAGGAGTCCACAATACGAGCAATGGTGTTGACGGCGCAGTCAGAAACCCAAGCCACGCTCAATGACCTCATCGCACGTGTCGAGGCCAAGCGCGATCAGCCGTTCGCCCCAACCGCCACGCAGTCACATGTTGCGGCGGGGCCCTCCTCGATTACCGACTCAGTCGCCGCATTCAACGAGATCGTGGAGAAACACAACCGTATCACCGCAGAGTTCACAGAGTCGGTTAATAGTGCGTGCGAGAAGCTTGAAGCCTCGTATGTCGCTGAGGCACACGCTGAATTCGCCCAGCTCTCCGATGCGGTGCAGATGGCAACTACCAAATTGGATGGCATAAAAGATACGCAGGCAGAAACCCAGGCGAAGATCCATAAACTGGAACGCGAGATCCTCGAACATCGCCGTCCCGCTGATGAGCTGACCGCGGAACTATGTGCCTACCTTGGGCGCGACGAGTTGCGCTTCGAGGTGAAGGGCACCGGCTACGCGCTGACCCGCAGCGGCCAGTACGTAACGCATTTGAGCGATGGAGAGCGCACGGCGATTGCATTCCTCTATTTCCTCAAGTCGTTGCAGGACAGAGCATTCGACTTGAAGAATGGAATAGTCGTCATAGATGACCCTGTATCGAGCCTCGATGACAACGCGCTGTTCTCGGCCTTCGGTTACATGAAGGATCGAACCAAGGATGCAGGTCAACTTTTCATCTTGACTCACAGCTTCTCGTTTTTCCGCCTAGTGAAGAACTGGTTCCATCACTTGCCAAAGCAACGAAAGAAGAAGGTCGAAGACCGGCCTGCTAGGTTCTTCCTGCTTCGAACCAGACATCAACCTGATGGGGTGCGCACCAGCGAGTTGGGCCATCTAGATCCTCTACTTGAGAAGTACGAATCAGAGTACCAGTACCTGTTCAAGCGCGTCTACGAGGAGGCTCACCGCAATGACGTTGTTCAACTGGAACATCGCTACGGTTTGCCAAACATCGCGCGCCGATTGATCGAAGCCTTTCTCGCTTTCCGCTTTCCTGAGATGAGTGGAGATCTCTACCAACGACTTGAGCGGGTGAATTTTGACAACGCGAAAAAGAATCGAATTTATCGCTTGCTCAACACGTACTCACATGCTGACGCCATCGCTAATCCGAATCACGATCTTTCTCTGCTTGCAGAAACTCAACCCGTGCTGCTCGACACCCTTGAGATGATGATGTCAGTTGATCGTGAGCATTACGACGGGTTGTTGACGCTGGTGGTAAATCAGCCCACAGAAGATCAAGGAGAAGCGTAGTGGTGTTATTGTCGCAAGCCGAAAAAAGCTAACCGTGCATTGCAAGTTGAAAAGGCAGCGGTACAGCTCAGCATGTTCGCAGGACTTCTGCTCTAACTGTACAGCCCCCGAGCGCAAGAACCACAACAATGCCGTGCTCGAATGTATGCGATGCAAGCGCCAACCCGCAGGTTGATGATCTGCTTCTCAAATCTCATTGTGTCGTGAGCCAGTTCAACATTTTCTTCACTTGCACACTGGTGCAAACGAAGTAGGATGGATTCCTTTTGTCTACGGTTGTTATGCGGCTTACATTCTGCCTCGCATCTGAACATGCCGGCTAGATACGGAGTTGACATCAGGAAAGGGTTTGTAACATACTCTCAATGTTGACTGATACAATGGAGAATGTCGATGCGAATAACGATACGTTATTACGTTTGTTCGACTTGCCCCTTATGATTGTTGGCAGCTGCGATGTGGGGTAATGTACGCGACGCTGGTTGTTGGCGGCCATATCATAGCCTGACTACCATATAGTCCCAAAACTGGTCCATATATTAGCGAGGCTATTACATGGGACGGCATTGTGTGTATATAGGAGGCTGACTATCGCATGACTCAACCCAATGTTATTGATCGTGCCGGACGGTATGTTCAACAGCCTTCAGGCTTCCGCGCGTTTTACCCAGCCCCCTTACCTCCTAGCTCGCCAGTGGAACTGGACACTGCGCCTACCGCCTTGCTTTCAGAGGCCGATGGAGCGTTGGGTCGGCTTGACGACTCAGGGCTTACGCTACCAAACGCCGCTGGTATGGCGTGCAATAACGCTCGTGCAATTCGAGACAGTTCAACCGTTTCTGGTTGGAACAACTGTTCGACAGACCTATACTGTCCGTCCACGACGTACAACGGATGACTGGTACCACGCATGCTGCTGCAAATACCTTGGTGCATCGAATGGAAGCTCTAGGTATCCTTGAAGAGATTACTGGTTATGCGCGCAACCGTCGCTTTCGCTATAGTCCGTATGTGCGACTGTTCTCAGACGACATGCCAACCTCAAAGGAGCAAGATTGATGGCATTTCTAACGGAAGAAGAAGTAGAGCTGGCATTACTGGAACAGCTGCGAGAGCTTGGGTACAGTATCGAAAGCGAGGAGAACATCGGTCCCGATGGACGTCGGCCCGAGCGCGAGAGCTATGCGGAGGTCATACTCAAACGTCGGCTTGAAGATGCCGTTGCACGCCTGAATCCTGGTATTCCGTCTGAGGCACGGCAGGATGCGGTGAGACAGGTGATACAATGTGAACTGCCTTCGCTGCTCGAAGAAAACCGGCGGCTACACAAGTTGCTGACGGAAGGCGTGGACGTTGAGTACTACGCAGACGATGGCACGCTGGCGTCAGGTAATGTTGTCATCATCGACCACCATCGTCCTGAACAAAACGACTGGTTGGCCGTGAATCAATTCGTCGTGATCACGGGCCAGAACAACCGACGTCCCGATGTGGTCGTGTTCATCAACGGTCTGCCACTGGTGGTGGTGGAGCTCAAAGCGCCAGGTAGCGCCGGGGCACATCTACTAGCAGCGTTCAACCAACTGCAAACCTATAAGAATCAAATCCCGGCACTGTTCAACACGAATGCACTGCTGGTCACTTCTGATGGCATTACTGCTCGCGTTGGCTCGTTATCGGCCGATCTCGAACGCTTCATGCCGTGGCGCACAACCGATGGAACGAGTGTTGCCGCCAAAGGAGTGCCGGAACTGTCGACGTTGACGGAAGGCATTTTTGATCACCGTCGATTGCTGTCACTATTGCGCGACTTCACGGTATTCGGCGAAGCCGATTCCGGACTTGTCAAGATCATCGCAGGATACCACCAGTTTCATGCAGTGCGCCATGCAGTGGAGTCTACGGTTCGGGCTTCGATGCGCGTGCCAGTGGCCGTAGATGATCCTGCTGCCTATGGGTTGCCGAGTGTGAAGAGTCAACGTCAAGGTGATAAACGTGCCGGCGTGATCTGGCATACACAGGGCTCAGGTAAAAGTCTACTCATGGCGTTTTACGCAGGGCAGTTGGTCAAACATCCCGAAATGGAAAACCCGACGTTGGTGGTACTTACAGACCGCAACGACCTGGATGATCAGCTCTTCACTACCTTTTCGATGTGTCGCGATCTCATCCGGCAGACGCCAGTGCAGGCAGTAAGTCGTGAAGATCTGGTGCAGTTGTTGAACCGTGCATCTGGTGGCGTGATCTTCACGACCTTACAGAAGTTTGGCGAGGTGCAGGTGCCACTGACCACGCGACGTAACGTAGTCGTCATCGCCGATGAAGCACACCGAAGTCAGTATGGTTTCAAGGCTAAGGTGGATGCGAAGACAGGGGAAGTCTCCTACGGCTTTGCCAAGTACATGCGTGATGCCCTGCCGAATGCATCCTTCATCGGTTTTACGGGCACGCCCATCGAGGCAGACGACGTCAACACCCCGGCTGTGTTCGGCAACTACATCGATGTGTACGATATCAGCCGTGCCGTTGAGGATGGCGCGACGGTGCCGATTTACTATGAGTCGCGGCTTGCACGCATCGAACTCGACGAAGACGAGAGGCCAAAGATCGATGCAGAGGTCGACGAATTGACCGAGGATGACTCCGAATCAGAACAGGAACGCTTCAAGAAAAAGTGGTCAACCGTCGAAGCCTTGGTTGGGAGTGACAAACGCCTCGCACTCGTAGCCAAGGACATGGTCACCCACTTCGAGAATCGCGTGGCTGCCCTTGATGGTAAGGCAATGGTTGTCTGTATGAGTCGGCGCATCTGCGTCAAGCTCTACGACGAGATCGTCAAGCTACGTCCAGATTGGCATAGCCAAGATGATGCAGGGGGCGAGGTAAAGATTGTGATGACTGGCGCTGCGAGCGACCCACAGGAATGGCAGCAGCACATCGGCAATAAGAAGCGAAGGGATCTGTTAGCCAAACGCGCTCGTGATCCACAAGACCCACTCAAACTCGTCATCGTACGCGATATGTGGCTCACCGGATTTGACGCTCCGTGTATGCACACCATGTATGTAGACAAGCCGATGAAGGGACACGGACTGATGCAGGCAATCGCGCGTGTAAATCGCGTATTCCGCGACAAGCCTGCCGGTCTGATCGTGGACTACATTGGCATCGCGCAAAATCTGAAGTCGGCACTGCAGCAGTATTCGGATGGCGATCGAGAGAACACTGGCATCGACGAATCTCAAGCAGTAGCGGTGATGATGGAGAAATACGAAGTCGTCCGGGACATGTACCATGGATACGACTACATCACCGCCATGGACGGTACACCACAGCAGCGACTAACGATGATGGCGGGAGCCATCGAGTGGATCCTGGATCTGCAACAGAAGCTTGCGGAGAATGAGCAGACCAAGGAAGGAAAGAAGAATGCACACCGACGTTATCAAGACGCCGTGCTAGCCTTATCCAAGGCCTTCGCACTGGCTTCTGCTTCTGATGAGGCCAGCGAAATCCGCGAAGAAGTCGGCTTTTTCCAAGCCATTCGTGCCGCACTTGTCAAGAGCGGTACTGGTTCTGGCGTAACCAAACAAGAGCGTGAACTGGCCATCCAGCAAATCGTTAGCCGCGCAGTAGTGTCGACAGAAATCGTAGACATCCTTGCCGCTGCTGGCATCAAGAGTCCCGACATCTCCATTCTCTCCGACGAATTCCTCGCCGAAGTTCAGCAGTTAGAGAAAAAGAACCTTGCACTGGAAGCCTTGCGCAAGCTGATCAACGACAGCATTCGTTCACGGAGTAAGACCAACGTAGTCCAGACCAAGGCATTCACGGAACGATTGGAGGACGCGATCGCTCGATACCATGCCAATGCCATCACTACAGCCGAGGTTTTGCAGGAACTGATTCAACTTGCCAAGGACATCCGTGCCGCACGTCAGCGTGGCGAAGAGTCAGGTCTAACAGACGAAGAGATCGCCTTCTACGACGCCCTTGCCGAGAACGAAAGCGCCGTACAGATAATGGGTGACGACAAGCTAAAGGTCATCGCCCACGAATTGCTGATGAGTCTGCGTGAAAACGTAACGGTCGACTGGGCCCACCGCGACTCTGCCCGCGCTCGTATGCGAGTTCTAGTAAAACGCATTCTTCGCAAGTATGGTTACCCACCCGATCTTCAGGACAAAGCGGTGCAAACGGTATTGCAGCAAGCTGAGGCATTGTCGGCAGGATGGTCGGTACCGCGCGGAGGGAGGGGCTGAAATTCATTCGCAGTCAATGATAAGCCCTCTATTTACAGCGAGCAGCGAGTCCAAAGGTATGCGCCCGCCTGACAGGGATGGACAGTCAGGTGAGTTGATGTATTGAACAAACACCATCCCTCACTTTTTGTAGCAACAGCTCGCTTCTTCGAACACGGGATGCTACATGCACATAGGCAGGGCAGCGTGTAATTCTGTGATCACGCGATGACTTCGCAGCTTTTGAGAAGCACTGGCAATTCGACCGTAGCTCTTTCGGACTAACACCGTCCTTCATTAGCTCCCACACTTCAGCGAAGGGGTGAGATAGTGCAGGAGTGTACCAGAGCGGAGATTCTTCCACTCTGTGGAATCAGGGAACTCGATGACGGCGAGACTGCAGGTTTGCATGCTGTCTACCAAGCCCCCTGACGTGTTCTCGCAAAGTTGTTGGACTAGTTGCGAAACCGTTGGGTTGTGACCAACGACGAGGATGGTCTTTGACTCTGGTACGGACAGCCAGGCAATCTGGTCGAGCATCTCGTCCACACTACAGAGATAAAGGTCCTTCGTATACACAACCTGATCTTCCTCGATCTCAAAGGCACGAATAAACTCTGATGCGGTGTTACGGGTTCTAACGGCAGAGCTTACAAGTACCTGGTCGGGCCTTGGTAGAGTCTGACTAACGCGTAAGGCCATGGCCTGTGCATCATGCTTGCCCGAACTGGTAAGCGTTCGATCGTGGTCATCTTGATCGGGTCCGTCCCACCCTGCCTTGGCATGTCGTAATACTAAAAGTGTCTTCATTGTCTGTGTAATGGCTAATTCAAATCGTTCAAGAACCAGCAATATATTACAGCAGTGCCGACATCATTTCGATCGAACGGTAAAGGCAAGGACTACGGTTACGACGGCTGCAGCAACAAACACCACTGGTTCGACGAGCTCTTCCAAAATGCTGCGCTGTTCGGGTGGAAGTGTGCCATGCGTTGCTTGAAGTTGAAGCGACTGTGTGCGCATTGCATCGGCTCGCGAACACCGCGTGGTGATCACGACCTTCTCCGGGCTCTCTCGCTTGCCAGTTGCGGAGTACGTTCCCGACAGCCATACAACAATGGACCGGTCGACAGAATCAGCATGCTCCGTCGGACTGTACGTTGTCCGCATGTCAAGTACCGTTAGATCAAGTCTTGGTGCATTATCCTTCGAGGTAAGAACAGCTCCACGTTGCGCCACCGCATCTTCCGCTAGCGCATATACCCAAGCACTGTCGGGGTGACTGTTCACGTGTATGCGGATGGGTGTCTGTGCGGACTCTTGCGGGACAAGCGTGGCAATGAGTGCAAGCTGACGTTTGACTTCCTCCGTCACCACCGCCATACTATGATCAAGCTCGGCACTTTGGGTTGGGTGAATGCAGACAAGCAAACCCAAGACGATGACGGTTATGATATGAAAGGTCTTCTTCACTACTGTGCCGTTGTGTGAGGTCGCAATGACAACAATGCCGAAACCAGTTGTTGCTCGTTCTCATAGACGGCAGGCCTTATGCGCAAAGCCCTGCGTCGTCCCTTGATGGTGATCTTGATTAGCGACAAGACACCACGCACCTTGATGCGCCGTGGACGTCCGATTGAAATCCGCTCGATCTCTTCACGCAAGAACGTGCGCTCATGAAATCTGCTCACAAAGGCAATCGCGTCGTCACCAACGATGATGACTCTACGTGCCCACATGTTGGCAACAAGTGCAATCACCGATGCCAAAACGAATACACCAAGCAAGACAACGATTGGATCGGTAACCATCACGTTCACAATTCCAGTTTGCAAGGTTGTATCCCACATGGCCTTGATCACAATGTACAGTATCAACGTTAGCGCATACACGGCAATACTCTGCCAATACGGATCAATGCGTGCCTTAAACTGTGCAGGTAGTTGAACCTTTGGTAATACTTGCGTCATAGCCCCCTCCCGACAATGCCTTCGATCTCTTCGGCAACGGCACGTGCAGCATTTGGCATGCCAAGAGATGTCATGGCCGTGGACATTACGCTGAGCTTGTGTTGGTCGAAGACAATGTCGTTGATCGCACTTGCAAGATCCTGGTCTACCCTTGAATCTTGTAGTACGACGGCTCCTCCACGCTTTGCCACAGCACTGGCATTCAACTGCTGCTCTCCCATGGATGCACTAGGCAGGGGGACAAGAATTGCCGGCTTACCTACGATGCCGAGCTCTGCAACACTCGTTGCGCCGCTACGCCCAACCACTAGGTCGGCAGCAGCATAGGCCATACCCATTGACTCAACAAACTCCATTACACGAACCGATGAACCGACTTCGTTCGGCACCACGGCCGTATAGTTCTTCCCTGTTTGCCAAAGGAGTTGGAAGGGGGCTTGGCTCTCGTGTTTCCACGAGTTCACCATACTCTGTACGGCATTGTTGATCGATCTCGCACCAAGACTTCCACCCATAACAAACACCGTCGGTCGCACTGGATCAAGTCCAAACGCTCTTCGTGCCTCGGCAGGATCGACCAGTTGAGTTATGGTACTGCGAACAGGATTACCGAGCACCTTTGCGTGCTCCTGTGTACTTGGAGACAGTTGTGCCATCGTCTCTGCATAGCTTACCACAAGCAGTCGTGCATTCGGTGCCAGCTGCCGGTTCGTCTTACCAAGATTCACGTTGCTTTCCATCACAACGTACGGGATGCCTAACTGCTTGGCAGCAATACCAGCCGGATAGGAAATGTATGCGCCAGTTACTACAACAACATCTGGCTTGAACTGTTGCATGCACGTTCTGGCCTTTAGGACTGACGCAGCAATTCTGAATGGAAGCAGCAAGGTATCGGCCGAAATGGTTTTCTTGAACCCCTTGATAGGCATTGCCACATAGGGAATGCCAAGCGCTGGAACCAGCGTCGACTCCATACGGTCTTGGCTCCCTAACCAACAGGCCTGTACTTGTCTGGGGTTACGTCTGACCAGCTCTTCCCACACTGCAACAGCAGGAAAGATGTGTCCGCCAGTACCCCCAGCAGCAAACAACACATTCATTCGCATCGCATCAAATTACAGGATCGGTGTATTTTCACCCTTTGTTTCTTACGCACATGACCATGTACCGATACAGAATTCTTGTCCTGGCAACCTTCCTGACACTCTTCGTTGCAGGCTCTACACTCCCCTCCTTGGCTCAATCTCCTACGGTTGCTGCCTACCTGCAGCAGGTGGCAAAGGGGTGGACGGTTGACGCAAAGAAGGCACTGCCCGACTTGTTGCTGGAGCGACCTGACGATCCGGGCGTAACGTTCCTTCATGCCTCGTTGGTAGAAGAGCCCGCGAAGGCAGTGCCGCTCTATGAGCGAATCGTAGAGCGTTTCCCTACGAATGAGTGGGCCGATGATGCATTGCTACGTTTGGTACTCCAGGCCTGCTCGCTAAAAGACGCTACACGGGCCAACAAGTACTTTAAGCAGATGAGGCAACTCTATGCAAAGAGCGAGCTGCTACCGATTGCCTACGATGCCATGCGCATGAGCGTGGGCGTACCACCACCGGAAACAACATCTGTTCCGACAACGGCGTCCGCACAACCAGCGCAGCCAGCACAACCAGCTCCAGCGGTGGCTAAGGATAAGGCCGACACCGTAATGCCATTTACACTTGTTGCACTGACAACGCCTGATAAGGCAGCAGCAACCAAACTCGCTGGTCAGTACAAGTCCAAACACCTTAAAGCGACTGTCGCCGAGAAATGGATTAAGGGCAAGCGGAACTTTGTTGTCCAGATCGGACAGTATGCTTCGGAAGTAGATGCAGCAAACGATCTTGCAAGTGTGCGCAAGGTCTGCAACTGCAAGCCAGTCATTAGTCGGCGTATGCCTTAGCCCCTTACCATATCCAAATGAAAACAACCTTCCTTGCCTTGATCCTCGCCATTGCGTGGAGTGTTGCGTGCGTGGCTCAGAGTGCCGACGTGAATGCCGAACGCGTGTCGATGGACATGCAAATGCTTCAGGCGCTCGACGGTACCTCGTCGGTAGGAAGCATGGGCGTTTGGCCACAGGGCCTTCAAACACTGCAGAATCAGAGAATGCAACAGGGCTCGGCCTTCGGTGCCTATGTAGCCGACTACTACGCACCAGTCCTTGCTGGGAATGATACATCGGGCGTGCTCCGACTTCTTGAAACCGACAGCAGGTTTCGCGCACTTAGGTATGCCGATGCAACGGTGCGTGTGCAGGGCGATGCTTCGATGATGATGCAAGCTGGATACTATGATCATCCACTTGGGACGGGATCATTCCTGCTTGCACGACCAAGCATTCGCATCATGGGTTCGATCAACGAAAACCTGGGTTTCTTTCTTGATCTGTCCAACGGAAAACGTTTGTCGGGACAGTCGTCAATGATTGCCTTGGTCGACCCGGCACTGTCACGCATTGCGAAGTTTAGCACGGAGGATACATCGTTTTTCGACCGCTATGTAGGGTACATCCAGTATCAGAGCGAACACCTTCGCGTGCGTTTTGGCCGTGAACCAATTCAATATGGTTTCTCGCCAATCGACAACATGGTCCACAGCATTGATGCTCCACTCTTGGATGGTTTGCTTATTGACGTTCCATTCAAGAGCGTCCGATTCACAACAACACATAGTGCTGCAAATGGTACCGATACTGCCGGCAACGTCGTCCCTACAAAGTTTGTTGCTACTCACCGCATTGCTTTCGACCCCGCTCCATGGATTTCAGTAGCTGTGAGCGACATGATTGTCTATTGGGGAAGGGGGCTTGACCTTGTGTACCTTAATCCGCTTGCGTTTTTTGTGTCAGCCGGACTAAGTACCAAGGAGCGGAATAGAGACGACAACAGTATGATCTCTTTCGACGCTGCAGTTCGTCCGTTTCCTGGAACCATGCTCTATGGAACGTGGTTTGTTGACGACTTGAACTTCGCCACGATAGGTGATACCTCTCGCGACGGAAACACCAACAAGTGGGCCTGGCAGTTTGGAGCCAGTCAACTTATCGGCACTGTTGGTAAGCCATGGACCTCAATGGTCTCAGCCGAGTACGTTCGCATTGATCCCTTTACCTATTCGCATCGGACGATGAATGCTTCGTACACCACATTCAACGCTCCGCTTGGCTACAACATGCAGCCAAACAGTGATCGTCTTGCCGTACAATGGCGCACCTGGTTAACGCCCAGAACATTCATTCGCCTTGACCTTGATTACACGCGTCATGGCGAGAACCGACTGGATAGTAATGGCAACATCGAAGTTGGAGATCATCCATACTTCCCTGGAAACCTTGCACCGGTTGGCAATGTAGGGGCCGACATCCTTCGGGGTGACGGCGATGGTGTTCGAGGTGCGCGATTCCTTGCTGGTGTAATGAGCTATCAACGTCGGCTACGTCTTTGGCTGTCTGCCGAACTCTGGCACAACATCTTTACCGACGTCCGCATCGGCTACACAAGCCGTACGGGAGGCAACTCACCGGAGCAATTCTTTAGCGGGACGTTAGAGTTTAGGATCGGCTACTAGACGCGAGCAATTGCCGCAACACCGATGCTCTGCATCGGTGGATCAGCACAAGTTGTACAAGACACTCTTGAGTGAGCAGCGTTCGTTTTGCTACTTCTTAATGGGAAGGGCAATGACCTGGACAACGTTCTTCTCTGTCTGATACCGATGCACAAACAGCACGATCTGACAGTTGTCTGGATTCCATGTTTTGCCAGAAGGGAACGTATAGGTGAGCTGCTTGGAAATCTTCGTACCTGCCGACACCGCTGTTGGACTAATCTGCTCGCCCCACACACCGGTCACCGACGAACGTAGCACGTGGTCAAAACGGTATCCCGTGATATGCGAGGGATTCTTGTTGTAGTCCATTTGTGATCCCACGAGGCTATCCTCGATAACCCAAGCAGCCAGATAGTAGTCCGGCGTCCCGTCCGTGAGATACGTTAGGTCCACATCAACGGTAGCAGTACGCGTGGAGCTATTCCAATCCAGTGTGACCTTCATTCCCAGCTTAGGTTGTTGGGTTAGCAACTGAGTTGTGAGCGGGGCCCAGTCTGATTTCCCTCGAACAAGCTTTCCATCCTTAGCCGTACGGTTTACAAGTCCGTTGGGATTGCCAACCCTACTTACGCGGAATGTATTGTCAAGCTCATCGCCTTCAGGACACCGAAAATCATCCGGATAATCGGGTGGAGCAGGCACTGCAAAGGGTCCGCTATGCACTGCCACTACCACGACTCTGTCGTGTCCGTACGTCTCCTGCAACTGGTGGGCGACTTCGGCGGCTCCAGGACAGTTTCCGCAGGTGATGCCGGTGTAATCTTCGATTAGCACATTCTGCTTGAAGGTCGACGTTGTATCAACGGGCACCTCTGTCTTTTGCACTGGATTGTCGACAATATCACATGCCGTTAGGCAGGCAAGTGCAAGAGCTAGTGCAACTGCTGTTTTCATTGATGATCTCCTCAGAAGAGCCGTGATGACAGAGCCGTGATGACAGAGTTAGAAGGTATAGGTTACACCAAGAGTAAATCCATTGGAAGCAGGCACTGGACGACAGATACCACCAACGCACAGAATGCCGCCCCTTACCCGACCATACCCCGTTTGAACGCGTAATGCGTTGTGTACGAACGCTACGTTTACGTTGGGATAATGTGCCTGCTGCTCAACCGTGGCGTTGCCATAGTTGTACTCGTCGAAGACCGTGAAGAACCAGCTTGGGCTAACAGAGTATTCCAGGAGCATCATGGCCCAATCACCATTCTGTAAGGCCAGATGTACACCTGGTTGGTGTTTCACACCCATCCATTGAAGCTCGCTGCGCAAGGAATGAGTACGTGACAACTTGAACCACAGCTCTGCTACTACGAAGTTGGCACTGATCACGCCATACTTTGTTTCGTTGATGGCAGCCCTACGTTCGATAACATCCTGATCGTACTTGAGGTTGATGTACGACAGTGTGAGCTTGAAGTCCTTGCCGAATTTCCTCTGCACTTCGAAGTTCACATCCTGGTAGAAAATCCTGTCCGCCCACCCAAATCGAGCATCATAGTGAAACTGATCGGTACGGGTTGTATCCAACGCATGGATTACGCTAGCGTTGGCCGTGATGGTAGTTGCATCATCGCCAAGGAACGATCCCTTTGGGATGGTAAACGTTAGGTCGGCCTGAGCACCAAACTCTCCAGTTGGCTGGGTTGCGTAGGGGTACAATGTGATCAGGCGCCATGTATGCTGCTTGGTAAGAGCAGGCAGATAGTTCACCTGTTGTGTAAAGCCCGTTGCAGTCCGGTCGCTTCGCATATCCATGTTGTCGATACGTTTTGCGGCAACGCTGATGCCGATGCCCGTGTCTGTCCACGATGCATTCAGATACTGTGCATTGCCACTATTGTACGAGTCACCATTTGCAACGCCAGGATCGTTGATCTTGTGAGCATATTCGAATTCAGCCTGGAAGTTGCTTACCGATACGTTGCCCCTTGCCGACCATGCGAGGACGTTTTCAGGAAGGTTCAGGAATGGATCCTGGTCTGCCTGAAACCTACTTACCACGCTTGCACCAACACTGGCAAGCATACCATCAGGCAGAATACCGCCCCCTACCTCGTCCAGGTGCAGTGTAGCGTCGGCGCCCCTGATGATGCCTTCGCTGAGCTCGAAGAATGATCGCTGACGTCCGATGAACCCAGTAAGATGAAGTCCTTCCGTCGGGGCAAACTTCAATCGCAAACCGTCGATCGAGTTATCGAAGCCGAGGTTGCGTTCTTCGTACAAGCGAAGGACCATGCCGCTACCAAACTGCTCATAGAAGTTCCCAGCAGTCACATCAAACACATCGTCGGCATAACGGATGTATCGATACGGGATGCCAATGCCCGTACCTTCACCTGAGGTGCCGTACCGAGGGTCGATACCGAGTAGTGGATTCTGATACGACTCAAAGCGCATCCCTGCGGTAAACTTTCCACGTGTGAAGAGGATGTTTACGAACGTGTTGGATAGTATGGTCTCCGGTACGTCCGGCGCACCAATGAGCGAGTCGGGAAGGTAGGACTGAACATCGGTCTGGAGCGACCCGGAGATTACCCCTAGATCCTCCACCGTATACCCTTGACCAAATGTCGTGTATACCCCAAGGCAAAGGACAACACCAGCGAATACAAAACGCTTCATACGATCCCTCCCGATCAAATTCGTTACTTGGTACCGTCGGCCGTCGACAGTTTGATCAACTGCTCTTGTAGATCCTCTTCGTCACCCGGTGCGAAGGCACTATGCTGCCACACAACCTTGCCATTCTTGAGCACGAAGGTATGTGGGACATTGTTCACATTCATTGCACGTTTGAAATCGGCATTCTCGTCCAGCACCACGTCAAATGGCCAAGCGCGCCCCTTCACAAATCCTGGTACTTTCCGGGCATTGCGGCTGTCGTCGATGGAGACAGCAACAATCCGAACACCCGTGGCTTTCTGCCATTCTTCATAGTGCTCGGCGTAGGTCTGCAATTCGAGAATACATGGCTTACACCAGGTAGCCCAGAAGCTTACGACGAGCAACGAGTCCTTGGCCCAGGTGCCCGTCTCGATAACGTTCATTCCCAGGTCCTTGACCTTCACGTTGGGCATGGTAGCCGTTTGGCTGGTTTCTTGCGCCTGAAGGCTGCCCACAAAAACCGTCAGGAGTAATGCTAGGAGGAAGGTCCGCATAATGCCTTTGAATTGGAGTAACAGGTGTCCGTTTTGTAAGTCATTGCCACGATTACAACCATCAGGTTGCGTAACTTACCCCGTTGTTAACGCTTACAAGGCTGTGAAATTATGAAACACCTAGTACTTCTCTCTGCTGCACTGCTCATTTTGGGTAGTGGAATTGCTGGCGCCCAAGCCACCTATACCATTGATTGGAACTATCCTGATACCCTTCATGCCGAAGTTGGACAAGCCGTACTCAAACGCACGGGAACGGTCAGAAATCTCAATGATCAGGCAAAAGAGATTCTCTTTCGCTTTAACATCGACAAGGTGATCGAGGGTCATTCCGTTGGCTTCTGCTTTGGCGATCTATGCTACTTCCAATGGCCAGGAGTGGACGATCCGTATGAGCGCGATCCTCAGCACCTGCCTGGTAATGGTACCCTTCCTGTGTATTCCTTGTGCAACATCTTGAATAAGACTCAGGGAACCAGTGTTGTGTGGTATGAGATGTTCGACAAGAACAATCCCAACGACACCTTGCCTTTCACCATCACCTACATTGTTGGTGAGCCTACGTCTGTCCGCGATGCGAAGGAACTAGGCATTACTGTCTCGCCTGTTCCTGCAACAGATCGGCTGACCGTTTCAAGCACAGCAAGCACCCGTGGCGTTGATGTCTACTCGTCCGCCGGTGTGCTTCTCCGCTCGTACATCGCACAGCCCGGCGCTACGCTATCGCTCGACGTTCAGGATCTTGCAACAGGCAGCTATCATCTGGTTCTTACCCAGAGTGATGGTACCGTTGTTCAAGCCCCCTTCGTCATCGCACGCTAACCGCACCAAATAACGCCATTCCTTGATGCGTGGTAGCAAGAACTTGGTGCTGGATCAACTAGCACCGTGGATTGCTGGATGTGCCTGTGCAGTTGTCTACCTGCTTACGCAGGCACCAGGTCTCATGTACACCGACACCGGTGAGCTTGCTGCGGCGGCGGCAACGTGGGGCGTGGCACATCCAACGGGTTATCCGTTGCTAACGCTGATCGGACATGTGTGGTGTTTGCTGCCATGGCCTAGCGTCATCGGCGCATTGAATGTGCTGGCGGCATTGTTCACCGCTACGGGTGTGGCAATGTCGGGTATGGTAGTGAGAGCAATCCTGCCTGAGAGTGGGGTAGGCCGACCCTGGGTTGTGATGGCTACGACCTTGTTACTAGGCTTCTCGACTCTCGTCTGGTCGCAAAGCACGGCCTTTGAAGTCTATGGTCTAAGTCTGCTCCTTGTTTCTTCGGCTCTTCTAGCCACACTGAAGGCAACGGATTCGCAGAGTACTCGGTGGACCCTGCTTGCAGGGATGCTGTTTGGTCTATCGTTGGCCAATCACATCAGCACCGTGTTTCTTGCCCCTGGTTTGCTGGTTCTGTGGTGGCGACGTGGACGAACCAGGGCGGAGTGGATGACGCTTGTTCTGCCGATCGTGCTTGGTTTGAGTCTTTACGCCATACTCCCCCTTCGCAGTGCAACGCTTCCTCCGATCAACTGGGGATGGGTCCACCGTAGCTGGGAAGACTTCTTCTACCACATTCGTGGTACACAGTTTGGCGTGTGGATGTTCTCCGACTCCAAGGCCTTCTCGGCCAACCTTTCCACCTTCATGCGTTCTGCATCACATACGTTGTTGTGGGCGGGATGGCTTCCTGTTGTTGTTGGTTTGGTGGAACTCTGGCGAACACAACGCAGGCTGCTCTTATCGGTTCTTCTGCTTGTTCTTGGCAACCTTGGTATTTCGTTGGGATATGCGATTCCGGATATCGACTCGTACTTCCTTCCAACAATAATGGTGCTAACCGTGTTGTTTGGAGTCGGACTAACAACGCTAATCAAACGCTTACCACAATCGCTAACTGCTGCAGCGCTCGTTGTACCTCTGATTTCACTTGGCCTTAACGTCAAGGAAATGAACTATCGAGAACATCGCGCTGTTGAAGGGTATGCCGAGTGGACGTGGGCCAATCTGGAACCCAATGCAGTCGTGATCTCGCGTCAGTGGGACTTCGTGCTCTCTGCAATGTGGTATCAGCAAACGGTCGAAGGGATTCGACCGGACGTAGCCATTATCGACAAGGAGCTCATGCGTCGAACATGGTACATCCCCCACCTCACGCACCTCTATCCCAGCGTCATGAAGGGTGCACAAGCTGCAATCAACGACTATACTCCGTGGCTACGCACCTTCGAGTCGGATGCCGATGCCTTCATGAAGAATCCTGCAAACCCACCTGCCATTCAGCAGCGCTTTATCGCTGTCTTGAATGCACTACTCGAAAGCAATGCTCAGCGTCCGCTCTACATCACCCCCGAAATCCTGAAGGAGGAAAGGGGCTTTGCACCTGCGTATACGGCCATTCCTGTCGGACCGTTCTACAGGCTTACACGGGATAGCACGCTGCGTCCACGGACGTCTACCGCTGGTCTCGACAAAATCCACACCTCGCTGAAGTCACCACGCACACGACTCGACAGTGCTCTTCGCGAGACCGTGATGGGCATCCTATCGGCAGATGCTATCTATGCCTATCATTTCCTGGCCGACACTTCAATGGGCAAGCACTTACGCGACAGAGTTGTAGCGCTTGATCCAAAGAGTCCTATTACCCGCAACCTCACCTCAAGGCTACCATGAAGTTCTCTACGCTCGTAACCATGCTAGGTAGTTGTCTGCTTGGCATGGTAGTTGTCACTGGCTGCGTTTCATTCGGCGAACCCCCAGCCGTTGCCGATGCTACACCACCTGCTGGCTATGCACCCGTCTTCCTCAAGCGAGTTGCTCCGTTGCCTGTTACCAAGCCCAACGCATCGGCGCTCCAACTCACCGGCATCGATGTGCGAGACATGAAGAATGTCGGCCTAACACTGCACTTGGTTGACAGCTCAGGCACTTTCTACACCCAACCTGACGTTGCCCAGATCAAGAAGATGATCTGTAAGGTCACCGACGTCCTGGGTGACGATACGACCGTTATTACCAAGTACAACCTCTCGCAATCTTCCGAGCTCACTCCAGTGCCACTAGCCGTTGCACTAGTGATGGACAACAGCGGATCCATGGGCGAAGAACGTGCTCGTGCTGTTCAAGACGCAGCGTTCGCCTTCATTGCAAAGAAGGCCGAGATGGACGGTCTTGCCTTGGTTCGTTACGATCACCATGTGCAGGTCGAAGTACCACTCACGAAGGATGCTGCCACGCTCAGTGCTGGACTCAAACGCAATGGATTGTGGGGCTTTGGTGGTGGTACGGCCATCCTGTCGGGTAGCGCCGAAGCCATCGCCCACCTTGATGCCAATGCAGCAGGGTTTTCGAGGAAGGCCGTGATTGTGTTTACGGACGGACAAGAGAACAGTAGCTCGATCAAGCGTGAGCAACTCATCGAGCAATCACTTCGAACTGCCATTCCCGTCTGCGCTGTTGACTTTGGCAATGGCATCAACAAGGGCTACATGGAAGACCTTGCTCGTGCCACCGGCGGCTTCTACCAGCACATCTATCGCACCCGAGAGTTTGAAGATCTATTCGAAGATGTCTACCGCAGACTACGCAACTCGTACAAGATCGAGTATCCGAACACAGGCTATGGTAAGCACACTGTAACGGTGACCCTTTGCTGGGGCAAGGACACATTGCAGGCAGTAGGTTCGTACGACAACACACCTGAACCAGGACGTATTGCACTGCTTGATGTGTATTTCGACACTGGCAAGGCCACGCTGACCGCTGCCAGCAAGCGTGCTATCAAGAACGTCACCAGTATGATGAATGCCATGCCCAACATGCAGATCGAACTGCGGGGTCATACCGACAGCACCAACAATACCGGCGATCCAAACTTTAACAACACACTCTCGCAACAACGTGCCGATGCCGTCAAGGAGGCACTCGTGAAGAATGGCATTGGCAAGGATAGGATCACGGCAAAGGGATTTGGCGATACAGCACCGCTTGACACTAACACAACAGAAGAAGGTAGGGCAAGGAATAGGCGGACAGAATTCGTAATCACGCGGCACTGATACCACAAACTGCGTAGGTTGTAGCATTAGTTCTCATTAGCACAACTGCCAGGAATCCGACCATGCTAGTATTCGACATCGAAACCGTTGGACTACCATTTGAGTCGTTCGACGAAGCTCAACAAGAGTATCTGCTACGGTACACGCAGACAGAGGAAGAACAACAACGGAAGATTGCCGAGCTTGCATTGAGTCCGCTTACCGGACGCATCGTCACCATTGGCATGCGCATGATGACGCACCATGCCACGGGTTGGAGTCACAAGGACGTTGCATACATGCTTGACCCTGATATGGCCGACGATGCTGGAGTAGTCGAGGGCAAGCTTCCATCTGGTGCTACCTCGTATGCCAGTAGTGAGCGTACGATGCTTGAGAACTTCTGGAAACTCCTGGCAGCCAACACAGGCATTCAGCTCATAAGCTTCAATGGCAGGGGCTTCGACGCTCCATGGTTGATGCTGCGCAGTGCAGTGCTTGGCATCAGGCCAACGCGTAATCTGATGGACGGCACAAAGTTCAGCTATGCGAATCACGTCGACCTACTCGACAAGCTCACCTTTTACAATCGCAGCAGTTCTGGTGCAACTCGTTCGTTCAACTTTGACTTCTTCGCAAAGGCCTTTGGCATCACGTCACCCAAGGCCGAAGGTGTAGATGGATCAAAGGTGTCGGATCTGTTCGCAGCGGGGAACTATGCCGACATTGCCGAGTACTGTCTTCGCGATGTCCGTGCAACCTGGGAGCTCTACCAGAAGTGGGATCAGCTTCTTAGGGTGTAGGCGATCGGTGCTCATGTCGGCGAGTATAGATAAACTGAGCAAGCTCGGCTGCAAACAAGAAGATGAACGAGGAATAGTAGAACCACAGCGCAAGTGAGGCCAGGGCGAGATAGCCGCCGTAAAAGAGACTCAGGTTCGTGGTGTTGTTCACATACCACGTAAACACCAATCGAGCAAGCTCCCAGAACACCACTGCAAAGACCGTGCTTAGCAAACCAATTTGCCAGGGCAGTCGTTTGTTTGGGACAAACCGATACAACACCAGGAACAGAACAGATGTGATAATGATGGAGGTCAGCCGTGCACCAATGTTATCCAGCCACATCATGTTCATCGCTTCCAATGCCTGGTGCCAGTGAAGTTCCAACAACGAGATGAGTGGCGTTACCATCGTGGCCAATAGTATCAAGAATGCCACAACGATGGTGAGCAGCAGGTCCTTCACCTTGTACAGGATGAAGAGCTTTGGTGTAGGGATATGGAAGATTGCATTCAAGCCAGACCGCATGGCGCCAAACAAGGCACTAGCCAACCACAACAAGGCAATACCGGCAATCCACCCAGCTACCGTACGGTAGCTGATGACAGCATCCAACTCCCGTACAACCATCTGCGCAAAGCTGGCAGCCTGTAGGTTGCCAGGGACAAGCTGCGTAACCAGATCCGTGAGCGTACCATGCATGGCCTTCTCGTCGATCAGGCCACTTAGCATGCTTATCGCAAGCAACACCGTGGGCAGCAGACATAGCATTTGATTAAAGGCAATGCCAGCAGCAAGCAGAAAGATGTGCCGCTGCTCGGTAATGTCCACCAACTCAACTGCAAGACCCCAATAATGCTTAATCCAGGGCTTAATGTTCTTCAAGAAACCTACCATGCCACTAATTTAGAGCGTGACTCGAAGCATCCTTGCGATTATATCGTGCTCTATCATCACCATTGGTTGTGCAGTGAAGGTAGCCCCGACTGGCGGACCCAAGGATACGACCCCTGCACATGTCGAGTCGGTTAGCCCGCCTTCGGGTACAAGAAACCTCGTCGACCCGCGCTTTACCATCGTCTTTGACGATTACGTCGACCGAAGCATTCGCAACGATATCACAGTAACACCACGAGCACGTTTCAACAGCTCGTACTCAGGTGATGAGATTGCAATCTGGTTCGACGATGAGCTTAACGACAATACCACGTATGCCATTACGCTTGGCACAAGCTGGAAGGACATCAGAGGAAACACCTCGGATGAATCAACAACGATTGTTTTCTCTACTGGTCCCGATCTCGACAGTGGCACAATACGTGGCAGCGTGATTGCAAGAAGTCTGCAGGATGTTGTTGTCCTCCTCTACCCACGTGCCGACACGTTGACTACAGCGTTCGACCCACGCGCACTCATCGCCCCCTACCAAGTGCCCGTCGGGAGTAATGGCACATTCGTCATCGGTGGATTGAAGGACGGTCTGTACCGACTAATTGCCGTACGTGATGGCAACAAGAACCAACTCCCCGATGCCGACGAAGAGTATGGCGTTGCGAGCGCTGATGTGAGGGTGCGTGAGGGGGCTTCGGATGACGTGAATGTCTACCTCGGACCTAGCATGCGTGAGCAAACCGACACCTCGACCACCGATTCATCACTGAGTGCAAACCTTGCCGACTCAACACTAACGCCAAGAGATTCATCAAGGGCTGATTCTGCTACTACGACCGAAGATCGAACGGTGTACCCTGGATCAATCGAAGGTAGCTTCAACGCTCCAGCATTGTCAGCCGGACGATACATCATGCGATTTGTGAACCAGCAAGGCGCAGTCGGAGCATCAATAGAACCCGTTGTTGGAAAGCCCTTCGTTGTTGACTCCATCCCACCAGGCACCTATACGGTGGATGTGTTTGTTGATACAAACAATGATGCTCAATATTCGCATGGGTCGTTGTTTCCCTTTAGTTTCGCCGAACACCGGTTCGTCCGAGCCCTCAGCATTGTTGTCCGTCAACGATGGACTACCGAGAACGTCAACGTCAACCTACTACCATAGAACTATTAGCATGAGCGTTAACCATAGAAGCCGACTTCCATTCTATTGCCTATTCCTATCACTGTTGCTTGTCGTAGGGACGGCACATGCTTCGACAGATCAACCCTTCGGTTATCGGACAGTTGCAACCGGACTCGAGATCCCATGGGAGATTGAGTTCGGTCCTGACTCTTTGTTGTGGGTTAGTGAACGCCCTGGCATCCTCAGCCGCATCGACGTCGAAACTGGTGTCAAGCAAGTCTTGCTCGACATTCGTTCATCGGTCTTTACGAAGCAAGAAGCCGGGATGCTAGGCTTCTGCATCTACCCAAATTTTGCTGACACACCGTGGGTGTATGTTGCCTACACTACTGGTACTGTGGATAGCATCGAGAAGGTTGTCGACCGGTTTACGTTCAAGGACGACACGTTGATCGACCCGGTTCGCATTTTCACGCTTGCACCTGCAGGGGATTTTCACCAAGGATGCAGACTCTACATCGATGATGAGCGCAAACTCTGGATTACCGGTGGAGACAACCCTGGATCAAACCTTGCAGTTGACGACACGTGGTTGGCCGGCAAACTGTTACGCCTAAATCTCGACGGCTCCATTCCGGATGACAATCCAGTACCTGGTCTCCCATTCTGGAGCAAGGGACATCGTAACATTCAAGGGTTCGTACAGCTACCCAACGGTAACATCTGGACAAGTGAGCATGGTAATGTGATCGAAGACGAAATCAATTTGATCGTCAAAGGTGGCAACTATGGTTGGCCATTTGTGGAAGGGCCATGCGACCTGCCTGATGAGATTGAGTACTGCGATTCGGCAAACGTCATCCAGCCCAAGTGGAGTACCGGCGATATAACGTTCGCACCATGTGGACTGCGATACTACAACCACGACAAGTTTCCTCGGCTTAAACATTCGCTCTTGCAGGTTTTCTTGAAAAAGGCAAAGCTCATGCAGTTTACGCTGAATGAAGCGGGCGATTCGATTGTATCAAGTCATAGCTACCTGAGCAACTCCATTGGTAGAATTCGAGATATCGCCATATCTGCCGATGGCAGGATCTTCCTGTGTACCAGCAACAGAGAACCCAATGGCTATTTGCCGTTTCCTTTGGACAGTGACGACAGGATCGTTGAGTTGGAAGAATACACCGATGATTGCGAGATGGCAATTGTTATTCCATCCGACACGGTGCGCATATCAGCTGTTCCTGGTTTTATGCGTTACTTCTCTATCCCAATTACCAATACAGGTGAGTGTCCAAGAACATTAGTCAGCAATTACTCTAAGGTTGATTCGAACTTGGCGTATTTACGGGGGACGAATTGGCGTATGCCTCTTGTGCTTGTTCCTGGACAAACCTATCACACTCAGGCAGAGTTCGACCCAGCGGAAAACAAAGAATACTATCAGGGGATTGTCATGATCTTCGACGACACCTCCTACCACACTATTCACGTTGTCGGGAACACGCAAGCAGGGATGATTGCCTCGGCTGACACCAGCATTACTGTGTTCCTTCCAAACAACAGCCCCGTTAATCTTCCAATTGTCTTCAAGAGTGTTGGTGAATTGCCATGCACCATTCAGTCAATGTCGCTTCAGACTGCTACACCCGACGGATTCACTACCGACTCCGATCCAACAGGCACGGTAGTGCCGTCAGATTCTGTTACCGTAATGATGCGCATAGCATTCGACGAACCAGGCACGTACTCCTGCAGGGTTAACCTTGCAACCGATTCATACATGTCGCCAAGCGTTCACGTCATCGCAGTTAGGTCTCAACCTGAGTCGGTTGCCGAGTACACGGCTATCCACAAGCTAACGGCCTTCCCCAATCCATTTTCGGGCACAACTGCCGTACACATACCGGAGTTGTTGTTATATGGTACGGTGACCATTACCAATCAACTTGGAATGGTGTTGTGGACGGGTTCTGCATCACATACATCGTTTGATGTAAATTCGATGAACATTTCTGGCAGTGCTACTGCTACGGGTCCGCTGTACCTTACAGTTCGCAAGGGTACAGAGATCGGTACGTGCATGTTGCTTGTACTTCGATGATCGTCGTAGACGAGCTGATTCCTCTATTGCCAGAATTTTTTGGCGATACCCACACAGTACTTCAGGTACCAGGTCGGCAGATCACAAACGCATTGTTGCGTTCGTACATGCCAGATGCGTTGTTCGTGCGTTCCACAACACAGGTCAATGCAGCGTTGTTGGCGGGAACGGGGATCAACTTCGTTGGCTCGGCAACTGCTGGTATTGATCACGTAGATGTTGATTGGCTAAACGAAAACGGCATCCACTTTACTCATGCACCTGCCTCGAATGCCTGGGCTGTTGCTGAATACGTCCTGGCGTGGATCCTCGCACTAAAGGTGCGTCCGCCTGCCTGTGTTGGAATCATCGGTCATGGCAATGTAGGCATGCGGTTGGATCAGGCATTGACTACCCTAGGGTATTCCACTCTAGTCTACGATCCGCCCAAGTACGGTCACCCTGTCTCCACGCTCTACGAGCTGCTTACCCAATCCGATGTGGTTACGCTCCACGTCCCACTTACCTCAATCGGCATGTATCCAACCAAGGGAATGCTTACCAGGACAGAGCTAATGCGTTTGAAGCATGGCGCCATATTAATTCAAACATCGCGGGGTGGCGTTGTTGACGATGAGGTCGTTGCAGAGTGCATTGCATCAAAGGAGATTCGAGCAGTCCTGGATGTATATGAGACGGAGCCAAACGTTAGTGCCAACTTGATCAACGATGTTCGTTACTGCACACCACACATTGCCGGCTACTCTCGTCAGGCAAAACACAACGGCGCACTCATGGTAGCAAGAGCATACCTGCAGCACATTGGTGCAACGGAGAATCTTAACGTAGTAGAAAGCCCCTTACCAACTCTCGAACATTCGATTCACGACCTACTCGAACCCACGAAGCTTTCGTTGCGCGATGTTGTAGCCGAAGCACAATGGTTTACGGAAGCGTATGTGCAGCAACCTGGGTCAGACCAGTTCGATGCACTGAGAAAGGCCTACGAGCCTCGCGACGAAGTGCTCTCTGCACTCATGCAGGAACCTCTGGCGTAAACGGAAGGGGGCTAAGGCACGTCCTGCAACACCGGCATTGAGCGATGCCACCGTGTTACCAGGCACCACGTACAAGCTGCTCTCGTACCTTGTCCCACGTTGGTGCCGTTGCATCTCGTGCGCTCAGAATTGGAGTAGCAGTTTGCCATGGTATCGCCAGACCACCATCCAGGGGATGAATGGAGAGCTCACTAGCAGCGTCAAAGAATGCAGTACACTTGTACATCACATGCGTGTTATCGGCCAATGCACAAAAGCCATTGGCAAAGCCAGGTGGAATCCACACCGCCTGTGCTGATTCTTCGGTGAGTGTGAAGGAGGTATGCTGACCAAACGTGGTCGACCCTACGCGAATGTCCAGCTCTACCAACTGAATCGCTCCACTGACTACCATCAGATACTTGCCCATCCCACGTTGAGCATGTAGACCGCGAATAACGTGCGTATTGCTCTTGCTGTGATTGTCTTGAACAAACGACCAATCCTGTCCCTCGACTATAGGCAAGTCAGCCCGCCACACCTCCTCGAAGAAACCACGTTGATCGTGATGTCTGCCTAACCTGTAGAGCTTGATACCGCCAAGGAGCGTATCTACGAGTTCCAGTGGCATGGGTAAATCCTTACTGACCCATCGAAAGACCTTCGTTCAGCAGTTCTTCTACCTTCGACAGCGTGGAGGCCTCGGCATAGAAGCGTAGCAACGGCTCTGTTCCTGAAGCACGAATCAGCAACCATGCTCCACCATCGACGGTGAACTTGTAGCCGTCCTTGTCGTCGATACTGAGAACGTTGTAGCGACCAATCTTAAGAGGACGTTTGGCGCAAGCCGCAAGTACGGCCTTCTTCACTTGCTCGGTAACGCGCACGTCGCGCCGACGATAGCGGTGCGGACCATACTGTTCGTCCAGCTCGTCGCACATCTGCTTAAGCGACTTCTTCCGCGTTGCCATCATCTCAAGGATCAGTAATCCGTTAAAGATGCCATCACGTTCTGGAATGTGCAGACTGGTGCCCAGTCCGCCACTCTCTTCACCGCCGATGATCACCTTGCCTTCCGTCATGAGCTTGGCAACGTACTTGAATCCAACAGGTGTTTCTACAAGATCAAGGTTGTGCTTCTCACAGAACCGGTTAACCATGGAGGTTAGAGAGACGGTCTTGACAACGGCGCCTCGACGTTTCTTCTCGTTGTACAAGTAGTCCAACAAGAGCATGAATACGCGATGAGGATCGACGTAACCACCCGTACCGTCGACAAGCCCCAGTCTATCGGCATCTCCATCGGTGGCTAGTCCAACGTCAGCTCCAGTCTTCTTTACCGTCTGCATCAACGGTTTCAAACACTCTGCAATAGGCTCGGGATGATCGATCTCGCCAAAGCCGGGGTTATGCCATCCGTGAATCTCGAACACATCGGGCAAGATCTCGTGCATGAAGTTGATACCTGCACCATGCATTGGGTCGTATACCAACTTGAGCTTACTCGAACGAATAAGATCAATGTCGATCTTCTTGAACAGGTACTTGACGTATGCTTCCTTAGCATCGAACAATCTGATGCTCTTTGACTCAACAGCTTGTTCGTATGATGGTACCTTGACCTTCGGTGTCTTGCCGTCGAGTGCTGCTAGTTCCTTCTCGATGCGTGCTATCTGCTCAGGAATAGCAGGACCACCAAAGCTGGCTTTTACCTTGAATCCACTATACTCGGGCGGATTGTGGCTTGCAGTGATCACTACACCTAGTTGCGCCTTCTTTGCTTTAGTGTGAAAGCTCACCTGTGGAGTAGAACTGATGGCATTGGTAAGGTGGACGGTGATGCCGTACCCGGCAAGGATACGTGCGGTTTCCTTGGCAAATTCATCGGACAAGAAGCGCGTATCGTACCCAACAACGACGCTTGCACCGTCCTTCTGAATTGATCGCACATAGCGTGCAGTTGCATGGGCAACCAGACCAAGGTTGTCGAACGTAAAGTCACGCGCAATTAGTCCGCGCCATCCATCCGTACCAAATTTGATGTCCATGTATATCCCCTTCGGTGTAGATCCTGTGTTGCAGTTATCACCAGTCATGCCTTCAAACATGACCGTCCTGCATATTTACGAAAGTGTTGTATCAGCAGCGTACTCTGCATCTGAACCAAGATGCTCTTCGATACGCAACAGCTGATTATACTTTGCCACTCTATCACTCCTACATGGCGCACCAGTCTTGATCTGTCCAGTGCCCAGTGCAACGGCAAGATCTGCAATGGTTGAGTCTTCCGTCTCGCCGCTACGATGGCTCATCACGGCACTATAGCCGAACCGTTGTGCTAGTTGCACAGCGTCGATGGTTTCGGTTAGCGTACCGATCTGGTTGACCTTGATCAGAATGCTGTTACCAACACCTTCGGCGATACCGCGTGCAAGGAAGTCGACGTTTGTTACAAACAAGTCATCACCCACCAACTGCGTTGTTTCTCCCAGCGATTCGGTCAGCCCCTTCCAACCATCCCAATCATTTTCGCCGAGTCCATCTTCGATAGAAACGATTGGATAGCGCTCGCAGAGAGAGGTGTACCAGGCGGACATTTCCTGGGCCGACTTGCGTTCCTTGGTGCTCTTGAAAAACTCATACGATCCATCGCGCCACATCTCGCTGGCAGCAACGTCCAGAGCAAGCACAAGGTCCTCTCCTGCTTTATAGCCTGCCACCTCGATGGCTTGAAGTATCAAGTCGAGTGCTTCTTCGTTACTCTTCAACGAAGGTGCAAAACCCCCTTCATCTCCGACTGCTGTGGCAAGACCGGCCTTATGGAGAACGCCTTTGAGGGCATGATAGACTTCCGTGCCCATGCGTAGTCCTTCGGAGAACGTGTCGGCACCGATGGGCATGACCATGAACTCCTGGAAGTCGACGTTGTTATCGGCATGCCTTCCACCATTGAGGATGTTCATCATTGGTGTAGGCAAGAGGTTTGCGCGAACGCCACCAAGGTATTTGTACAGAGGCAGACCATGAAATTCAGCTGCTGCCTTGGCTGTAGCGAGCGAAGCGCCAAGCATGGCATTGGCACCGAGACGTGATTTGGTTTCCGTGCCATCCAACTCGATCAGGATGTGATCGATTTGACGCTGGTCATTCGCGTCCATGCCGATAAGCTGATCGGCAATCTCGGTGTTCACGCTCTCGACGGCTTTGAGAACGCCCTTGCCATTGTATCGCCCTGCATCGCCATCGCGTAGTTCAACTGCTTCGTGCTCACCAGTGCTGGCTCCCGATGGGACGGCAGCCCTGCCAAACGAACCATCTTCCAGTAACACGTCTACCTCGACAGTTGGGTTGCCTCTGGAGTCCAGAACTTCTCTTGCAATAATGGATTCAATGGTTGCCATGGCGTTTGTTTGGTTGAGTTAACAATTGTGAGTTGTGTTTATGCAGAAAGCAATTGGTTCGTGTGCGATGTGCGAACTGGGACTAGCGGACTGAGGCTATGTACTGATGGTATCAAAGCGTAATGCATCAATACTCTTTGCCAGTCGGATATCAAGAATTGTGAGTCCACCCTGATCGTGAGTGGTTAACGTTACACGCAGTTTATTCCATCCATAGACTAAGATGTCGGGATGGTGATCGGCTTGCTCAGCGATGATGGCGATGGCATTAAACAAGCCAACGGCTGCAGCAAACGACGATGTAGGTATCTCACGAACAATTGTGGCGCCATCGAGGCGCCACAGTGGAATGTCCTTAAGATGTTCTACCAGTTCTTGCTCAGTAAGTGTAGAAGGTCGAGCCATGCTTGGTAGTATTTCCGGATTAGACTAGTTGAGTTGAGCGTCCAACCGTTCGGTGATGTAGTTCTTTGGTACAGCCCCTACGATGGTGTCCACCACACGTCCACCCTTAAAGATGAGCAACGATGGAATGCTGCGAATTCCATACTCCATTGCAACGCGTGGATTGTTGTCTACATCCACCTTTGCAATAGCTGCACGACCTTCGTACTCACCAGCAAGGTCTTCGATGATTGGAGCGATAGCACGACATGGTCCGCACCATGCGGCCCAGAAGTCAACTAGTACTACCTTGCCACTCTCAATCGTGGTGTTAAAATCATTGTCTGTTAGATGCATTGGCTGTGCCATACGGCGAAAACCTCAACGAAGAAAAATTGTTTGACGAAACTACGGAAACTGCCCTTGCCGAACATACTTTCAATCATGAGTCTGTGGGCAACGTGACATTTGTCCGCTTGCGAATAACACACGACGTACCAACTACCGCAACATTACATGCAGACCTGTCCGACGCCATTGGGTTTGCCAGGCAATGGCATGGCCATAATAGTCCGACAAGTGAAGGGGGCTTGGGTTTCGCAGTCGCATCCTGGGTGTTATGCAACGGGCGGACACCAGGCTTAGACAAGGCGCAGCAGCGTGGTGGCTAATCAGTATGTTCTGGCTTTGGAATCAGTTCAATGATCCTGGCTAGCGTTTCGACGCTTCGCCTAAGGTCGGCCAGCGTTCCCGTATTATCGATCACAAAGTCTGCCAGTCCTCGCTTATCAGCCATCGGCATCTGTTGGGCCAAGCGGTCTGTGATTTGCTGGTCAGTCAAGCCTGATCGCTCGCGTATACGTGCACGCCGCACATCGTCGGGTGCATCTACAACGATGACGAAATCGAAGGCATCGTCGAGTCCAACCTCATAGAGCAGTGCAGTTTCTACCGCAGCGATTGCCACTCCATCGTCATCCATGTTCTTCAGCTGGGTCATGTGTTCATCCAGCACACGCGGATGCACGATGGCGTTGAGTTGTGCTAAACGCTTGGCATGGTCTGTCGAATCGCCAAACACCAAGGCAGCGATTCGCTCTCTATCCAGCCCCTTATCCGACAGAACATCGTTGCCAAGCGCCTCGGCAATACGCTTCTGCATCGCAGCATCACTGTTCATCAATGATCGTGCTGTTTCGTCGGAGCTCAGCACTACCCAGCCCAAATCCCGCAAGATTTCGGCAACGGCAGACTTGCCTGTCCCCATACCACCTGTTAGCCCAACAACCTTCATCGTGGAAATTAGGGCAGCTGACGCGAAACACGTCGACCCTTTATGCAAGACTTTAATGTCAACCAACAACGAAGTCATGTCAAACTCATGCCCAACACAGGTTTTTTGTTTGTATCAAGTACCCCCACAGTCGTATCTTTGTGGCTCTTTTCCCGCACCGTTCGTCTAGGGGTTAGGACACCGCCCTTTCAAGGCGGTAACACGGGTTCAATTCCCGTACGGTGTACAAGTTTGATGCAACCAGATGCATCAGGATACAATCAGATCGCTGGAATGCCCGTGAATACGGGCTTAGCGAGGAATCACAGACAAGTGCTTGATTCAGGTTGCATTCGCTTGATACAGGAAACCGTCAGTAGTTTCGTCAGCAGGCAGTACTTTGCCGACTGTCGCCAAGAACCTACTGACGGTTTTTCTGTATGAAGATCTCCTTCTACCTAGACAAGCCTGCGTCGAAAACCAGCGTCGTTCTCCTGAATGTTGCCTTCCGCGGCAAGAGATTTCGCTTCGGAACAGGTATTTCTCTCAACCCGAAAGACTGGAACAAGGACCGCCAGGAACCGAGAGCATCCGACCCTTATCGCAACGCCCACACCAAGCAGATGGCGGCAATCGTGAATGAAGTGCGCAGGGCATACAACGAGCTGGGGTTCGATAGCAGTGACGGCTTACTCACTTCTGAACTGATCTCTACGTTCAAAGACCGGATCCGCTCCTTCGTCTCGCCAGATACCGTCGTCTCAGGATCCTCCGGTTTGATCAGCGATTTTCAAGTCTTCATCGACACCTACACATTGCGGTCGAGTGGAGGTATGGTCACATCCAAGCGACCCGGCAAGAGTTCCATCAACAGCTACCGACAAACTCGAGATTCATTACTAGAGTGGTCGCGGACTCGGCGTCGCCCCATCGAGTACGAGAACATCACGCTCGACTTCTATGCAGACTATTGTCAATGGCTGGCTGAATCTCGCGGGTTGGTAGATGCCTCGATTTCCAACTACATCAAGGTGATCAAGACCTTCATGAAATGGGCTACCGAGAAGGGCTATCACGACACCACGGCCTATCAGAGGTTCTATCGTGACAAGCGGAATGTTGAAGCCGTGGCCCTGACCGTGAGTGAGCTGCGAACATTACGCGATCTGGATCTCGCCGACTCGCCTAGACTTGCCCGTGTCCGGGACCACTTTCTTCTGCAAGCGTTCACTGGCCTCCGGTATGGCGATCTCCAGCGTCTGCAACCGCAGCACTTTGATGGTGACGGGAAGGTGATCAGGATCACGACAACAAAAACCGATACCGACTGCATCATTCCCGTTACCCGTCCGCTTGCCCTGCTCCTGGAGAAGTATCCCTCCCGCCTGTTCGAGTTTTCCTCATCGGTCAAACAGAACCAGTATCTCAAGGAGCTAGGCCAGAGAGCCGGTTTTGACAAGGCTGAGCACGTGAACGTCTATCGACTTGGAAAACGTGTAGAGTCTGCCAAGCCCAGATACGACCTGCTCACAACCCACGTCGCCAGAAGGACCTTTGTCACTACCTCTGTGCGCTTTGGTGTACCCGAATCCGTGATCAGCGCCGTCACTGGCCACTCACCGCGTGGAATGCTTCAACAGCACTACATCCGCTTAGACGAAGAAGCCATCTGCGAGATCATCACTACTGCGTGGGAGAAGTTTTGAACCAAACTGACCTCTATCTCCTTCATCCCGTTGCATGGTCGGTGTGTCAGGAGGTACTAGCCGAGGAGTCGGTCATGATCGCTTCTGGGCAGCCACCTGATCAGCGAATCGCCTTCCTGGAACGCGAGCTTGAGCGCATCATCGCGTCAGCCAACATCAACGTACGAGAAGCATCAGCAGAGGTTCTGGGCTCATGGGGTCTTGCTGACTCTGCTACTGATATCGAGTCAATTCGACACCGATTCCAGGTTCACGGTCACGACTTCACGTTTCGCGAATCCAGGAATCGTCTCCGCCAGCTCGGGATCCAGGACAACTCCATAGCGTCACCTCTTCTATCCCTTGGTTTGCTGATGGTTAGCGATGACCCTCGAGTAGCCGAGTCCATGCGCAACCTCTTCGAGCCTCGTGTCAATTCACTCATGGCTCATCCCGAAGTTGTACAGTCCGAAGAGCAGTATGCCGAAATCATGAGTAAGCCAAGCCTGCTAGCGTCTGAACGCGAACGGCTGGTACTCAATCTTGGCCAGGAGGTATTCGGTAGGCTGGGAGCAGACTGGGTCAACACCTTGGCATTCAAGACATCAGAGCTTCGTGATCTCGCAGTAGTCAGGGGAGCCCTCCTTGACTTGAGTATGTTAGACCTCTTTGAAGCCGCGATCGCAAATGGCTTCATGGCTGAGTTGAGAGCAATGCTTCTATCCACTATCGAAGACAGCATCGTGATCTACCGTCAAGTCGTAGCCGACGTATTGGGATCGCGGATCGCCAAACTGCGAACGGGAGCGCCACCAACCCCTACGCCAGCAGCCCCTAGTGTCACAGATACGGAGCCAAGCGCAGACTCACAGTGGATTCCCGAACCAGCGCTGGTGAGCGAATCAAAGCCATCCAGTCCAGAAGCAGCGCTACTCAGCGTCAAACAGGTGCAGGACATACTCGGTGTTTCTCGGATCACGCTACGGCGTATGGAGAAAGCCGGCGCGCTGATTCCAATCCGCATTGGTCGTGCAGTCCGATACGACTCCAGTGCGATCGATCAGTTCCTATCCAAGCGCCAGTAGTGAGTTCAAATCAGTACAGTCCATGCACCTAGTTCACGAATTTCCGCACCTTCAGTGCAGGAACGGTACGAATGCAGTACGCACACTGACTTCAAATCACTAGAAATTGACTGCCGTGAATGAACAAGAAGCACTCCGGAAGCGTTTGGAATGGTGCCCCCAAGTACGGCACACTGAATCGAATGTCGATCGTACTGGACCGCCACTGACCTGAACTACCTTCGGACAGCGTTCACAAGGCAGTCAACTCTCCTTCTTGCACACTTCAGGGGGCTAGCATATAGGCATACTCGACGATTTGATCTCACTGCAGTGCCTAAGGGAGCACCGAGGATGCGCCGTCCGTGCGTTAGTGATGAAGAAGTCTGCACAGCGCATGCGCTAGCTTAACCGACGAATGCGTCAATCCATCTAGTCGGCTCCTGTTGCAGGGCTTTGCCAGAAGAGAACTGGAATTCAATTGGGCTTCACGTCCGCCGGGAGATTGAGTAGTCCGACTTGAAACACCATGCAGCTTGGCTGGCAACGGCTGCCCGTTAAGGGATCGCGCCAACCTGACGATCACTCGACCGCGGATAGGTCGCCGAAGCCCTGTACTCTTTGTCTGAGGCGTTCAGTGAGCACAACAGTCTGAACGTGGAAGACGTTCTCCAGCGGCGTCTCGACGATGCTCTGAGTGTTACCCAGGATGGTGTGTTAGTTTCAAGCCGCATCAGCCAGGCAAAACGACAGATCTGCAACACCTAAGTGGTACAATATGACAGCGTGAGTGACCATTGTTCCAAGTCGAGTGTAAAATGTTGCAGGTACCCTGACGAGAGACACCATGCGAGTGTCACAATTCGTCATGTCCTACGGATCTCCACTGCATGATCACCCCCGAACCAGACCCTTACCGACATACGATGTAAATGGAGAACTCACCTGAGGGTGTTTCTCGATCTGATTTAGAATGGGCGATACTACTTCCGTGTGTTTGTGAGTAATACCAGCCGGTCTGCATACCGCCACTGTTGTCCAAGGGTCAGATTGCTCTTGATCCGGTGGTCAGTCTCCGCCGGAATGTCATGCTGCCAGCCGTGCCATGGGGGTCAGCATGCTCAGGTACAGGGCAATATTCTCCGGAATCGAGGCGTCAACATGTTCCTCTGTTTCCAGCCAGCAGCAACAGGAGCGCGCCGATCATTTGCAGGCCATCGAGAGCGAGCGAGCAGAGCGTGTCAAGCACGAGAAGCAGAATGAGCACTACCAAGACCGTGTCTTCAGCCTAGAGTTTCAAGTCAGGGAGCTGCAGCGCCTGATCTTCTGCTCTAAGCGCGAGCGCTTCATCAGCAATGTCCACCCAAGTCAGTTGGCGCACGGTCTGGTAGTAGATCCCGAGGTTGTAGATGTAGCCGTGGAGGCTGCCAAGGAAGTCGCCACCAACGAACGTCGTAAGCCGGGCAAGAAGCACCAAGGCCACATGGCTCTGCCGGAGCACCTGCCGGTGGTCGAGATGGTGATCGAACCCTGGGGTGATCTGACCGGCATGAAGAGGATCGGAGCGGAAGTCACTGAGGAACTGGAACTCCAGCCAGCCAAGGTATTCATCAAGCGCACGACACGTCCGTGGTATGCTGCACCGGAAGCCGAGGACGGTTCTGTGCAGATCCTGATCGCGCCCATACCGCCGCGCCCGATCGACAAGTGTTAGGCCGGCGTGAACCTGTTGACGACGATCACGGTGGACAAGCATGTACACCACGTGCCGGTCGACCGGCAGTTAAAGCGCTTCGAGCAGTTGGGTATCGTCATCCCGTCGTCCACCGCCGAGTCCTGGCAACGTGTGCAGGCTGATCTTCTGCGACCACTGCATGCAGCATTGCAGTCCGTCATATTGCAGTCGAACTACCTGCGGGTGGAAGAAACAGGTATTGCTGTCCAGGACCGCACCAAGCAAGGCACCACAGATAAAAGCTTTCTCTGGGGCTACCACGCTCCGCTGGCCAAGGCTGTCTACTTCGACTATCAGAAGGGTCGCGGACAGATCCACTGCCGACCGATGCTGGAGCAGTTCACCGGTTACCTGCAGACCGACGATTATCAAGCCTATCACCAGCACAGGACTCGCAACGGCGTCATTGGCCTGGCGTGTATGGCGCACGCGCGGCGCAAAATCGAAAAGTCCCTCGAGTCGGATCCAGAACGAGACCCCTTGGCCTTGCAACTCATCCAGCCTCTCTACGCCGTTGAGCGCGAAGCGCGAGACGGGCACCTCTCGCATGAGGCACACAAGAATGCGCCTGAACAAGGCGTTGCCTGTGATCAATCACCTCGGCAACTGGCTTGTCGGGCAGATCGATGTGACGCTGCCGAAGTCGCCCATTGGCAAAGCGGTCCGTTATGCCGTCCGGCTCTTGGACGAGCTCCAGGCCTACATCTACGACGGACGCCTGGAGATCGACAACAACCTGAAGGAGAACGCCATCAGGCCCGCGGCACTGGGACACAAGAACTGGCTCTTTGCCGGATCGCATGACGCTGCACAGAATATCGCCATGTACCTGTCGTTCTTCGGCACCTGTCACCTCAACGGCATCAAGCCCTACGATTGGCTGCGTTACGTGCTGGAGAACATCCGCTCCACTCCGGCAGACCAGTACCACACGCTGCTGCCGAATCTCGTTGACCCTGCTCTGCTGAAGCAGTAGGCGCACTCTACAGCTACCAAAGTCTCGTCAAGCAGCGACCTGTACTTGGTGGGGCGGATACGTTGCTGATTTCTTCTGCCCCCGATCTCATTCGGCAGGATATCCACAAAACTTGATTGACAGGGCCGAAGAACAGACGCTTCACGGCTATTGCCCGACGCCCACGGACGGAGGAGACTCTTTTATGGCGGATTCAACTTCGAAGTGCAACATGAGTAGTTCAACGAAAAGGGGTTACTTGCCGACGAAAGAAACCCCCTTTTCAATGACCTACCATGGAGCAAGCATGGCAAGTGGGTATCGGCACGTAGCCCCTCAGCAAAGGTACACGATTTCAGTCATGCTCAAGGCTGGTGATTCGCAGCGGAAGATCGCCTCAACATTGGGTGTCTCTGCGTCCACCATCAGTCGCGAGATCCGCTGCAATAGTGCCGGTTCGCGATATGATCCAGATCGTGCGCAGAGGTCTGCTCGTCGTCGACAAGCCCATCGGCGTAGGCCGCGCAGATTCACTGACGAGGTTCGGACACTCATCGAAGCGTTGCTCGCCAAGAAGTGGTCGCCGGAGCAGATCGCCGGTTTCAGTTGGCTTGTCGGCCTTCCACATGTGAGTGCAGAGCGGATGTATCAGCATATCTGGGCGGACAAGAAAGGCGGAGGAGGCTTGTACAAGCATCTACGTCGGCGAGGAGGGCAACGTCACTGGCGCGGTGCTGGACACGAGCGGCGAGGTGTGATCGCGGACCGAAGGATGATCTCTGAGCGTCCGCCAGCAGCCAACGAGCGTTTGCGCACCGGCGACTAGGAGATCGACACGGTCATCGGCAAGGGTCATCAGGGAGCCGTTGTGAGCATGGTCGATCGGCGTACCTGTTATACCAAGTTCCGGCTGCTCAAACGCAAGACCGCTGCCGCCCTCGTAGAGGCACGCACTGCCGCTCTATCGCCGAGGTGCCATCCCGTGCACACCATTACTGTCGACAACGGCAAGGAGTTCACCGATCACAAGAGTCTGGAGGCGAATCTCAAGACCACAGTGTACTTTGCTGACCCGTAATGCTCATGGCAGCGCGGATCCAACGAGAACCTCAATGGCCTGCTACGGCAGTACATTCCAAAACGGCAGCCACTGACTCCGTCTCGGAAGAGGAGCTCCAGTTCATCGAAGATCAACTCAATTCACGACCTCGGAAGAAGCTGGGATTCCTCACTCCCCTCTAGGTCTATTCCCGTCAACAGACCGTTGCACTTCGTACTTGAAGCCAGGATCATGAATCAACAACATCGAATGTCACTGTCCCCGCTTGACACAACAGCTATTGCACGAAGGGTCAACATCCGGCGGAACGCAGATCAGCACCTGTTGAGTATCCATTCTCTGAACACAATACTTCTAACCCAACAACACCTGCCTCGCTTTATTAGCAACTGCAGTGTAGTCATCTGCTGACATCTCAATTGTTAACTGTTCTTGTTCTTCGATACCCTGACCTCTCCCCATATACTTATAAGGCGTTAGTCTGACTACATTTCCTGTCAGTGAGATACTGCAACACTGTGAATTGGCATAAAGCTTGTTGTACGACGATTCTTTCATGATCCTTAACAAGTCTTTAAGATAGTACTCATCTTCTTCTCTCTCATTCAGCGTCCGACTCGAGTTTAATCCTCCTAGTATTGCCTTACCCAATTGCTCATCGTCGATGTGAACCGGCATTAGCATTATCGGCTGGCTTATCAAGTAAGATCCTGACTCCCTCTTGTACAGCGTTACGAGTTTTAATGCTGTCTTAGTTCTATAAAGTTGCACTGTTTTCACTGTAACTCTATCTAACAACTCTTACATTCATTTCTATTCCCTTGCTAGCCGCATACTTGCCAGCTTCTTGTATTTGCTGAACCACACTATTTGAAGCTCCTTTTGGAATTCCTACTTCGAGGACCCTTTTTGTAATATCTGATCCCTTCACAACATCACCTCCCCACGTTCTACCATTAAAGCCAGCTAAATCGTCAACGTACTTTTCAAGCTGCTTCCTAACTGCACTGCCAGCAACATCATCAGCGTACGTTTTAGCAAATATATCTAGCGTTTTTACACTGGTTGCTACGCCTTGATAAAATGCGTCAATTACTGGGAAGTTATGAGATTTCATCATGCCTTTCAAATTCAGCATCTGTTCATAGACAAAACCTCTCGAGTTCATCCCAATGGTCGGCAACTTCCAGATGCTGCCACCTGCCTCACGCAGTGCAGCGAATGCTCCTCCAGTCAGTTTAAACGCACCTATAATGGCGCCAGTTGTCCAAAGCTCTTCATTGAATGATTCTTCGGCAGGTTCATACTGCTTAAGTGGATTGTACTTTGTGCCAAACCAGTCATTCCATTTTTCAACCAGCCAATTCGACATGTGTTTGTGATACAATGCCCCATTCTTTGACGAAAGAATTCTGTATTTGGAAACCCCTTCTGGCAACTCAGTGCCTGCATATTCAAATCCATGAACGCTTGGCTGTTCCGACCATATATAGAATCCCTGTCCGTTCACAAACCAATCATCTCCTAAAGGGTCTACGAACAGGATAGGATTATCCCCCAGTACGGTATAGTTTGATACATCGTGTTTGCTGACAGGGTCCAAGTTCCATCTTCTTATTAGCCGGCTATCGTATTCCCAGAATGCAGCCGTATAGGGGATACTTCCAAATGTTGTGGATGAGGACACCTGTGGTTGGCTGAATTATGCGACCATTTTGGGTTCTCCGTCAGTGTACACAATGCCGTCAAGCACGTTGGCAATGTGATTGAATCCGTCGATTCTTCGCCACGACCTCTCCGCGTGCTTAGCC
>JAGFIZ010000132.1 GCA_024103135.1 Bradyrhizobiaceae bacterium | reverse complement strand
GCAAACCATTAACGGAGCAGCAGTTTGCTGAGCTGGCCATGGAACGGAATATTGCCGATCACCAATTGCCACTTGAAGAGCTTCTTGCCAGACTCAACGTCACCTTCGTCAATGCTCTGAACCAACTAAAAACCATTTCGGCAGAGCAGCTATCCGAGCCGCGAACGCTAGGTCGAGCAAAGATTCCAACAACAATGCGTGCCCTAGTGTTTCATTCCGGTGAGCATGCATCACGGCATACCGGACAGGTAACCACTACGGCCAGGATTGTTAGGCAGATGGCGTAGGTATAGTTGATAGGTCTCGCTGTCACCCCTTGAAAGGACAGTATGAGGGTTTCTACAGTTTGCCTCCTTGCAGCACTGTTGCTGCAAATACACCTACCGGCAAGTGCTGCAGACAGTGCTCGCACCCAGCCTTCGCACGGTTCGTCTTGGTATCTCGCAGGTGGTTACGGTAATCCCTATGTTGTAAAGACAGAAACTGGATACGTGTTTGGAACAATTGCATCGGTGGGATTCATGTTGAATGGTCCAATCGAGGTGGATACGAAGAACCAGACTATGGAGATGGGTGTGATCGCAAGACTATTCTTACCAACCCCACCCCATCCCTTTGCACCCTTTCTTGCATTCTCTTACTCCGGGAACCTGGCACCTTTTAACGGTGCAACCTCTAACGTGATGGTAACTGCAGGCACCCTGTATGAAGTCTATCGTGGGATACACCTACGAGCAGAATTCGGTGCCGCAAGCACGCAAGTCAAGAGGGGTGGTTTCAACTGGTATGGGTCAACCGGCGAATGGTCTAGTCCATCGGCTACGTTTGCATGGAGCTTGCAGCTAGAGATTGCTTTTGCTCATTTGTAGAGAGACGGCTCACCTACTGCTGCGTGTAGATACAAGTACCGCATTGGCAGACGACAGGCAGGTCGGTACGTGAACTTTAGTGAAACCTACCAACGTGCTGAGCGTAGCGAGCGAAGCAGTTAGATACACTGTGCCGTCGGATGTCTGTGCTTTAATACTCAGACATGCCATGCGAATTGTCCTTGCAGGCAATAAACCCACCATCGGAGGATTCTCGTATGCTTACGGAACCAACCCCAGACGAGCTAGTGCATTGGCATAAATTCTTTACCATTGAGTGTAACAACGAAGCGTGGCAGCTTGCCGAAAACATCGCCGCCCGCGAGCGCAAGCGCGAGCTACTTGACCTTGCTCATGCGTCTGTCTACCACTGGGATAAGGTAGGCACGGAACTCAACCGAATACGTGGCTATGAGCTTTTGGCTTTTGTTCATGCAATATGCGGACATCCCAGTACAGCACTCGAGTACATCAGCGAAGTGCATCAGTACTTTATCAGCAATACCACTGAAGAATGGGAATATGCCTTAGTGCACATGATTCGTTCACATGCAGCATTTGCCGCAGGTGATAGCGAGTTGCATCGTGAATCTTATTCAACTGCGGAATCCATCGTTAACTCCATGCCTCCGGGTGAAGACAAGGACGTGATACTGAAGATGTGGACGGCAGTTCCTAGACCTTCATAGTTCTAGTGTGTCCGCGTAGTATGGCTGTACACGCTACGTACCAAACCACGTAACAACATTCGTTGGTGCATACCAGGTCGACTGACCTTGTGATGGCGTTGACGGAGCGATAGCAGTTCTGCATACGATTGGCTGACCGCCATACGTAGCATGAATCAGATACTCGTGACCAATGTATTCAACGCTTGTCACGTTTACCGAAAGCGTGATGGCATCATTACAATGCTCTAGCGAAACGTGCTCCGGA
>JAGFIZ010000114.1 GCA_024103135.1 Bradyrhizobiaceae bacterium | reverse complement strand
GGTTTTCGGTTGGCTAAGCGGTTCTTAGCATCGCTCCGGCATAAACGCAGACATACCGTAGTTTAGGACGTTTTCTCCCAAGGTAAACCAATGCAATACATCAGTCTACTTCTTGCCCTTGTTGTGGTATCAGTTCCTGCAATGTCGCAACGGCATTGGACGAAGATTACGGATCCCGTTGTTGGCAACAATCCACGCTTGTCCTCTGCCATGGGCGCTGCCTTCGCATTCGATACCAGTGCTGCCATTACCTACGATCAGGGCAAGCAGTGGTCAGCCCTTTCCATTACCTCCGGTTGCAAGAGCATTGTCGACTTCGTCAACAACACCACGCTGGTGTTTGCACAACCGACGGAGGGTGGCCTGCTCTACACCTACTACACTGTGGCAGGGATTACGTGGACGCCATCGGACACGCTGGACTTGGCTGGCAAACATGTTGTAGCTGCCGATGCGGCCGGTGCCGACCTCTACATTGCTACTGCCGAGGGATGGGTGTATCGGTGGACGTCGACGATCGACTCCATGAATATGGCTCTAGGAACAGGTCAGGTGAGAGATTTCCTAACCACACCGTCAACACAAATCGCCATCACATCGGACGGCCTTAAGGTTCGACGCGGTACCGATAACTGGCAAGTCATCAATCCTCCTTCACAACTGGATGCGATGGATATCACCAAGGCCATCGCAAGACGTGACACCACACTCTATGCCGCAACTGATCTAGGCGTGTTCCAGTTCGATGGTAACACAAGTACGTGGATTCCTGTTGGAACCTGGCCTGAAGAATTAGTGGCTCATAACGTCGTAGGCATTGCAACCGATAATGGCCATATCATCGCGATGACTGTTGTTGGCGATGGCCGACATCAGTTGTATCGCCTGGACTTGCCCGACACGAACTGGATTCCCACAGGTTGGGAAATCCCCATGGATCAGCCAACAATGTCCACCCGCCAACTCATCATTGATGCGGGCTGGGCCATTGCTTACGAACAGTCAACGCTGGAACCTGATAGCACGGGATACTATGCCTACAACTTGAATGACTTCACCGACGTGCAGGAGCATGACGCTACCTCGAACATCCACATCACTTCAACCTCCAGTCAGGTAACGATTGACATTGCCGATGGCGGCGGAGTCAGCGTCGACCTCTATACAATTACCGGTGAACGTCTACACAGCGAGCATAACGTTGCATCAACCGTAACGGTAGCCCTGCCACCACACACACCACGCGTGTATGCAGTGGTCGTCCGACTTGACAACGGCACTGTAGTTCGACGACTTCTTGCGCGGTAATGGCCAAGATTAACGTAGAGAATGCTCGCCGTGGAATGACGCGGCGAACCTTGCTCATCATCGGTATCTCGTCAGCTGTGATCATCGGCTTTGTACTGTTCTCTACCCATGGTGTGGTTACACGCATCCGACTCTCTGCCGAGGCATCGGAACTCCAGTCACGAGTGGCAACCATGAAGCATACGGAAGACTCATTGCGAACAGCCATTCGAACGCTGGAATCAGATAGTGCCGAAATCGAACGTATCGCGAGAGAACGCTATGGATATATCAGACCTGGCGAACGAGTGTACATCATTGAACGCGATTCATCGAACTAATGAAGGACCATTATGTCAGTAACAACCTTCAACTCACCTACCGGACCTCAAGCAGTTGGCCCCTACAGTCATGGCGTTATTGCTCGCGGCGAACTTGTCTTTCTAAGCGGACAGATTCCGTTACTTGCCAACGGTACCATGGTCGTTGGTGATTGCACGGAACAAACCCGACAGGTATTCTACAACATCAAGGAAGTCCTCTCTTCCCAAGGTCTAGGCTTGAACGATGTTGTCAAGTGCACTGTGTTCCTTGCCTCGATGGAAGACTTTGCGGCCATGAATGCCGTATACGGAGAAGCGTTCGGCGATCACCGACCAGCTCGATCAGCATTCCAGGTTGCTCGACTACCCAAGGATGCCTTGGTCGAAATCGAAGTCATTGCATGCAGATCGTAACGCTTGCAACAGTACTGCTGGTGTTCATTGGTAGGACGACGTGCCTTGCTTCGCCGTCCGATACTACGGCGCCACCGTTGACCAAGAATCCGACTACCGCAGTACTGCTTTCCTTGGCCTTGCCTGGGCTTGGTCAGTACTACACCGAACAGTACTGGAAGATTCCATTGTTCACAGGTACATGCGGCACAACGGCATTTCTGTTTTTCTACAACAACCAGAAGTTCAACGAATATTCACGCTCCTACGATGCTGCCGTAGCGGAAGGAGCGTCCAGTACAGTCGTTGCAACTCTACGGAGCAAGAAAGAGTCGTATCGCGACAACAGAGATCTTAGCGGCGTGATCTTTCTTACCGCTTACGTGCTCGCTGCCGTCGACTCCTATGTAGGTGCTCATCTGTTCGACTTTGATGTTTCCGACGATGTGAGTCTTGGGATCACCCCTGATCAAACATCGCTAGCTGCCTTGCACCTACAGTTCCGATGGTAGATTTGCCCATGCGTGTTTTACTCCCCTACCTCGTTGTTGTGGTTTGTGCTTCGACTCTTCTGGCACAGGACCGACCTGAGTTATTCGGTATTCGCGTCGCCGGTGGTTACGGGTACACGATGCACCGAGCGAACTTTACCGACAATGCCGACATCTTCGATTGCGGTCAGCTCAGCTCTGGAAGTGGATCCAATCCACTCTTCCGAGCACTCGTAGAGTTTGCTGCCGATAGTGGAATGGGGCTTGGTATTTCGGTTGGATATGCCGGGCAGAGCGGCGTGCTTTCACGAGAGAATGTCTACCCTACTCGTGATGGGGTGACGGGAGTCGAAGGAACGTTGAACACAGACTTGCAAGTAGATGCAACGCTGTCATACCTCGAAATTCAGCCATGCCTAATACTCCCGCTCATTGGGTCGAGTCCGCACACCCTTGGCCTTAACCTTGGTCCACTCATTGCTCTGCCCCTTACCACGCGATTCGTGCAACGCGAGAGCGTCGTTTCTCCGTCCAATGCCACCTTCGTCGTCGACGGTATGCGCGTTCAGGAGCGGACCATCAATCAGGGTCCGCTCACCACACGCTCCAGCATGGTGGTTGGTGCAAGTCTCAATCTGGAATCGCAACTGCCGGTATCAAAGACCATTGCTCTGGTTCCGGCGATTGGTGGCTACTACTACTTTGGCAACGTTGTCAACAGTGCATCATGGAGTGTAGCAGGGATTCGCGCTGAACTTGGAGTTCGCTTTAGTATTCGTGAGGCAGCTCCGCCACCACCGCCCGTACGTGAGCAACCACCACCGCCACCACCACCCGTCATCGCCTTCGCACCTCCGAGCATCGCGCTTACCGAAGCTCGGTTTAATGGTGAAGTGGTAACGGGCAACCAGTTGCTTGCAACAACACCAGTAGTGAATGCGGTGTTCTTTGATAGTGGCAGTGCAACGATTCCTGACTTCTACCATCAGTCGTCGGCAAGCACCTCGATTCCCACCGACCCGATCGCTGCCCACGCATACATCCTCCAGCACGTGTCCACAGTTGTCCGCAACAATCCCAATGCAACGATTCAGTTGGAGGGGGCTGGAAAAGGCACACTTGGAAGTGAACGTGCAGAAGTGGTCAAGGATGCGCTAACCCGACTTGGGATTAGTCCGCAACGGATTTCGGTCAGGAGCTCCGACCTCCCTCGTATTGCTTCGAATGCGGAGTTTGCTGGAGGACGTGAAGAGAATAGTCGGGTGGACATTGTCGTGCTGAATGCGCCGCTACAACAGTGGGTGAATGCCGTACAGTTTGCCACACTTCGCGGTACGGTAACGGCACAAGTAGCCAAGTACGGCGGCGATCCACGAGTGGAAGAGAAAGAACCGATTCATGTGTTTGTTGATGGGTTCGGGCAGACTTCTGCCGACGTCAACACGTGGCCTGCAGCTGTGAAACTCCCTATGGAGAAATCGCTTACGTCGGTCACCGATCGTGTGACTCTGCCGCTTGTTGCCGAGAGTGGTAGTGCGGTTGCACGCGTCCCTGTTGTGATTGACGCATCCGAACTGCCACAAAAATCCGTCGAACTGGCAACGGAAAATTTTGAAGCCGTACTTCGCTTTGACTACAACAGTGCTCAGCTCACCACCGATGTGCAACAACTACTCACGCAGTTGGTTGCTCGTGTACCAAAGGGGTCTACGATTACTGTTGCCGGTAGTGCCGACGTGCTTGGATCTGCCGAGCGCAACAAGGTGCTGGAGAACAGCCGTGCTCAGAACACCGTTGAGTTCATCAAGAAGCTTGCAGGCAACAACATCACCGTTGTGACCACAGCATCGGATGAACACTTCTCCGATGTAACGCCGCAAGGCCGCTTCCTGAACAGGTCGATCAGACTGCGCGTTACAACCAAGTAGGCCGCTATTACGCCTCTGACGCATAAGGCATAAGGCATCATGCAACAGTGCCGATCAGGACGTCATGCTGTAACGTCATTCACTGAGAGATAACAGGTCGGCAAGGTCAAGCCTTCGTGTGTACATCGTAAGCATTCCATCCTCACCTCGTGGCCAGTCGGCCTGTGGTCTGTCCCAGTACAACTCTAGTCCATTGTCGTCGGGATCGCGCAAGTACACGGCCTCGCTCACACCATGATCGGCAGCACCGTCCAAGGCAATGCCGGCGTTGATGACGTTGCGGACGAGTGCCGAGAGGTGCGTTCTGGTCGGCAAGAGAATGGCTACGTGGTAAAGTCCCGGATGACCCGGCGGCGGTGGCGGTGCCCCCTGACTCTCCCACGTGTTCAGTCCAATGTGATGGTGATATCCTCCGGCACTCACAAACGCTGCTTGTTTCCCATAACGCATCATGAGCGTAAAGCCAAGGATGTTGCAATAAAAGTCAATGGAGCGTTCAAGGTCCGACACCTTTAGATGCACATGACCAATTCGCGTTTCGGCAGGCAGCGTCATGATTATTCAAACGTTGTTGGTTGGTAGTCCGACGTATTCGAATGTAAAAAACAACAGAGGGGTTGATTGTCTGTCAACCCCTCGAACAATGTTTTGATCTTCATTGGCTCGGACTGTACTAGGCATCGACGGCGCGTTTTCCGCCTGTCATCTGTACCAGCTCATCGTCATAATGGTCAGCAATCACGGCGATGGATGCAATGGCACTCTCCAGCTCATCAGCATCAAGGTTGTTGCCAGAGAGCGAGTAGTTGTACACGATGCTATCGTCAAACAACAAGCCAAAGGCCCCCATGTGCAGTTCGGCATTCTTGCGAAGTAGCCAGTGCATCACTTCCGGGGTGACCTTGGCTTCACTCACGATCTGAGCAATGAGCTCAACCATGGTGTCGGTTTCCGTGTACGGACGAACCACAATCGCCACACTCGACGAACCATGCGGGATTGCAAAGGTGCCGTCGCCAAAATCAATGTGATTGGCAAAACGATTCTGCAACACGCCACGTACCTTGTCCTGGGCTGCCGTTATCAACGTTCGCTCACTCATTCTTTCCTCCTTCTGGCAGCAGACCCATTTGTTGTTTGAGGGCTAGGAGCTCGGCGTCGACCGTTGTCGAGGTTGACAGTTGCTTGAACTCCTGTTCCAAACTCGTATTCTCTCCAGCAAGTTGCTCGAAGGCCTCGGCTTCGCTTTCCAGCTTCTCGATCTTACCCTCGTATTTGTCAAACTTCGAGAAGGCATCGCTGCCAACGCCGGAGAATGACTGAGCAATCTGCTTCTGGGCCTTAGCTGCTTGTGAGCGGGCGATGAGCGTGCTCTGACGTGAACGAGCTTCTTCGAGCTTGTTCTTCAGAGCATCGAGTTGCTGACGCATGTTCACCGATGTAGCGGCCGCCTGAGTGTGAATTGGCTCGAGGTCGGCAATGTTCTTTTCGGCAATGGCCTTCTTTTCCAAAGCGGCTTTTGCAAGGTCTTCCCTCCCCGCCTGCAATGCCTGCATGGCCTTCTGCTGCCAATCACCGGCAAGCTCTTTTTGCTTTTGCAGTTTGCGTTGAAGACTCTTTTCGTTGGCGATGGCGTTGGCAACGGCAAGCGTGGCCTTGTTCACGCTCTCTTCCATTTCAAGCACCATCTGCTTGAGCATTTTCTCGGGGTCTTCGGCCTTGTCGAGTGCATCATTCACATTCGACTTGAAGATGTCGGAGATTCGGTTAAAGATTCCCATTTTTTCCCTTCATATTGATTTGAGCACAGCAACTTACGAGTAACTTGCAGGATGGATGCACTCGATCGTGTTGTTGAACAATTTAGCTCACTCCCTACCATTGGCAAGAAGACGGCACGCCGTCTTGCATTCCACCTCCTTCGGCAATCGCAGGAGTCGGTTGACGAATTTGCGACGGCTATCGTTCAAATGCGCTCGCAGGTGAGAGAATGCGCTACCTGCCATACGTTTACCGACCAGGATTGCTGTACCATTTGCTCTTCCGCCAAACGCGACCGCACGGTGATTTGCGTCGTCGAACAACCGTCGGATGTGCTGGCCATCGAGCGGACCAGTGAGTATCAGGGCCTTTATCATGTGTTGCATGGAACCATCAATCCACTAGATGGCGTTGGGCCTGACGAGATACGACTCCGCGAACTGGTTAGCCGGCTGGGAGGGGGCTTGGTAGAGCTTATCCTCGCACTGAATCCCACGATCGAAGGCGAGGTCACCACTCAATACATTGCCAAGGTTGCTGCACCATTCCAGCTTAAGCTCACACGCATTGCTCGTGGTGTACCCGTTGGCGCCGATCTGGAGTTTGCCGATGATGCGACGTTGCGCAAGGCTATCGAAGGACGTGTACCGTTGTGAGTAGTACGAAGTCCGTCATCGTTACTCTGCTGTTGAGCAGTGTCCTCCCCTCGTGCATTACCCGAACACCGGAGGAACCCACTGGGTCGCGTGGCACCTACAGTCCACCCACAACCCCTGGCACCGTGCTGGAGAACTTTCGCAATGCCGTCGAAGAGAAGAACACCGAGAACTTCATGCTCACCCTTGCTGATGGAAATTCTCGCAGCAAGTATCCGTACGTGTTTGAGCCAAGTGCCGAAGTCATGGGTCGGTACCAAAGTTTGTTCGCTGGATGGAATACCAACAATGAGCGACAAGCCTTCCTGTCGATGATTGCGCGATTGGCGACGGATCAACGACCAAGGCTGACATTTATCGACGTAGCCGTCAACTACTCATCACCCGACTCAACGGTGTACGTAACCAACTACGAACTGCAGGTGCAGCACAACCTTTCAACCGTGCCGACCCTTCTTAAAGGCAGTATGGTGCTAACCGTAACACCCGAAACCAGTGGCTTGTGGAGCATCTCACGGTGGCGCGACGCACGTCTGCCCTCTGATTCCATCGAGAGCACATGGTCGCTCCTCAAGGCCTCGCTCACTAACTAGCTCACTAACTAGCTCACTAACTAGCTCACTACCTAGCCCCCTACTCAGAACGCCTCATCGTGCACACCGTCAGCACGATCTTCGGACAATGATTTTGTGGTTGAGCGCAACATCATATCTTTGACCCAAAGGAGATATTCATGGAACACCACAGCAGTTATACCGTCCTCGACCACGATCAACCAACCCACGTGAACAACAATGCCGTTACCGCATTTCTTGGTGTTGTATTGGGTGTGATCATGTGCATCGGTTTTGTAAACCTTGCTCATGCCATGCACTGGCATCCCGTTGTTGGTGGCGTCCTTACGGGGATGAGTGGCACCACGATGGGTGCATTTGGTTCAAGCACATCGAAGGCCAATCTTGCCAGCATCTTTGGCTGGGCTGGTGCCACGAATTTTGTGCTGGGTCTGCTCATGTTTACCGGGCTCACCAAGGGCATCCTGGGATAATGCATGGTGCGCGGCAACACACTCTGGGTACTGTTGTTGCCGGTACTGTTATGTGCTGCGTGCACAAATCCTTTTGCTCCGGCCCTAGCCGATCAGAATCCTGACGTTCCAATCCTGGGCGATCAACGAACGGTGGAAGGAGTGTTTCAGAACTTTCGATACTCCTACGTCTTTCGCGACACGCTCACCTATGGGAAGCTGCTCAACCGAGCCTTCACCTTTGTGTACAGGGATTACGATAAGGGGGTCGATGTAACATGGGGACGTGACGAAGACATGATTGCAACGAACGGTCTGTTTGCAGGCGTGCAGAACCTGGATCTGGTGTGGAACGACGTCGTGCAAGCCGAAGGTGACTCGTTGGTGCAAACCATCTCACGGGGTTTCATCCTTACCATCACCTACAGTGCCGGAGATGTTGAACGAGCTCAAGGAAGGGTCAACCTACGCTTGGAACGACCTACCTCTACCGATGTATGGAAGATCATGCGTTGGAGAGATGAGTCGAATTACTTCTAGTCACCTGGAGGTTTGTTCAACGGTTCACAGTGTATACGTCAAGACCTTCTTGCTTCACAATCTGATTGCAGTCATGGACAATTGTCCACATAATTGACAACTCAACAACGATTCCGTAGATAACTCTGTTTCACTTTTTTCAAATAGGAGTCCGATGATGTTCAACCATCGTATACGACTTACCCTCATTCCATCGCTTTGCTTCGTTGCACTGGCACTACTCGCCTCATGTTCAAGTAGCAGCACCGGACCTGCTGGTGAAGCCGACCCCGGCACTATCGTTGCAAGTGTAAACGGCAGGAGCTTTACTACGCTTACGATGACCACAAGTGCAACATACACGGACCAAGGCAGTGGCAACATCATGATCCAAGGCAACACCGGCGGTACGTCATCGGATGCCATTTCCCTGATCATCCTTGGTGCAAAGGGAACCGGTACCTTTCCGATAGGTGGCGGTGCAAACATTGCCAACGTCGCCTCCTACACCAATATCAAGATCGACATGTCGAATCCATCTGCAGCGAAGACAAGTACGTACCAAGCACCATACGACGACAAGAAGGTTGGTGAAATCGTCATCACCGAGCTTACCGATGAGTTGATCAAGGGTACGTTCAGCTTTGAGGCCATGAATACCACGGGCGACAAGAGCATTGTTAAGATCACCGACGGCTCGTTCAACATCAAGTTCAATAAGTAGTCTACACGCACAGATCCTTGTACAAACAAAGCAGAAGGGATATCAGCAATGCTGATATCCCTTCTTCATTTGCGTTTCCGTCATCATGACTATGACATACGCCTCACTTGCCCCCTACCACACCAGCCTTCTTCATCGCAGGTACGATGGTGGATGCAACAGATTCGGCGGCATCCTGTACTGAGGAAGGATTGTACGATGTAGTCCGTGCTCCCCAGACAAGCACATCCTTGTCCATCGTATAGAGGTTGGCTTCCAATACCGCCGTCACGTCGGTTGCAGTATAACCTGGCGTCTGCACAGCCAGATAGTTTTCCGACCAGTGATTGTACCACCCGGACTTCCCGTAGAAGGCCGCTGGTTGGTAGACTGTAGTGCCAGCTACAAAGCGCTCCTTGCTGGTGACACTCTTTACCGTAAGTACCAACACACCGTCATATCCTTCGGTACGGAGCTTCGGTACAAGAACCTCCTTGCTATACTCAGAGTCCAGCACGCCATCATTATCAGCGTCATACGATTTCCCTGCTGAGAGGTTGGTAGCAGCAATTGCCTCGGTACCTGTCCGTGCAAGCTTGTCCGCAACAGCCGTCTCCATCGTTGCACTAGCCAGGAAGGTTTGGGCGCCAACACAAAAGACCACAACCTTCTTCATGGACTTGGACGCATAGTCCGGATTCGTCCATGAACCATCAATCTCCGTCAACGTACCGCAGCCACACACAAGCCACAGCATACTGCTGAGCAAAACACCGCTGATAACTCGTACAACCATGATCAATATCCCTCTCGTTTAGGGTACAAAGCTATTACACCACCGTGGTGCAGCCGAAAACCATCGCCGATTTCTTATGAACCAGGACTGTAAAGTCACGACAAAAAACATGACGAAAACAGTTCGAAAGCTTGGCTAAGCCCAACCTATTTAAGCCATTTACACCGTAAATTTGCTGTTCTGTACGAACCAATACCAACTTCATGGCACTATCTACCAGACACGACCTCAGATCCATTGCAATCATCGCCCACGTTGACCACGGGAAAACAACACTCGTAGACCACATGCTCAGGCAAAGCGGAACGTTCCGCGAAAACCAGCAGGTGGCAGAACGCGTGATGGACAATAACGACATTGAACGCGAACGTGGCATCACCATCATGGCCAAGAATGCTGCCGTTCGGTGGAAGGATGTAAAAATCAACATCGTCGACACGCCAGGTCACAGCGACTTTGGTGGCGAAGTCGAGCGCGTACTCTCCATGGTCGACGGCGTGTTGTTGCTAGTGGACGCTGCAGAAGGTCCGCTACCACAAACACGCTTTGTTCTTCGCAAAGCATTGGAAATGGGTCTGCATCCAATTGTTGTCATCAACAAGATCGACAGACAAGATGCACGTCCAGCCGAAGTGTACGACGAGATCCTGGAGCTCTTCATGAATCTCGGTGCCAGCTACGAGCAACTCGACTTCCCGGTTGTCTACGCCATTGGTCGGCAAGGCATTGCCCGGACCAAGGCCGACAGTCATGAAGAGGACTTGAGCGTACTATTCGATGCAGTTCTCAAGCACATACCCGGTCCCGAGACCGACGTCGAAACCGAGTTCGCCATGGTCATCAGTGCTCTAGACTGGAGTGACTATGTCGGACGTATTGCCATCGGACGTATCGCTTCAGGCACCGTGAACGTTGGCGATCACGTTGCTCTGATCAAACCGGACGGCACACGTGAGACGGCACGCATAACCAAGATGAGCGTCTTCGAAGGCATTGCACGTGTAGACACACAGAGTGCCGGTGCAGGCGAGATCATTGCTCTTAGTGGTTTCGAGAATGTGAACATTGGCGACACGATTGCCGTCAGCTCTCGTACCGAGCCCCTTAACACCGTAAACATCGACGAGCCAACGTTGGCCATGTACTTCATGGTGAACACCTCTCCCCTTGCAGGCCGGGAGGGCACGTTCGTAACCACACCCAAACTTCGTGAACGACTATACCGAGAGCTCCGTAACAACGTGAGTCTGCGTGTAGAGGACACCGACTCTCCTGATGTTTTCAAGGTGAGTGCCCGCGGTGAATTGCAGTTAGCGATTCTTATCGAGACCATGCGTCGCGAAGGATATGAGTTTGCCGTGTCCAGACCAGAAGTACTATTCCGTCGGCATGAAGACGGCACACTACTGGAGCCAATCGAGCATGTGCTTGTGGACGTACCTGTGGAGCACAGTGGCACGGTGATCGAAATTCTAGGCAGGCGCAGAGGCGAGCTTACGGCCATGAATCCAGGCGTCGACAGTGTACGCTGTGAATTCAACGTCCCCGCTCGCGGCCTCATCGGTTTCCGCACGGAGTTCCTTACCAACACACGTGGTCTTGGTATCATCCACCACACCTTTGCCGAGTATGCCCCCTTCAAAGGCGTCATCGCAGGTCGGCAGCGCGGTGCATTGGTAACCATGGAGGGTGGACCAACCACGGCCTATGCCTTGGAAAGCATTCAAGCACGCGGCACGTTGTTTGTCGGACCTGGCGTGGAGACCTACGAAGGCATGATCATCGGTGAGAACAGTCGGGAAGACGATCTCGCCGTCAACGCCGTACGAACAAAGCATCTCACGAACATGCGTTCAAGCGGTTCGGACGGTTTGGTGAAGCTCGACACGCCACGCAACATGAGTCTTGAACAGTGTATTGAATTTCTCGAAGACGACGAGTTGCTGGAAGTCACCCCGGAAAGCGTCAGACTCCGAAAGAAAATTCTCGACACGACTATGCGTCAACGTGCCAGAAAGCGCGAGACAGCAACAACGTGATACTTAGCCCCCTCTCAATCATCCTCGTCCTTGCAAGTGTAACGGCCTTGCATGCAAGCGAACCCATTCGGTTGTCATACAACCTTCCGGTGGGATCCTGTGCGAAGTATGTGGCTAGCAGTACGCTTGGACAGAGTTTGAATGTGATGGGCAAGGACGTTGTCTCTGAAGTGCGAACAACGCTCGGACTTACCCTTACCGTCAAGGAACGGCTGATGAAGAGTTGTTCCGTACAGGTTGTGTGGACCGATAGTAAGCTCACCGCACGAACACTGGGGAATCAAGAAGAAGGGCATGCCGACAGCGTCATCACCGTACCCACGTACGGTGTATCGCAGAGCCTTGTCATCACACCCACGGGCAAGGTTGTAAGTACAACCACCACTGCTGCCAACCAACAGCAGGCAGAGGTCCTGGATATGATCAAGGCAACAAAGATTCCCGATCGTTTGATCATTCCCTTCCCGTCCGATGCCGTTACGCCGGGAGCACGCTGGTCTGAAGCCATCGCCGATACCTCGGCAGCACCACAAGGACGCGGTGCCGTTATCACGACGGGGACGGCATGGTACACCTATCGAGGCATTGCTGACACCCTAGGCAGGAAGTGCTGGGTGATCGAAATCACAAGTACCGACCTCGCCCAGCATGGCTCGCTCCTTGGCGCAGCCATCGAAATGCGTATCGACGGCTCGGGCAACCTCCATGGTGTTTCGTACCACGATGCGTCAAGTGGACTACTCGTAAGCTCTTCTACCCGACTCGAAACAACGGTAGTCATGTCCAGCACCGAGAGCAGTCTTCAGAAGGTCTCCGTCCCCGTACAATCACAGGTGAACGTCGTCATCAACCGTACCGAGGGCAAGGGTTGGTAAGGGGCTTGAATATCGCCATGATATCGCTGGTGTTTGTAGCGCTATCACACGTTGGAAGTGCACAGATCCAGGTGCAGGAAGGATTCAAAACAGCCCCATTGGGCAAGGATACCTTGTGCTTTTCCTATCGGTTCATGCCGAACGACACCATTGTCTACCATGTTGATGCGTCGGATAGCATATCGTTCCTAGGCGACCCGATCATCCTGCGAATTCGCTCCGAGTTCATCCAGATTATCTGCGACTCCGTGACCTCGGATCAAGTATCACACCTTCGCTTAAGCATGCTGAGCTATGCAGAGAAGTCAACGACAGGTAGAGACTCATCCTCCCGAACGTCACACCCGTGGGTTGGACGTGTGATACGACTCGGCCTCGACAGTCTGGGCAGACGTGTGTATGCGTATAACGAACAAGCATCGAAAGCAGCCATTGCTCCTGGTGGAGCATTCCAGTTGTTGTTGTTACCACCACTGGATACAGCCTGCGGCAGACAGAACCAAAGCTGGTTCTATGAAGACACGATGGCACTGGTAGAGAATGGCGTACCCTACCCAATCATGCACGTCGGGTATTTGTGGAGAGTGTTGGACAAGGCCGACACACTCGGTAAAACCTTCAGTCAGATTCAGTACACACTTTCCGGTATTGGTCGGCTAGTACTCACTGACGAAGAGGCATCGTTTGACCTTCAATGTCAAAGTGCCGGGTATGGGAAGTTATCCTTTGATCCCGTGTACGGTCTGCCCTATGCCGTCTTTGCAACGGTCGAGAACAAGCTGACGCTCAATCTTGCCAACGGTGCCGTGAAGAAGGGTCAGCATAAAACCATGCAGCACGTATTTCTGCATGAGATTCGGCGCCGCAACAAACCGTAACTTGTGGACGGCTACGTCGTAAGCCGCCCGAATCTTGTGAACTATTGAGTTGTCCATGCGCGCATTGTCCAAGGCAGTTCTGTTGTGTTTACTACTGCTACCCATGCCTTCCATTGCCCAGGTCGAAGGTGGAAAGGCCAATACTTACACGCTTGAAGAGTGCATACGGATTGCCTTGGGACAGAATCTTGACTTACAACTCTCCGATGCCTATGCGCGCAATGCAGCAGCAGGGCTTACGGCAGCGTTCGGTTCATATCTGCCGAGTGCCTCGATCAATGCGAATTACTCGCGTCAGCTTACCAATCTCCGTCAACAACTATCCTTTGTAAACGGCATTCCCGTTGTTGGCGATCCTTTACCTAACAGCTATTCCATGAGCGCATCAGCATCATGGTTGGTGTTTAACGGCTTTCGTAGAGAGGCACAGTACGACGCAGCACAGAGCAGCGTCAACGCTGCCTCGTTCGATGTTCGTTCACAACGCATGATGGTTGCCTATCGCGTTACACGCGCCTATCTCGAAGTGCTTCGCACAGAGCAGCTCGTCCACGTTCAAGAAGAAAACCTGGCTCTATCACGGGCCTTGTTGGAGAGGATACAGGCACTGTATGATGGTGGACGTGCTCCAGTCACCCAGGTACTGTCGCAGGAAACGGAAGTTGCCAATCAGGAAACAGCCGTAGTCCAGGCTCGGAATACGAATGAGGCCGCAAAGGTCGAACTGCTTGTGTTGATGAATGTTGACCCCACGACGGCAGCAAACTTTGATCCTTCGTCATTCCCATCCGATGTACAGGAGCAGTCAGTTAAGGAGTTCCGAACCCTGATCGGATCCGAACAGGAAAGCGTTCAGCGAGCCATGGGCTCCCGACCCGACATTAGTGCGGCACGTTATCGTCTGCAGGTTGCCGAGTCCGGGGTTACCAGCGCTACGGCTGGATACTACCCGACGCTGATAGCTAGTGGAGGCTACTCATGGAGCAATTTCGAGCTGTCTGGCTTTGACAAGCAGAGCAGAACGTTTGTCGGACTGAGTTTATCCGTCCCTGTGTTTGATCAGTTCAGCACGAACAGGAACATCGAACAGGCCAAACTACAGCAGACGCAGTCGAACATTGAGTATAGCAAACTTGAGCAGTCGATACAGCAGAACATTCGTCGTGCCTACCTGCAGCTTACGTCGGCAGAGAAGGGACTGGAGATTGCCAACCGTGCACTCAAGCCAGCACGAACATCGTATGATGCCATGCAGGAACGCTACAATGTTGGTAGCGCAACGTTGGTAGAAGTACAACAGACAAATGCTCAACTAGTAACGGCCCGCATTAATCGAGTGACGGCCATGTATGCTTGGCTTGATGCACAAGCGTATGTTCAATTCGCAACTGGATTGTTTAGAGAGCCCTGATTATGGCAAGAAAGAAACGATCTCGCACCGGGATCATCATCACCATCGCAGTCTTTGTCCTACTTACGCTGTTGGCCGTAGGATGGTTTATGGCAAACCGCGGACCCGATGTGGTGCTAGTCTCTACCGAGCCGGTAGCCAAACGTACCATCGTGCAGACGGTGAATGCCATCGGACGCCTGCAACCCGAGTTCATGGTGAAGGTTTCGAGTGAAGCAAGCGGCGAAATCATGTTCCTGGGTGTGAGAGATGGTGATACCGTACATCGAGGACAAGTACTTGTGCGCATCCAGCCCGACCTGGCCGAAACCCAATTGCAGCAATCGTCGGCAGCTGCTGAGGCTTCGAGGTTGTCGATCAATGCAGCCAAGGCAGAGGTAGATCGCACGGAGGCTGACTTCAAGCGCATCAGCGATCTCTACAAGAAGGACTATGCAACGCGCGAAGAATATGACCGTGCAAAGTCGGCCAACGAGAGTGCCATTGCCCGATATTCACAGAGCAAGGCCGCTTATGATCAGGCACGCGGTGCTTTGCGGCAGACGCAGACGATGGCGGGACGAACAACCATCGTGAGTCCGATGGATGGTGTGGTGACTGCTCTCACCGTCGAACGCGGCGAGAAAGTCGTCGGCACCGCTACCATGCAAGGAACGGAGATCATGCGCATCTCCGACCTCAACACCATGAATGCCTGGGTGGACGTTGATGAGAACGATGTTGCCTTGCTATCGGTTGGCGACACTGCACGGGTGACCGTTGATGCACTGAAGGACACAGTGTACAAGGGTATTGTGTACGAGATCAGTCATTCACCCAAGACCACTGGCTCCGGCACGCAGGAAGAAGTGGTCAACTTCCAGGTACGGATTCGCATCTTGAATCCCGACTCTCGAATGCGTCCAGGCATGAGCGTGAGTGTAGACATGGAAACAGAAACACGCAGCAATGTCCTTGCCGTGCCGATTCAAGCCGTAACCGTCCGCCAGAACACTAGTGCTAACGAAGACGATTGGCGTGTTTCCGACCGGAGCACAGCATCTAAGAAGAAGGATCGGAACAAGCCGAACACCATCGTATGGGTAAGCAATGGGTCGACCGTTGCAGAGCGAGCCATCGAAACCGGTATCTCCGACCAAGGCTTTATCGAAATCCTCTCTGGTCTTAAGGAAAACGAGCAGGTAGTGACGAGTCCGTTTGCTGCCGTGACCAAGCTCCTTGCACCAGGGAGCAAGATCAAGGTTGAAAGTTCTGCAGATCGCAAATCGCGATTTGACCGATTGCGTAAAGGTCATGACTGATACCCCCGAAACCCAAGCCCCCTCGCAGCCAATCATTCACATCGAGCACATCACCAAGGTGTACGAGATGGGGAATGAAGACGTACATGCCCTTCGTGATGTGAGCCTGGACATTGGCAACAACGAATACGTGGCCATCATGGGTCCATCTGGATCAGGCAAGAGCACGCTGATGAACATGCTTGGTTGCCTGGACACACCAACGAGTGGAACGTACCTGTTCAAGGGTGAAGACGTCAAGAGCATGTCGGACGACGAGTTGGCCATGATCAGGAATAAGGAGATTGGATTTGTTTTCCAGACCTTCAACCTACTCCCACGGGCAACGGCGTTGCAGAACGTCGAGCTACCCTTGGTCTATGCAGGTGTGAAGTCATCCCTGCGAAAGCAACAAGCCGAAGCAGCCCTTGAAAGCGTTGGACTACGAGACAGAATGGATCACCGACCCAACGAGCTTAGCGGCGGTCAGCGTCAGCGCGTAGCTATCGCACGTGCCTTGGTGACGAAACCCTCCATCATCCTTGCCGATGAACCAACGGGGAATCTGGATAGCAAGACGGGACAGGACATCATGGATCTCTTTGAGCGTCTGTGGAAGCTTGGCAATACCGTCATCCTTGTCACCCATGAAGAAGACGTTGCACGGCATGCAAGGCGCATCATCCGTGTTCGTGACGGCTTAGTGGAATCCGACGATGTTACGTCCAAGTGAAATAGCCGAGAGCTTCCGTATTGCAACCTCTGCTCTACGGGTAAACCTCATGCGCTCCATCCTTACGATGGGTGGTGTGGTTGTTGGCATTGTGTTGGTCGTAGTGATGGGATGGACGATCAAGGGGCTTGATGCTGTGTGGGAACGGACGATTGGCATCATCGGCAGAGACATGTTGTACATGGACAAGTGGAACTGGGCCGGCGGTGGAAATTGGAGAGATGCCGAAGCGCGGAAGGATATCACTGAACGACAAGCATGGCTTCTTGCAGAGCGTATGGAGAGTGCTGAGTATGTGATGCCCCTTGCCAGATCATGGAATGGCTCTGTGACCCTTGGCAACAAACAGATCATGTGTTCCGTGCAAGGCACAACACAGAGTTATGGCAACACCCCTGCTGGCACAACCGAACAAGGTCGGTGGTTCACTGGCTCCGAAGCCCTGCAGGGCTCGCATGTGGTAGTCCTGGGGCATGGTGTGAACAGAACACTCTTCCCCGACAACGATGGCGTTGGAAAGACCATCAAAATCGGCGGCATCCCCTACACTGTTATCGGTGTAGTTGAGAAGCGTGGCTTCATCTTCATGGACTTCATCGACAATCAGGTATTCATCTCGTTGAATGCGTTTAAGTCCACCTTCGGCTTCTTCGGTCGCAGCTTTTCCATCGCCATCAAGGCAGGGAATGAAAAACTCCTGGACATCGTGCGTGACGAGGCCCGTGGGTATTTGCGCGAGATTCGGAACGTACCACCTGGTAAGGACGATGACTTCAGCATAAACGAGATGCAGGCCTTCGACGCACAAGTCACTACCATTCGCATCGTCATCTGGATGGTTGGCATCGGCCTTACCGTGCTCGCCTTCATTGTTGGTTCGATTGGCATTATGAACATCATGTTCGTCAGTGTGACGGAACGAACCAAGGAGATCGGTATCCGTAAGGCCATCGGCGCTCGTAGGTCGTCTGTCCTCCTTCAGTTTCTTATCGAAAGTTCGATGATCTGCCTCCTTGGTGCGCTCATCGCTCTGCCCATTGCACAAATTCTAGTTGGTTCGGCCCGATGGGTAGCCATAGGACCGCTTAAGCAGGAATGGGTAAGTGCCGTTAGCCCCTTCATTCAGGTAGATCTGCTCTTCATTGCCATTGCCGTGTCGGTTGTTGTTGGTCTACTCGCCGGCTTCTTACCTGCACTTCGAGCATCACGTCTGGATCCCGTAGAATGTCTGCGCTTTGAGTAACACAACCACTTCATGCACCTGTTCAAGAACCTCACCTTGTCTAAGCAGTAACAACCACCTGTGAACATTGCCGAATCCATAAGTCTGGCCCTCGATGCAGTACGCGCTCACAAGCTCCGGTCGGGTCTTACCCTACTCTCGGTTGGTATCGGTGTGTTTGCCATCATTGCTTCAAGTGGCATCACGGGTACACTTGCTAATGCATTGAGTACGCAATTGGCCGACCTTGGTGAGCACAGTCTGCTGATTCAGCGGACTCCTTCGATGTCGTTTGGTACAAACTGGCGCAAGTACATGCGTCGCAAACCAATCACTCCTGAATTGGCCGAGGAGTTTCGGCAGCGCATGACGCTGACCAACCTCGTTAGCGTTAGCAATACCGCTCCCGGGATGACGGTGAAGCATGGTGACCAAAGCACCAACCCCAACGTATCACTCATTGGCATCGACCACATGTACTTCTCGGTGAATGCTGCTTCGATCGAGAGTGGACGTGCCTTTGTCGAACAAGACCTTGTCGTTAACGCCCGCAATGCCATCATCGGTGCGGATGTGGTAAACACGCTCTTCCCGTCAGGCAACCCTCTTGGGCAGACCATTACCATCAAGAATCAACAGTTCACGGTTGTTGGTGTGCTCACCAAGCGTGGTGGTGTGCTTGGACAAAGTCAGGACAATCGCGTCCTTATTCCACTCTCGGTGTTCGTAACCTACTACACCTGGCGTTGGGATACTAGCGTGGACATTGCCGTCAAGGCAACAAGTAGAGGTGCACTGGAAGCAACGGCCGACGAAGCCATCGGCCACATGAGAATGCTTCGCGGAGTTCCTCCTGGAAAAGAGAACGACTTTGAGCTAGATACCAACGAAGCACTAACGGCACAGTTCGGAAGTCTTGCCTCGGCTATCGGCGTCGTAGCATGGATAAGTGGACTCGGTGCACTGCTCGCTGCGGGCATCGGCATCATGAACATGATGCTCGTAAGCGTCAAGGAACGCACACGCGAGATCGGTGTGCGCAAGGCCCTTGGTGCTCGCAAGCAGTGGATTGTCCGCCAGTTCCTTATCGAGGCGCTTACGTTATGTCAGCTTGGTGGTCTCACCGGCGTCATCGGCGGCCTATCCATCACATGGATTCTTGGTCAAGTTGTTCAATCCAACACCATGCCCTCCCTGGTCATTGCCTGGCCATGGGGAGCCGTAGTGTTCAGCGTGATTGCCTGCACGGCCATTGGCATTGGCTTCGGTCTGTACCCTGCTTGGCAAGCAGCGCGCCTGGACCCTATCGAAGCGCTTCGGTACGAATAGCACGTGAGCGTGCATTTCCCTATTCTTGCCGACCGTTGATTCAGTGCTTCCATGACCTTTGTTATCGTCTTTACCCACCCGTATCCGCAGAGCTTCTGTCATTCCATCCTCGACTCGGTTTGTAGGGGGCTTGGAAGTGGCAACCACATAGTCGACGTCATCCATCTGGATAACGAGGGATTTAATCCCGTCATGTCTGCCACGGACTTACAGGCATATAAGGATCGCAAGCCTGTCGACGCTCAAGTCCTGTCGTATAAGCATCGCCTGGAACAAGCAGACCATCTGGTGTTCATCTTCCCTATTTGGTGGGAGCTCATGCCGGCACTGATGAAGGGGTTTATCGAGAAGGTCATCTTCCCTGGCGTTGTGTATGAGCAGAAGGCCAATGCCATGCATCCCACTCTTCCCTTGCTTAAGCATATCACCGTGATTACAACCATGGATACACACAGCTTGGTCTATCGGCTTGTGTATGGGAATGCCGTTCGACGGGCCTTGGTCTGGGGTACGTTCTGGAAGATTGGTTACCGTCGCATTTCATGGATCGCACTCAGCCGTGTACCTCGTGTTTCCAACCAGCGCCGTCGGCGCTGGTTGCAGAAAATCGAAAAACGATTTTCCAATTACCGGTAGGGTTGTAAGCATACGCTGCCTACCATGACTGCTGGTACCGTAACTGCTACCGTTGATGCTGTTGTGCTGCGGTAGACTTTATGCGACAATGTCATTGATCATGATCACACGCTATAGCCACCAAGTACGCAATCCATCAACCGCATCAGTCAAAAACATGTAACAATTCTCTACCAAGCCCCCTGCCGATTTCTGGTTAATGATTTACGTTGATCACCAACATGGATGATTGGAGTTCTGGGCGGACGTATCGTACGGATGCGAGTTCATGCTGTCTGGTTAGGGCGACGATATTCCGACCATCCTGTGCAAGTTCGCAGTGATGCAGAACTGGTAAGCAGATACTTTCGGCTTCACAGATCATGAGGTGTAACGATGGCGCGTCAGTATAGGACATCTTTTGATTTCACCATTGCAGTAACCGGTGCAACGGGTCAGGTAGGCAGCGACGTCATATCGACGTTGGCAGCACGTGGGGCAACATCGGTAGGTATTGCACGGAACGAGAAGAAGACCGTGCCGTTGAAGAACACCACGTGGGTAATTGCAGAGCTGACTGACTACGAGGCCTTGGTGAAGGCTTTTGACGGGATCGATACGGTGTTTCTCTGCTCGGGAGTTTCAGAGGACATGGTGCGATGTCAGCTTACCGTCATCCGAGCTGCGGTGACTGCCGGTGTGAAGCGTATCATCAAGCTCTCTGCCCTTGGAGCATCGCCACATTCGAGAAGCATCATTGGCTTGTGGCACTACATCATCGAGCAGGCGTTGAAGCAAAGCGGATTGGTGTGGACCTGTCTGCGTCCGCATGCCTTCTACCAAAACCTCACTGCCCATGCGCTGTCTATCCGTGAAGGACGATTGTATTCTGCAGCCGGCGATGCCCGCATTCCGTGGGTGGACATTCGCGATGTAGGCGATTCTGCCTCCGACATAATCCTCGAACGTGGGTATGAGTATGAGAGTCCGGTACTGACGGGACTCGAAATCCATTCATTTGATGATATCGCTGCAAAGCTCTCGACGGTATACACGCATCGTGTAACGCACATTAGAGAGACGGACGATGAAGCGTACATCCGCATGCGTCGGCATGGCTACTCTGCCTGGATGGCCTCGGCGCAGATTGCCTTGTTTCAATATTGGCGTGAGGGTGGCATCGTCGCAGAGCCAACCAACATGGTGAAGGAGATAACGGGCATGCGTCCAAGAGGACTACGCGAATATTTGATTCAACAAGGAACGTTGTTTCGCTAACAAGCTCTATTCAATGGTTGAACACATACGATACATGGTCGACCTTGTCGCTCGGCTATGAGAATCTTCCGTAGGATACCGCTCGGTACGTGCCATCGTCTTCGATGACGAAGGTCTCTGCACCTGGCAGAACCTCAGTGTTTTGTGCCGATACGCAGAGCCAACCATCGTCCACCCGCTGAACAACAAACACAAACCGATTCTTTCTGCGATGTGACATTACTGCTCCGTCAGGTGTTGTCTGCTGCATCAGCTCGGTGTGGGCATGCACCACTGCAGCGTCAGTTCCTAGATATCGCACCGTCAAGTTCCGCAGCCTCAACACGGAGTCAGCAAAGATTACCCTTAGCCCATAGTCATGTACCTTCTGGATCTGCTCTCGCGAATTCCAGTGCAATCCTGTGACGTTGATAAAGTCAGCGTCCTCTGCAAAGAGTGATGCTAACGCTACAGCATCTCTTGCTTCCCACGCTTCAATAAAGAGCTTGGGAATATCTTCTGGTTGTTGAGCACGTGTCATTGCTCCATCCTCACATGTTGCACAACGACGGTCGA
>JAGFIZ010000107.1 GCA_024103135.1 Bradyrhizobiaceae bacterium | reverse complement strand
CGCACACGTCGCTGTAAGGCGGGAATCATCACGTTGGCTACGTCACCAGCTGCATAGATGGTGGGTACGGTTGTCTGAAGATGGTCATTGACCACAATTCCATTGCCCACGTCCAAACCAGCTTGTTGAGCTAGAGTGGTTTCGGGGATGATGCCAAGACCAGCTACCACAATGTCTGCTGTCACGGTCTGACCTCCGGACGTTGTGGCAATGATCTCTTCACCATGCCTTTCGACGTTCGTGATGGTCTCTCCGGGGTGTACGTCTACACCCTTGCTGCGGAAGTAGTCAACAAGGTAGGCACCCAATTGTTCTGGAAAAACTCTTCCACCGATGCCTGGTTCTGGGAAGAACATGGTGACCTTGCAGCCGTTCATTGCGAGGGCAGCCGCAACCTCTGCTCCAATAAAGCCGCCACCAATCACGAGACAACGATTGCCAGCCTGTGCTTGCTCACGCAGTTTTTTGTAGTCTGCAAACGTGCGGAAGTAGGTAATGCAGTCGTCTCCAAACGGCAAGCGCCTTGGCGTGCCACCGGTGGCCAGAAGTAAGCGATCATACGTGTACATCGTGCCGCCGTCATCGGTTACGGAGTTCTTTGCTGCATCAAGTGACGTCACACGTTTCCCAAGATGTATGGTCACGTTGTGCTCATGAGTGTTCAACCATACGGTGTCCCTGTCGTCGGACTTCCACAATGCTTTTGAGAGGGGCGGACGAGCGTAAGGCGGATCATGCTCTTCACTGATCATGCCAATCGTGCCACTGCTATCCAACTCACGGATTCCTTCGACGGCAGCATGGGCTGTCATGCCACCACCAATGATCAGATACTTGTAATGCGACATGTATGCTCCAAAGGATACTGATGAACATCGTCCGTGCAACCGGTATGGCCTAAGTAGACGTGATGTGGTTGCACACGAGGGAACTTATCGAATTATTGCTGTGTGTGTTCTCACACGCATTGTGTTGTTTGTGGACTTATGTCCTTGCACCGTGAAAAGGCGATAGAGGTGGTGTTGATGTATTACTTATACGTTGCTTCTTGACAGGCCTAGCTCACGTGTGTCCGTTCCGCCATACATGGCTGGGTGACCATGGTAGCCGCCAATCATGTTGCGTAGGATCCGAACGTCGCGGACAACGACGCCTCGCCAGTTGGATCGTGCATGAACCACACCACGTATGATCAGCGCAGCATGACGGAGTTGTTCACGAAAGTACTCTCGCTCATTGGGCTCAACTACGCATTGAACAAACCCTGTCTCGTCTTCCAAGGTGATAAACAACACGCCCTTTGCCGTAGGTGGTGACTGTCTGAGGATTACAATGCCAGCAATGGTCGCCGTAGGACTTACACTTGCAGTTGCAGGAACGCTAGCTCCTGATGGTTCATTCTGCACTCCCGTATTGTCTCGAACTAGATTCTGCAGGTGTTCAATAGGTCGAATTTCGAACTGGTTCAATACTCTGCGGTACAACGTCATCGGATGAATACGTGCCGCACCATGGCTGACGTAATCATAGGCAAGACGCTCCTGTGCCTTGATCGGCGGAAGCTCCGGTACATCGTCAATGGTAATGCGAAGCATGTGCGTGCTTAGGGCAAGCTGACCCGACTGTTGCT
>JAGFIZ010000106.1 GCA_024103135.1 Bradyrhizobiaceae bacterium | reverse complement strand
AACCCAAGCCCCCTGCCGACATTTTCTACGTCGGCCTGCATGACCTTAATAGCTGGACATCCCACGAACGTTGGCGTCATCCGAACATGAAGGGCATTGCCGTCAACATGCACGTTGGTGATAAGGCCCATGTCGACAACACTAATAGCAGGAATCTCTGGATCCTTCACTGCATGAAGTGCTTCAAGGACGTCATCGGCCGACAGTGTTGGCGACGAGTTTTCTGCTATGGAGCTCTCTTCTACCACGTTGCTTCAGGATCAATGCGTACGACTTCCGTCATCTCTTCCAGAAGTTGCGGCAGGTGCTCGCTGTGTTGTCCGCCTCTTCCGCCATATACTGGTTGCACTCCTTGTGGAATGTCCAATCCTGCTTCTGCAAACGTTGCTTCAACAAACGCTAGCCATTCTTGTTGTAGTGCCTTCTCGCCAGCAAACACTCCAGCATCTGCAAGTTCGGCGTCATATTTACCAGGCTCGAACATGCCTAAGGCATAAGGCCAGGCATAGGTAAGGGCGGCCTGCATGCGCGCCTTGCTGGCGGCAGTTCCTTGGCTAGCCAACTGAACTACCCACGACTTACCGTGGTACAGATGATACTTGATCTCACCTTGCACTTTTCGAGCAAGCTTTGCCAGTGCATCAACACTACTTGATGCAAGCATACCATAACGATGGAACTCGGCAGCATCAAACAAGAAGTGGCGAATGAGACTAAAGTCGTACTCGCCATTAGGTAGCTCGACGAACTGTGAGCATGTGAAGTCAGCACCAGCACGCTGGAAGGCATTCACATCTGGTTGCGGACTTCCACAGAGTTCGTGTGCAAGCGTGTACATAGCCAGTGCATGACCTAGCTTGTCTTGGGCAATTGAAGAAAATGCAATGTCTTCTTCAAGAAGCGGACCAAGCCCTGTCCACTCACTATGTCTATGCCCCATGATCAACTCATTGTCGGCAATCCAGGTAAGGAGTTCTTTAAGTGCTGTGGTGTTCATACTATCCCTCTTTCCCCTCTTTCGCTTGCTGCATGCCCTTCTTGAATGCTTCGACCTTGTTGCGTACCATGTATGCTGCAACATCGCGGTACGCTTTTTCCGGTGTAGTTGAGAATATCTCGGCGTCAGCACTATTCATCGCTACAACGTCTGATGTGCGAACGATCCACAGGTTCACCGTCTGTCCCCTACGTCCAAACGTTTCTTTTGCTAACACCATAGCCAGCTCGGCATTTGGCGCATGCACGCTTCCAACGTGGATGTGATGTGCACCAGACTTCTGCTGGTGGAACACCTCGTACGTCTGATGTTGATCAAGAGTCGGTTTTGGAGCGACTTCTGCTGGCTCCGAACTACCAATGCCAAGACGCGTAATCCGCGGATCAAGAGATATCAATTTTGTCATTGCGAAAACTACTAAGAATTTCGGTTATCCGCATCTGATTATCGTGCAACGACGACGTGGAAACTTCTGCGTTCGCCCGTATCAGTCTGGACTACAGCCACGTAGCTACCCACCGGCAGGGCACTCACATCAACCATGTAGGTATCGGCATCGTCATGTGCCTCGCGCAGAGCTGTTGCTACTCTCGTCCCCAGACTATTCACCAACTGCACCGTTGCATGCAATGGTGGGGTAATGGTAAGCTGGAACTTGTCCGATGCGGGAAGTGGGTAAGGGGCTGATAATTGATGGGCAACACCAGCGCGGATAACAATCGTCTGCACAGGCGTCTCACAGCGTGATGTGCCGTCAAAGACAATCGGCGAACCATTGCAGCTAACAGGGATCAATACTGGCGAGCAGGTATCGGAAAGCACTAACGTATCGGCAATATACCCCGTGTCAATCGGTGAGCTACAAACGACCAATTCTCCTGTTGTCTGCGGTTGAATAATCAGCGGCAGTTGTGATTGTGGAATGCTAAAGAATACGTTACCAACAAGCATTGGATCACGGATTGTCAACTCAGATGTCAGCGATCGATTTCTGATAACAAGCGTCCGGCACGATAGCTGGCCCACGGCAACGCCAGGTAGCTCAAACGTGTTGTTGGGCAGAACCGATTGTATCTCGATCTTGTTTCGAGTGTCAAGCACAACAACGGTAATCTCGTTCGAAATGCCAACACAGCCGAACTGGTCAACAACCGTCACCCTATACGTACCCTCGGTATTGACCGTAATGCTTTGTGTTGTTTCGTTTGTTGACCACTGGTACGATGCATACCCTGGCGGCGCACTCAGCGTTACGGTCTCGTCAAGACAAATGGTTGTGCGTCTATTGGCTGTGATCGTTGGCTCGGGCGTTTCATGAATGGTTACCACAATCGGAGTCGTCGTGTTGATACACCCATACTCATCAGTCGTAGTGAGGGTGTAGCTGCCGGATGTTTTAACGTAGATGGTTCTTGAAGTGTCGCCCGTGGACCATGTGAATGATTCTACAGAACCTGTGTATTGCAGGAGGACTGAATCACCCTTGCAGACCTCTGTTGCACTGGCCAATATTCTCGGTGTTTCGGAGGGGTAGTAGCGAATCTCTACTTCGGCTGTGAATTGCTGACAGGACGCTGTATCGTATGCAGTAACGATGTACTTGCCTTCTGATGTAGCAAAACGTGCTTGACCCTTTACACCATCGTTCCACTGGTACGACGAAAAACCCATCGTCGACGTAAGCAGCACCGAATCGCCACGGCAGATATCAATGATCGGTCCAGGTGGATCAATGGCAACACCAGGAGCAAGCTTGAGTGGAGTGTACTTATATAGCCCCGTCCCAGCTATCCATCCAAGTGTGTCACCGATGAAGTAGACGTCATCTACATCTCCTCGAAGACCGCAGGCCCTATTCTCCCACGTCTGACCGCCATCGGAAGTGTAGAATGCCGATGGTCCGTCACCGACAGCCCACCCCTCTTGTTCCGAAATGAGACAGGTGCCGAACATATTCTGTGCAACATTGAACTCCTTCCACGTAAATCCTTGATCTGTCGACCACAGCATACCGCCGATGTTATTACCACTGCCTGAGCAGTCGCTGCCTGAATACGGAATAAGGAAGGTGTTGTTCTTGATTGCAAGCTCTTCATGCCATACTCTTCGTGGAGTATTGCTATGCTTTCTCCAGCGCGCTCCGTAGTCCGTCGTTCTCCATACCACGCCACTGCTAATAGCAAAACCGCTTCCATCCTTGTACAACAATGCGTCAGACAGACCGCTCTCTCGTTCGTTGCCATACGACACATTCCATGATGCGCCACCATCCGTGGTGCGATAGAACGCTTGAAGGCCAGTGCTACAGCCCCCTACCAAATACACCCCTTCGTTCTGGTTCAAGAAGTAGCTACCCCAGCTCTGTTCTTGATTGGGATCCATGGGGGTGATATCAGTCCAGGTTGCACCACCATCGTCCGAGCGGTAGATGCCTGCTGGACCCGACGTATAACCGATCTGTGGAGTTAGAAACTGGATGTATTCAAGGAACGGTCTACCTGGTTGCGTTCCTCTCCACGTCTGACCACCATCGGTTGTGCGCACCACATAGCCGTCAATACTACATGCCCAACCATAGGCGGTATTGGACGGCAAGAAGAACACATCAAGGTAATAGCCAGTCGAGTACGGTGGTGGCAAGGTCGCACGCGTCCACTGCGCCTTAGCCGCTACTGTACACAGCAGCATGGCAGCTGCAGCAACAATGAACCAGCGATGGGCAATGTGTAGCAAGAGTAGAAAGAGTTATTGGTGAAACCGATGCAAAGCGAATGTTTGTTGCTTGTTAGTGCGCTATGACAGCCCGTCCAATCATCGTTCGCCTATCATTCAGCACGGCAACACTGTACACACCAGATGGTGCCACGTCTCCACTAGTTGTGCGCCCACTCCAGACGAATGTCAACTGGTCCGTATTTGACAGACCTTGCCAAGAATACACAACCTTCCCGATCTGGTCAATTATCATCAACGTCACCTCCGTCCCTGGGACTGTAGCGGCTTCAATCGTTACCGTGCCGTGAGCAGGTACCGGATACAATGATGTCAGGGGGCTATGTACCTCGTCCACCGACGATGCTTCCGTTACAACGATCTCGATCGGTTCCAGGAAGTTCCATTGATCTCCGCTTGCCGAACCATTGAGGTTCACAGCGTTGCCTGATGCTTGCAGATAGTACGTCCCCGCCTTGGCTGGAGCAGTCCACGTAAACCTGAATTCTGCAGCGCCATCGACAAATGCCCGAGGAGAGATGTGCGTTAGCTCTGTGCCAGGGAGATACAGGCCGCCATCAGTAACCGTACCCAGCTGGCCGGCACGAGAAAAGCCATTCCTAGTAGATTTAACGGCGATGTTACAGCCACCAGCTGACTTGGTGCCATTAGCCACACGTAGCGTAAGGGTCAGCGTTGCATTCGTGGTCGTCGTGAGTTTGCCGTCCACCGACTCCAGAACACTGAGTGTTGTCAGAGTGGAGGCAGCACCATGGCATTCGCTTCCACTGCAACCAGAACTGGTCGTTGCAGTTCTTCCGGTGACCCCCGTCGGTTCTGCCGTGCCCGATGTAGTACATAACAACAATGCGACAACTGCCATCAGCATGGTATTGAAGGTCTTCAGCACAATCTCTCTCTTCCTAGTGTTGAGTGTATGGTTTGTTCTGCAAGGATGTATTGAATGCTGGTCTGTTACACGAAGATACTTCAGCACATAACCAGTCATGCCTTGCGCTATTGCAATAACCTCTAAACTCAGGATTAGTTGCAGTTAGGGCGCCGCAGATGTGTTTCGTTCAGGCAGGAGATTACCCTCACAATGGCACAGAGTCATGCCTTGCCGTGCATTGCGCTATTGCATTAACCTCTGCCCCCTGGACTAGGTGTCGTCTGGACGATGCAGGTGTGTTTCCTCTAGGCATCAGGCTACCCTTACATTGGCACAGAGTCATACCTTGCCTCGCATTGCCCTGCATTGCGCTATTGCATTAACCTCTGCCCCCTGGACTAGGTGTAGTCTGGTCGACGCAGCAGATGAACGAGCAGGTTCGGGCTGGTTCAATCAAGAGGCTCTGCATTGGTACCGCTGTCCTGAAGTCAAGTCATACGCGAGTAAAACGCACGCTGAGTTTGCACCGAAAATTCGGGAAGACTTCCATTCGTACCACACGTTTGATCTATGCTCTGATGAGACGATCAGGTACGTGTAGTCTGGTCCATGCTGGCTAGTGGTCCCCCACTGCTACGACCAAGCCTAATGCTCAGTCACAAGACATAAACACGCACGTCTTGCCTGGTGCATTCAAACGCGACATCCTCCATTGCCACCCCTCGGCCTGATGCTTATTCACCTGACACTAACACGCGCGCTGCCTGGTGCATTCAATCACGACGTCCTCCATTGCCACCCCTCGGCTTGATGATTATTCACATGGCATGATCAGCTCACTCTGCCTCCTACATTAATCAAGTGGCCTCAAATGCTACCACTCGGCCAGGCGCTTAGTCAAATGGCATGTTCAACGCGCTCTGCCTCGCGCATTTAATCAAGACCTCTCTCATTGCTACACCATGGCCTGATGCTTTATCACCTGACATTAGCACGTGCGCTGCCTGGTGCAATCAACACGACACCCCCTATTGCTACGCCTCGGCCATATGCTTAGTCGCCTGATATTAACACGCGCTCTGCCGGGTGCATTCATTCAAGACGCATTTCATTGCTACGACTCGGTCTGATGATAGGCACACGGCATGGATACTCACGCCTACTTGGTCCATACAGTCAAGATTTCTTCCACTGTTAAAACTCAGCCCGATGTTTATTCAAATGTGGTGAACATGCACGTTCAGTCTGGTTCATGTAGTCAAGGTACTCACTATTGCTGCGACCCAGCTTGATGCATAGTCGCTCGTGATGAACACGCGTGTTCAGTCCGGTTCATGTAGTCAAGACAATACTCCATCAGCACACCCAGGCTAACACCTAATCACAGGAGATGGACACGCCCGTTCCGTCTGGATTATGCAAGAGAAGTCCGATATGACCGCATACACCTCCATGCGACCTTACGCAGTTAAGTCGTTCACATAAAAGCGAAAGGCGCATCCCGTTTAAGGATGCGCCTTTCTTTGAGAGATCTTCACTTGCAGTGTTTTACTGCAAGGTCTAAATCATTGCTTACTGACGGACAAGACGTACCGTCCAGCGTTCGCTGCCAGAGGTGATGACCACGTTGTACATGCCGTTGGCAAGTGTACCCATGTTCACGTTTGTCTTGAACGTACCACCCGTGTACAATTCGTCGGCTGAGAATACCACTTCACCAATGGTGTTAACAAGCTCGATATGTACTGGGCCAACTTCGTAGAGATCAGCTTCGATTGTGAACTGACCATTTGTTGGGTTCGGGAAGATGTGTACTGGCAAGCGGCCTGCAGTTACATCACCTTCAGCAACGTCTGTGAGTGCTACGTTGAAGCCGTCAGAGATAGCTCCGCAAGAGTTATCGTCTGTGATTTCTACACGGTATACGCCTGACTGCGAAACTGCAAGTGTTTGCTGTGTAGCACCTGGAACCATTGTACCGTCATGATACCACTGGTAGGTCTGAGCTACGCTTGAGTTTGCGGTGAGGACGTCGCCGTGACGCGTGATCGTTGGACGTGCTGGAAGTGGGTTAACCGTAACATCTGTTGGGAGTGACGAAGACTCGCACATTGCAGCGCTTGTTACCGTTACGCTGTATGTACCGCCGTCTTGAACTGTAATCTCGCGCGTTGTTGCACCGTTCGACCAGAAGTAGGTCGAGAAGCCAGCAGGAGCGGAGAGTACAACTGCACCACCTTCGCAGAATGTTGTTGGACCGTTTGGAGTAATGACTGGAGCAACTACTGGAGCAACAGTGATGATTACTGTGTCCGAAACACCTGTACAGCCATTAGCATCAACTACAGTGCAGTAGAGCGTGTCTGTCTGACGAACTGTAATTGAGCGACCAGTGCCATAGTTAGTGTTCGATGAAGATGTCCAGCTGTATGATACGTAACCATTTGGTGCACGTACTTCAACACTGTCGCCTGAGCATACGGTGGTTGAACCAACAACCGTAAGAACTGGGGCTGGCTTTGGATTTACGAAGACATCAACTTCTGTCGATGTGCCTGTGCAACCATTGTTGTCGGCTACTGTAACGGTGTATGTACCGCTCTGAGTAACAACGATTGATTGTGTTGTGGCACCGGTCGACCAGTAGTAGCTGGTAAATCCGGAAGGAGCCGTCAGTGTTACTTCGTTGCCTTCGCAGAAGGTGGTTGGACCACTAACTGTGATGATTGGCAGCGAGCTTGGGAATACGTTCACGGTAATGGTGTTCGATACACCGGTACAGCCATTCTCGTCGGTAACTGTTACATAGTACGAACCACCAGTGTGGACTACGATGCTGCGACCTGTTTCACCGGTCGACCATACGTAGGTCACGAAGCCGATAGGAGCGGACAGTGTAACGTCGCCACCTTGACAGAATGTTGTTGGACCAGAAGCTGTGATTTCTACGCTTGGAAGCTCGTGAACAACAACTTGAAGATTGTTTTGAACTGAACAACCGTAGGAGTTGGTTTCAACAACCGACAGGGTGTGGGTACCGGTCATCGTCCATTCGACCATGACGTTTGGTGTACCTTGACCTGAGCGGATTGCATTGCCGCCTGATACGAACCAGTTGTAAGTATTGCCTGGAACGCCTGGTGTCGTGTATGACAGCAAGTTATTCAAGCATACGCTGACTGGACCACTGATAGATGGTTCTGGCAGTGGGTTGATTGTAACGTTCAACGAAGCTGATGTTACGCAACCGAACGATGATGTCTGCGTGATCGTAACCGTACCGATTTGTGGTACGGAGGTGTTGTTTGTCCAACGTACGTTTACACTAGTGGTGTTAGCAGATCCAACGATGGTACCATTCGATGATACAGACCAGGTATAGAATACCGAACCCTGGTTTGAGCCAGTGGCTGGGATACTGGTGCTGTATGACGTCATGTTATCCGTTGCTGGATTGTTGGTAAGGTCCGTTGCGCAGACAACGTTCAGACCAGTGATTGTTGGTACTGGTGGGTTTGGACGTACCGTGATCATGCGTGTATTGGTTGCAATACAGCTCATGCTTGGGAGGACGTCGGTTACCCATTCAGTGACTTCTACTGATCCGTTGATCACGTTTGGCCAAGCCGGATTCATCCATGTTACTGTGATGGTGTTCGTGCCTTGACCGCTATTGATGATACCGCCTACTACAACCCAGTTGTAGCTGTTACCAGATACGAATGGTGTTGTGTATGTCTGCGTCGAGTTTCCGCATGGGTTGAAGTTACCCGTGATGGAAGGTGTCGGCGTTGGACGGATATCGAATGTGTCCTTATCTGTTACGATACAATCCGAGCCAGGAACGGTTTCCTGAACTGCAAGTGTACCTTCACCGGCTGGACCCCACTTAACATCTACCGTATTGGTGTACTGACCAGACACGATCGTACCGCCAGTTACTGTCCAGATAAAGGTGTTACCTGGTGTTGGGAACGTGGTGTACGTATGTGTGCTGAAGTTACATACGATACCTGGGCGGCGTCCGGCTGGGTTGCCGTAACCAGTTACCGAGCTGATAAATGGTGTTGGGATCTCGTTTACTTGAACCTGCATTGTAGCCGTTGTCGAGCAACCGCCAGCAACGTTGGTTTCAGTTACCGATACAGTGTGCAGACCTGGTTGGATCCACTTCACTTGGATTGTATTTGAGTTTGGATAGCCAGTGATTGGAGCAAAGACGTTCGATGGTGTGATAGTCCACTCATACGTGCTTCCTGCAACGTATGGTGTGCTGTACACGTGATCCTTGTTGATACAGGCCACATTAGCACCATTGATGTTTGGTGTTGGCTTGTATGTAACAGTGATGTTCTGAACGTCTGTTGTCTGACAATCTGTACCAGTTGTTGTCTCTACAACTGTCAGCGTTTGGTTACCCATTGCTGTCCAATGAACAACAACCGAGTTGCCAGTGCTGCTGCCTACGAACGAACCACCGGTAACGGTCCATACATAGCTGCTAGAAGCATTGAATGGCGTCGAGTAGGTGATTGTGTCGTTCTCACAAGCGTGGTCAAGCGGACCAGCTGGTGCGATGCGGCTGATGTCTGTTGTAGATGGCTTCTCGTGAACAGTTACCGTCATGGTTGCTGTTGCTTGGCAGTTGCCTGAAGCGTTCCATTCAGTTACCGTCACTGTTTGAGAACCAGCATTTGTCCACTTAATGGTTACCGTTGGAGATGTTGTTGCAGATGTAATGGTACCACCAGTTACAGTCCAGAGATACGTGCTACCAGGGTTTGCTGGTGTTGAGTATGTCTCTTCTGTGTTGGTACAGACAACTGCATCACCAGTGATTGATGGTGCTGGCTGGAACTCAACCGTGACGTCCTTAGAAAGGATCACTTCGCAGTTCGTGCCAATTGTCTTGATCTTGACCTTTACGTTCTGCAAGCCCATTGCTGTCCACTGAACAGTGATAGCATTGGTGCCAACACCCGTGGTGATGGTACCGCCGGTAACTGTCCATGTGTACTCTTGACCACCGATTGCAGTGACGCTGTATGGCTGAACTGAGCCGTTACATACGGTTTCTGCACCAGTGATTACTGTTTGAACTGGTGTCTGGTTAACTACTACTGTCAGCGATGAAGTTGCAGTACAGTTGCCAGTAGCATTGGACTGAACGATATCGACTGTCCATGTACCTGCAGTTGTCCACTCTACATCAACCGAGCTTGAAGTAGCTGACGACATGATGTTGCCGCCACCGCTAATCGACCAAGCATAGGTATGACCAGGAACGGCTGTAACGCTGTAGGTCTTGATGTCACCAGTACATACCGGTGTTGCACCAGAGATGTTTGGAACTGGCTGATCTTCGACGTTAACTACTTGGGTTACTGTCGTTGAGCAGTCTGTACCCGTAGCAGTTTCCTTAAGCGTGATTGTGTGTGAACCAACTGTGGTCCACTCAACCGTTACTTGATAGCTGGTGTTGCTACCAATGATGCTGCCACCGGAAACAGTCCACAAGAAGTCGTTACCAGTATTGGTCGTACCATAGGTAATGGTCTGATTTACGCAAGCAACTGCAACGTTTCCAGCAGGTGTAATCCGTGCGATTGCTGTGCTTGTTGGTGTCTTACCTACGTTAACGGTCAGTGTAGCTGTTGCAGTACAGTTACCATTTGTCTCTACAACCTGGATCGTGCGTGCGCCTGTCAGCATCCACTCAACCGTTACGGTGTGTGAGGTCGTGCCTGAGGTAAACGTACCACCAAGTGATGGTAGCGACCATGCATAGGTGCTTCCAGGTACATCTGGTGTGCTATACGTTACTTCATCACCGGTACATGTGTTAGCATCGCCAGTGATTGCAGGAACTGGTTGATAGGTAACACCTACGTTGTGAACAGTTGTTGCTGAGCATGTGCCAGAAATATCTGTTTCAACTACGGTCAGTGTCTGAGTACCAACGTTAACCCACTGTACAGTCACTTGGTTGGTTGTACCACCAGCAATGATGGTACCGCCAGTTACTGTCCAGTTGTAGGTAGAACCTGTGTTGTTTGGCACACTGTAGATGATTGTGCTGTTATTGCAAGCCTGATTTGCAGGACCAGCTGGAGATACACGTGTAACAGTTGCTACTTGTGGCTGGTAGTTGATGGTAACTCCCACGTTCACAGTTGCGGCACATCCACTAAGGGTGTTGGTTTCTGTTACGGTAATCGTGGCTGGAAGCGTGCTGCCAGGCGTTGGATTATCGAAGAGAATCGTAGCTGCATTCGTAGCTGCACCAGACGTAATCGTGCCGTTGCCGCTGATCGTCCAGCTATAGGTGTTGCCAGTAATGTTCGGAGTGCTATAGACGTGTGTGCTTTCGCCACAGACTGTAAGCGGACCCGAGATTGTTGGAGCTGGTGGATTAACAATGTTTACGGTTTGCGATACAGTAGTGGTGCACTGGCTGCCAGTGTGCCACTTGCTGAGCGTTACCGTACCAGAACCAACCGTATTCCAGGTTACAACCAAGGTTGAATTCTCATCCGAACCAGTGATTGAACCATTTGCAACACTCCACTTGTAGCTGTACGATGGGTTGCCTGCTACTGGATCTGTTTCACCATAGGTGATTGTCTGACCAAGGCATGCACCACCAACAGCGCCACCTGCAGGAGCAAGGCGTACAATTGTTGGGTTTGGCTTCTCAACGATGTTCACAGTCTTTGTTACGGTCTTTGTACAGTTAGTAGCAAGGACTGTTTCGGTGAGTTGCAGTGTAAAGCTTGTACCACCACCAATGTCACCAGTAAGTACCGTAGCTGTTGCTTGGTTAGCTCCACCGGTAATTGTTGCGTTACCACCTGCCATTACTGTCCAGAGGTACGTATTGTTTGGTGCGTTGTCAGCTGTGCTGTACGTGTAAACCGAGTTATCGCAAGCAACATCAGCACCATTGATAACAGGTACTGGGGTTGGGTTAACGACAATGGCCAAGGTCGTAATGTTCATACAGCCAACAGACGAAACCTGCTTGAGGCGAATGAAGGCATTCGGATTTGGCGTGTCGAGCCAATCGACCGAGATCGTATTAAGACCAACACCATAACGGGTGGCTGTATCACCTACAACACCACTACCAGTACCACCATCGATGGTACCACCGATTACTTGCCAGTAATAGGTGTCGGATGGATAGTTGTCAGCTGTGTATACACGATTCGTGTCGTTCTGGCATACGTTAACTGGACCGTTGATAACTGGTACAGGAAGTGGGTAAACAACAACGTTCTTCGTAACAGTCGTCACGCAACCGCCATGTGATGGAGGCAGTGTAATGTCGCACTGTACGGTACCGATGTTAGTTCCACCTGTTGTATACCACTCGGCTACGATACCAGTGGTGTACTGACCGCTACGAATTGCACCACTTACAACACCTGTTGGCATTGTCCATAGGTATGTAGTACCTGCTGGGAATACACATGGTGCTGGGCGTTCTACCGTGAAGGTGTCAAGGTGCTCTTCAAATCCTCCATAGATACATGACATCGATGGACCACTGATAAGGGCATCAGATACCGTTGGCTCAATGGTAAGATTGAAGAATGCAGTGTCCGTACAACCCCACATATTCGTGGCAATCATGCGGATTGTCTGTGCAAGAGGATTGTATGTTCCGTCACAGTTAAGAGTGTGCGTTCCCCAGTTAACAATGAATGGATTTGATGTACCACTTACACCAGTGTTGTTCAAGAACGTTGGCGTTGTTCCAGCAGGCGGAACAGTGGTAATCAACCAGTCAAAGTACATTGGAGGAGCTGGCGTAACTGGGCTAGCTGTATATGTAGCCGTAGATGGTCCGCATGAGGTTGCTGGTCCGGTTACAACTGCAACTGGCTTTTCATAGACAGTGTAGTTGATTGTACCGTAAGCAACAGGACATGCTGACGTTGGGATTGGACGTGGATACGAAGCATTTGAAACCAAGCGTGCTTGAACTTCAACGTTTGGTACTACAGCTGAACCAACTGGGTTGGTTGGCTGAATCAATGTTGAATTGAATGTAGCGCTGATTGGACCACCTGTACCTTGAAGGATTACTTGTGGTGACAAGAATGAACCGTTAGCACGGACTTCGTACTCAACACCTGCTTCAGATGAAGCGAGGTTTACAGTGATGTCTTCTTCCCAGCAGATTGGGTTCGGAACGAACGTCACAGTTGGGTCAACTGGATGTTGGAAGATCCTTGCCGTTGGGTGTGCCGTCATCGTCGCCGGGCAACCGCTTGCTGGTGGCAAGGACGGAGCAGCTGGGATGTAGGCACGAACTTCAAATTCGTAGTTGTCGGTGTTCAGCAGTGCACCACCAGTACCCATAGAACCTGGAGTGATGTAGCCAAGTGACAGCACACCACCGTTACCAAGACCAGTTACCAATGGAACAGTTGCGGTATATGGTCCTACTACTGGATGGATCTGACGATACCATACTTCATACATCACGTGTGTTTGTGATGGCTGACCAGCCGTACCGATTTGGAAGGTGAGAGATTCGCCTTCACAAATGATTGTTGGTGCAGCAATCGATACTGGGATGTCGTTTGGAGTATCGTAGACGTGAACAACGATGTTGTTAACCGAGGTACGCAACCATTCGCAAGTCTTCGGTGTGAATGCCGTATCCTTAGCGGTAATGCGGAATACGTGGTCGGTAAATGGTGACGTTGTGATTGTAAGGGCTGCGGTAGGAATTGTGATATTAATCGGCATTCCTGTACCGCTGACCATTGTGCCTGCAACTGGAGTCCATACACCAGCAACTTCTTCTTCAACTTGATAGATCAGACCAAGCTTGCTTCCCGAAAGAATCAGGTCAATGGTGTTGCCTTCGCAAACCTTATCACCTGGCTCTGACGACGTTGTCGTAAACGTGAGTGGCACGTTTGGAAGAAGTGGTAGACCGACAGTTGGCTCAATCGAAGTTGCAAAGCATGGATTCGGTGGAGCACTATTTGGATCGCTAGTGTAGACCAAGTACTTGACCTTACCTGGTGTTGGACCTGTCCATACAACCTGGCAAGACGTAGCATTAAGTGCTGCAACTGTGCTTGTTCCAACACTGCTATATGCACCTGGCGTTCCAGTGATAATGAAACCATTCGTTACCACCCACTCATACCAATGGTTGGCAAGTGGTGATGGTGCACTGTAGGTTACAATGTGTGTTGGATCAGGAGAAATTGGACCAACAGGCATTGGCTTGTCAAAGTAGAACGAGTCTACGCAGACGTTTGCAATTGTAATTGGCTGTGGCTGTGGGTTAACTGGGGTAGCAACAACATTGATGTTATAGCGCTGCAGCCTGCCACAACCCGTTGCATCAGTAGCGATGAGTTCGAATACCTTTGGACCTGGTACTCCCCAATCGTTAATCGTGATTGTTGGAGCAGCAAGAACGTATAGGATGCCAGGAGTTACAGTACCAGTCGAGTAAGTAAGCGCAGCATTAAAGTTCGTGATGTTGTAAACCTGTGGGTAGTTACCATCACACACGACTTGTGGTACTGGGAAGTCCACCTGTGGACGTACCGGACGTGGAGAAACAACATTGCCAGGGAAATTGGCGGTTGTCTTACAGCCAGCTGGTGCTAAACTATCATTGACTGTTACAGTTAGGTCAAATGTACCTCCTGACAGAATATCAGCAACCGAAGAGTCTCCGATTACAATGTTCCAACCGTAGGAAGCGGCGTTCGACATCACTGTTGTTGTCAGAACTGTAGCACCTGAATATGCTGCAGTTGGAGTAAGCGTAAGCGTCCAGTAGCGATTAACTGGTGCGCCTGGCCAAGCGGATGCATTTGCCGTGATGGTATAGGCTCCGCCTACGCAAATTGGTGATGGAACAGTTGGTGCTAGTACGGTTGGGTTAGGAACTACATTAACAGTAGATGTAAATGTCTGTGTACAGCCACCCACGCCAGGGTTAGTAACATCAACGGTAACGTTGCCAGCAACTAAGGCGGGACCTGCGTTGGTACCCTGTACAACAACACTGTCAAACGTTGTAGATCCAACAAACGAGATATTCCCTGGTGTTGATGTATACCAACTGTACGTAGCACCTGGGATGACGGTACCAGCAACAGGAATGAACTTAAGCTTTACGGTTGAACCATCACAAACAGCCGTTGGGTTTGGACTGATTGATCCATTTGGTTGTGGGTTGATGTTGATCGTGTAATGACGTTCCGTTTGGCAACCACCAGATGGTTCTTGCTCTACAACCTTGATTACACGAGTGGCTGGGCCTCCAGCAGGTGTCCAGTTAATGTTAACGGATGTTCCGATCGCTGGACCAACGATAGAGCCAGGTCCTGAAACAATGCTCCACGTATACGTGTTGGCGCCTACTGGACCGCTAATGCTGTATGCATGTGGACCTGTACCATCGCATGGATTGCCGGCAACGCCAGTAACGTAGCCAGGACCAGTAATGGTCTTTGGTGTTGGTGAAGCAACAACGGTAACGTTCTGTGTTACAGTCTTTGCACAGCCAGTAGCAACAATCGTTTCCGTTACGGTTACTTGATTCGTACCAGGAGATGTCCAACGAACATACTGGGTAGCGTTAGCACCTACGGCGTTGATGTTTGTAATTGACGAAATACCAGTCGAAACAAACACACCGTTTGTAACTGCCCAATCGAACCTATTGGTTGCATTGTGCGGAGTTACGGTAAATGGATACTGAGCTAGATTCTGACCATTCTGGATTGGACCACCAATGTAGGTACACTGAGTGGCTGGAACTGGAGCAGAAAGAACTGGTTGTGGCTCGTCATTTACGAGGACCTGATGGAATGTGTGAGTCGTTACGCAACCACCAGACGTTGTTTCTGTACAGTGTACACGATAGGTGTTCTGGCCGTTCCAGTCAATCGTTGCAGAGTTGTTATTTGGTGGGACACCTGTAACCAAGGTATAGGTGCCTGCACCTGGGGCAACTGGCACGTTTGCCGTGTTGGTTACTGACCAAGCATAGGTCGAACCAAGTGTAAGCGGTACACCGTATGTACGAGTATCGTTTTCACATACCGTTGTTGGGCTAGCCACGGCAGGACCTGGAACCGTCTCCAGAACTGGAGCAACTGCAGGAACACCGTTGATATACACTGGCGTTGAAAGTGACGAGGCACCTACGCAAGAGCGTTGTGTTCCTGGACTACCAGCAACACCACCAGTACCGTTTGAAGCAGTACATACAAGTGTTGCAGTATAGTTTGTTGTTGAGTTACCCCAGACAATGGTAACAGTGTTTGTGGTGTTTACAACGTTCACAGCACCGCCGGAAACGGGGAAGCCATTGACTGTTGTTCCAGCCGCTGCACCAGTAAGCTGCCAATAATAATATGTTGCTCCTGGTGCTGTGAGCGATGCCGTCGCCGTATAGGTACGTGAAGTACCTGCACATGGGTTGCCCGAGGCACCTGGCGATGCAGGTGGGTTGATACCACCGTTGTTCGTACCGCTACCCGTAATGGTTGGTGAACCTGGGTTTGGGTAAACTGTGTAAGACGCTCCGGTATTCGTAGTAGCACAGAACGGAGCAACGCTCAGTGCTTCTACAACGGTTAGCGTTACGCTTGTACCCGATGGGCTCAAGGCAGCATTATTATAGACGATATTGGTTGTCGAAGCCGCATTCGTTCCGTTTGGCGTGAACGAAGCAAACGCTCCAGCAGGTGAACCACTCCATGTATATGTATTTGGAGGGGTGTTTACTGGAACGCTCGCAGTTCCGACTGCGTTACCGCAGTTCGGAGCCGTTGGATTCGTAATTGTCTGCGATACTGGGTTGGCAACCACCACATGGCTTAGTGGCGTTGCAAGGTCAACTGAGTCCTTCGTACAGTTATTGTACGTATAAATGGCTCTTGCCCAGTAACTGTGTGTACCTACACCTCTAAAAGAAAGAGGTACTGCATAAATCGTGTTGGAACTTGCACCAAGCGGAGGGTTTGGAGATGGAGAAGCCGAACCCATCAACGTTGCGCCATCAAAGAACTTTACCAGAACCGAAGCGTACGGTGTGGTTGTTGTGACGTGGTCAGATGTCCACTGCTCGCCAGCAATGGCAGCGTAAGCAGCTGCTGCATTCTGATATACAGCTTGACCTGCATTACCGCACTCATTTTCGAAACCGGCAATTACGCCGTAAAAGCCACCTGGCTGAGGAATGTTAAGAAGGTTCCAGGTAATCCGGTCAGGATTGGCAGCATTATTATGCTCACTGATGATAAGCTGAATGTCGACATCGTTACCATTTCCTGGAGGGCCTGCTCCGCCTTGGAACATGACGTTTTCAAACGTGATCACGAGCAAGTCGTTTCCAGCACCGTCCGTCTGTACCTGCCACCAAATGTTGCCACCTGCATCAGGCTCAAGGTCAATGTTGGCAAGAATAATCGTCTTGTTCGGTGCTGCTGCGTTAGGAACGTTGGCAGGAATAATGCCAGTGTTCACTCCATTGAGGAAGGTAATGAAACCGTTGGAGGACACATAGAATCCATTGTCGGTGAGGTTGAGCAGTTCACCATAGAACATGAATTCAAAGTCTGCACCACCGAACTGTACTGGATTCTGCGCCGCTGACAACTGGTCGTTACCCAATGCAAGGTTCGTCACAGCAGAGTTGTTGGCACCGGCACCTTGCGCTACAAGAGCACCAAGTGCTCCAGGACCTGCTGGTGCATTGTGGCTCGGTGTCTGCCGACTTGTAACCGTTGCATCTAGGTTAAAAGATGTCCCATAGCAGGTTGGCGAAGACGGGGTGGCAGTCAACGACGTGACTTGCGACCACAAACTCGGCGGCGTGACGGCTCCCAGCAATAGTGCTAGAAGGAACGTCAGCACCACAGGCCCGGAACGCCGTTGCGTACCTAATGCCGCGGAACCAAAGGATTTCATACGATCCTCCGAAGAAGTGTAATGATTGATACTGGTTGTTAACGATGTAAGAAGAGTCATGGAAACTTGATGAAACACCGAAAGGCGCCGCTGGCGCCTATGTGTCTCTTGATTGTTTCCTGGAGTAGGATCCCCCACCCCGACCCGAGTGTAACGTTCTGTCATATGATAACTGTTCTCCGCTCCAACACATAGGAACGGCGTACACCACCCCCATGCCGGGCATGCGGTGCATTGAAAGCGCCGCTAAAATACCGCAGCGAATCAAACCCGCCAAAAAAGAGTTGCGAATTCTCGAAAAGAGTATTCAACATCTCCACACTGTTTTGTCTACATTGTCTCATTGGGTATGAGTCGAAATGCCAAAACGATGAATAATCACCTGTGAAGTTGTCTTCACAGGTCACAGTGTCCGACCCTCGGTAAGTCCCTATTTATATGGACTTGCACCTAAGAGCCCTCACATCCGGATACCTTCTGTCAAGGATTGTGCCAAACTTTACGTTTGCTCGGTTTGTGCCCGCTGTTGGTGAATTGGCTGCCACAATACTTCGAGTAATTCTCGTATGCCTTGTCCAGTTACCGCAGAAATGAGCCGTCCCCCCATACTCTGCACAATTGCACTGTGTTCCAATGCTTGTTGCTCTTCTTCAGTGAGCATGTCGATGCGACTGCAAACAACAATGCTGGGCTTGGATGAAAGGGTCGTGTCATACTTGTGTAGTTCGGTTTTCAGAGTCACAAGGTCCTGTTCGGGATGCTCGCTGGCCGCGTCAATAACGTAGACCAATACGGCAGTTCGCTCGATGTGACGGAGGAATTGGTGACCTAGCCCCCTTCCCTCACTTGCCCCTTCAATGAGTCCGGGAATGTCGGCCATGGTGAAGGACCGACCTTCGCCTAGGCGGACAATGCCTAGGTTGGGTACGAGGGTGGTAAAGTGATAGTCGGCAATCTTTGGCTTCGCTGCACTCACGGCACTGATCAGGGTGCTCTTGCCTACGTTGGGGAAACCAACGAGACCTACATCGGCAAGGAGCTTGAGCTCAAGCTCGAGAGTGAATTCCTGACCGGGTGTGCCGGGCTCGGCATGACGTGGCGCTTGATTCACGGCCGTGGCAAACTCGCTGTTCCCGCGTCCTCCATAGCCCCCTTTCGCCAACACGATGGTCTGCCCGTCAACATCAAGGTCGGCGAGCTGCTCCTGGGTTTGCTTGTCACGAATCACGGTGCCACACGGCACCTGGATGATGACGTCGGCTCCACTCTTGCCGGTGCGACGGTTCTTGCCGCCCTCGGCCCCGTCTTCGGCTTTGTATTTGCGCTTGTAGGTAAAGTCCAACAGGGTGCCTAACTGCCTATTGGCAATGAACACGACGTCTCCGCCATTGCCGCCGTTGCCACCGTCGGGTCCGCCCATTGGCACAAACTTCTCCCTACGAAAGCTCACGTGACCCTTACCGCCATTACCGGAGCTCACGTGGATTGTAACAAGGTCAACAAAGGTCATCGATATACCTGATTTAGGGCGTGAGCAAGTTCCATGGCCACCGTGCCGTTGGGGTCGACTCCATGCTGGGCAAACCATAGGTCCAGTCGGCCGGCTGCCTCGCGCCACGTGGTGGCTTCGAGTACGTGGGCAACGACTTCGTCCATCTTGTCGAGATCACTGCTAAACAGGCGTTCCAGAAACCGCTTCTGCAGGAAGGCCTCGGCCTCGCGCTGGAATCGTTCAACACGGCTGGCAGAGGTCGAGATCACCGGTGAAATGCCCAGGTCTTCATGGATGGAAGGGGGCTCTGGCACTTCGGGATCGTGGTCGATTGTGGATGGTGTCGGTGCAGGGATAGGTGTGGACGTGGGTGTAGGTGTGGGTGTGGGCGTGGGCGTGGGTGTGGACGTGAGCGAGTCAGGATGTGCTGACTCCGGAGTAGGTGCAATGGGTTGGGGTGTGGCGACGTTGGGTGCCGTCTGGGATTCAATTTCCTGGATTACTTGATTGGTGACGTCAATGAGCTTGGATCGGGAAAGCAACTTGAGCTCTTCCCGATAGAGCAATCGTTCCAAGGCCTGGGAGATGGGGATGGCTCCTTTGTCGTCAAGAAAGATGATGACGGCTTCGGTGGGGACCACTTCCGGTGGCAGCTCGGGGTTGTGTTCTGCAAAGAACTCGAAGAGCGGTTCGAGCAGGTGTACAAACTCATGTTGGGTAAGGTCAAGGATGGCGTCGTTATCGACCTTCTCAACAACACGTTCGAACTCGATGATGGAGAGGATTTCGAAGGACGGACTGCCATCGGCACCTCGAGCGCGAGCCCATTCACGGATGCCTTCGGTAAGGTATTCGTAGTCGTGAATGTAGTTCAGGCGCAAGAGGACTTCGTGGAGCGGCTTGGTTGGTTCCCCTCTGAAGATGAACCACTTGAGCGTTGTTCTTGGTCGACAAAGAAAATTCAACCGTGTCTTGGTAGCGGCATCAATGGTAGCCGTCAACTCTTCATGGTCAAAACGGGCAGTCTTCACATACTCCGTGTCAAGACGGGCAAAGAGCTCTCTGAAATGCGATTCCGAGGTATCAAACCGCGGATTGGAGCTACGCAAGGCACGTTCCTCGTACACCCACCAGGCCACTTCTGCACCCACATAGGTGCGGTAGGCGGGGTGTATGCTGCCATTGCCTAGGATGGCACTAATCGAAACGTACGGAGCAGTGGTGGCGAGCTGTTGGTGTAGGCGCTTTCTTGCTCGCTCTAGTTCTTTCTCGAACATGAATCCCAGTGGTAATCAGCCAACAAATTACGCACTGGCGTTAATACCCAGCCCTTCCGAAGAGTTGGCGGGCTGACTTTCTGACTGGCCGACGGTTGATTGCAGGTTGCTCTGTATGGGGTGCGGGCGGTAGACGTGTGAGGTCGACGTAACTACCGCGGACGTCCGGGACGTGGACAACGGCAACAACCTTGGGTGCCATGGCCAGCCATACGCCAAGACCGATTGCAACGGCCAGCAGTATGCTGTTGATCACCCACAGATTACCGTGCCCTGTGCGTTTGACAACACCAGCATCAAAGTTGTCCGGTACGGGTGCAGCGGGCAACTCTGCAAGCCATGCACGAAGCATCACCTGCTGGTTGAAGTCCTCCGGAACGGGAGGGATTGGAAGTATAGAGTTCATTGTTGCTCCTCGTCGATACCAAAGACCTCGTTATAGAGATCTCGAAGCTGTTCTTGAAGCTGCAACCTTCCCCTGTTGATGCGGCTTTTTACAGTGCCCATCTCTGTGCCTGTTATCTGGGCAATCTCTTCGTATGTCAGTTGTTGAATGTCGCGCATCACCACCATCTCACGGTAGGATGACGATACCTTCATCAGGGCCTTCTGCACGGCTTGGGAGATGTGGGTAGAGTCCACTCTCTCGTCGGGACGATACTGTTCGTCAGGTATGTCCCAGCTGTCGCTGTCGTCTCCCTTTGCAAAGACATTCTTCAGCAGTGTTCCATGCCTACGACGATACCGCTTGAGCTCTGTCCTGGCCAGGTTTGCTGCAATGGTGTACAGCCACGTCGAAAACTTTACCTCGCCCTGAAAGGTATGTCCAAAACGATATAGTCTGATGAAGGTTTCTTGTGCAATGTCAATGGCATCATCGTAGTCACCCACAAACCGATACACGAAACTGAGGATGGGCTCGCGATAGCGATGCATGAGATCCTGGAAGCTTTTCTCATTGCCTTGCAGGAAGCTCTGCAAGAGCTGCTCATCCGATATGCTGGGTGCTTTTACTGTCATGCTCTCCATCTTGTACCTCAGTCGGGTGCGTTTGGTTCCTATCCAAGTAGCTGACGGATGCAGTCGGCGAGTTTTCGAACGACAATGGTTCCTTGGGTAGGGGGCTTATCAGCATAGGGGATAACGACGTTGTCTATGCCAAGGCGGTGTGCTTCTTGGATGCGCTGATCGATAAATGCAACGCGGCGGACTTCACCGGTAAGGCCCAGTTCGCCGATGCAGGCGATGTTGCGTGGTAGGGGTCTGTCCAGCAGACTTGAGGTTACGGCCATAGCAACAGCTAGATCCATGGCTGGGTCCTGAAGGGAGAGTCCACCAGCGACATTCACAAAAACATCTTGATTGCGGACTTGTACGTTGCCTCGCTTCTCGAGTACGGCAAGGAGCAATTGCAAACGTCGGCCATCATACCCCGTACTCACGCGTTGTGGTGTTGCATAGCCGCTGGAGGAAACAAGGGCTTGGACTTCTACGAGGAGTGGACGTGTACCTTCCATGACTGCAGCGATGGCCGTGCCTGGCTCATCGGCATGACGGTTGGATAGCAAGGCCTCACTTGGATTGGGTACTTCGACGAGTCCGGACGAGGTCATGTCGAACACGCCAATTTCATTGGTCGACCCATAGCGATTCTTCTGTGCTCGAAGAATGCGATAGGAATACGTTCCTTCGCCTTCGAACTGAAGCACGGTGTCGACGATGTGCTCCAACACCTTTGGTCCAGCGATAAAACCTTCCTTGGTAACATGTCCAATCAAAATCACAGGTACGTCGATGCTCTTGGCAACCTTGGTTATGAGTGCAGCACATTCCCGCACCTGTGCTACCGAACCGGCAGTACTTTCCAGTTGGTCGGTGCTCACAGTCTGAATCGAGTCGATAACAACCACCGATGGTTTTACTTGCACCATCATATTGGCAATGGTTTCAACGGTGGTTTCACTTGCAACAACAACGTGTTCGACGTTCAGGTTTAGTCTGTCGGCTCGTTGCTTGATCTGATACAGACTTTCCTCGCCGGTCACATACAGCGCCGGCATGTCTGCTACACCAATGCTTGCACATGCTTGCAGAGTGAGCGTACTCTTGCCCATACCAGGATCACCACCAACAAGCACTACGCTTCCAGGGACGAGTCCGCCCCCTAACACACGATCCAGCTCCGGCATTCCGGTCAACCGTCTTGGGGCGTCGGCACTATTGATCTGATTGAGTGCCGTTACGGCATCCGCCGATACCGTATGCTTCTTGCCACGTCCACCTAGCCCCTTATCGCTCTTCTCCTCGATCATCGTCTCCCATTCATTGCATGACGGGCAGCGGCCAAGCCACTTAGTGCTGACGTGACCGCACGATGAACAGCGATAGATGTTTCGGTTTTTCATGGACCGAGGAGGGATGTAGGGGGCGACTAGTGGTAGTAGTAGGTGATGTCTTCTACCTTGAACTGACCGTACTCAAGGTCGCCACTTGGTTGATTCCACACAAAGCTCACCTCAAGTGGAATCATCACGCCTTCTACTTCGGAATAGTTTCTACAGTGAAGAGTAAACGTTACGGGTTCGTAACCACTCTTTGTGTCGCGATACTTGCTTTCGGTGACGATACGTTCGACTTCACCGATGTCGTTGACGTGAAAGACTGCTTCGGCTCTTGTTGAACCATCGACAATGATGGCTCTGGCTGCGTTGTCGTTGATGTGTTCCCATCGCAGGGTGCGCGTGGGCATGAAGCCCGTTGGCAGCCACACCAATTCGCTTAGGAATCTAAAGAGCATCGACGTGTCGGTCTCAGGTCCGGCGAACTCCTGCAGACCAATGGCTCCGAACAGCTTGATATGTCCGCTGCCCTTGCCATTCAAGTATCCAAGCTTCGCCGTGCGCCACCACAGTGTATGGTGCTTGAGTACGGCATCCCACACATATCCTGGCTCCATACCGGAGATATACTCGGTTGCACGCACGTCCATCCACGGTCTGTTTGCACCATGTCTGAACCGAGCACGCTGCGTAAGGACTGCATAGCGAATGTTTGGCTGTCCTTCTCTAAGAGCGTAGTGTAGGTACCGCTGTATTGCTCGTGGCAACGATGTTACGCGTTCTGCACTAAAGTTTGGTAGTTGCTGCTTACCGATGGAATTGAGAAGACGACGGATGTAGCGGCGAACAAACACTCTCGACACGAGAGCACTTGCCATCCACAGCACCGTCATGGTTGCTAGCGTTGCTCCAACGATATACAGCAGCTTGTAAGGCACTATGCTCTCCCGTTTTCCCAGGATTGTAGACGTTCGCTCCAGTCTTTCACGACTGGTAATGCAGCAACATACAGAAACATCAGGGGTATGAGCTTGAACATTCCGCGGCGCAACGTTTGTTCGACGATGGCGGCCGAGAAGATCGTCCCTACAAGCACCAACCCGAGGAATACGGCAACGATCCATGCAAGGAGTATGGCATTGCCAAACGAACGCTTTGCAATCGCGTTGCCAACCAAGCCAACAGCAAACAAGATGAAGGCCATGCCCCATAGCCCGGTGTCGGCAACTACATTCGTCATGGTATCAGACAGTACCGATACAAATCTTGAGGGATCGAACCCAACCAGCTCGCGAGCCGTGTCTGGGTGTACTGGAAGCACCCATTGCACATACATGCCGTTCCATAGCCAGAAGAACAGCAGACTTAGTGTGGCTGTTCCGATGAGGAACTTTAGACGATCGCCGCGAAAGGCACTAGACTTCCACACGACTACCGATGCTATCAAACCCATGGCTACAAGCATCACGGTTTCAGTTCTCGACCAGCATGCAGCACCGAGCATGAAGGCAGAAATCCACCATGCATTGGAGTCGTTGTTCTTGGTCCCTAATGCAAGTAGTGCAACACCAATCGAAAGGTATGCTGCGTTGACGTAGTCCGTCTGCAGCAAATACGTATAGCCAAGCAACTCGGGAGTAAGGATCAGCAATAGCCAGAGGATACTTGCAATGAGCGGGTGGGCGAACTGACGAAGAGCACCAAAAAAGAACCATGACGTGGCAACAGCTACGATCCCCAACCACACTTGTCCATATGCAAAACCCATGATGCGATACATCACCTGCATGAGCATGGCAAATGGAGCATAGAATGGCTGATTACTAAGCATGCCGGCCATGGAAGGGTCGGTAAAGACGCGGTTGTTAATCGTCCCTTCCGAAACGGCTTCACGTGCAACCAGGTCGATCCCAGCCATTGCATCAAAGGGTGTAACAGGCCAATACCATGCAGCCCACACGACGTAGTAGCCCACCATCACACCATAGCCTAACACCACTAGGTCGTACATCCGAAGTGTAAAGGTGGGCTTGGAGAAAAGCCAGGCGTAGAACTCGCGGACGCGTGGTAGCCAGGCATTGCAAAGCAAGGTGGCAATGACGCCAGCGCCCATGACTGTCGAATCCCTAAAACCAAGGTGCAGGAGGTCAACGGCAAAGAACAGCACATTGTGGACGAACATGCCTGCAAGCAGGGCAAGCGGGAGTATCACCGATTTTGGCAGGCGTGTCCTTGTGGATGCCAACAGACCAAGTCCTGCAAGCCACTGCAACATCAAGCTGATGGTAAACACCATCATTGAGCACCTCTTCCGAGTGTTCGACGTTGCACAATGGCCTGCTGATACTCATTCATCAGCGAATCAAGATTGATGCTTCCACCCTTCCTGGCAAGCGTGATAGCACGTGGCTCAAGGGCGATGAAGGCATTTGCAAGGTGCCGACGTGATGTATCAGCCCAAGCAATCACGGGTTGAAAACCAGCCATGTAGGTAAAGATTCTCGGGTCTGTCCACACGGCGTCGGCCTTCATATACTGGTCGGCATACTCCTTAGGTGGCAGAAGTATGGTGTCGGTAGCACGTCGGTTCTCTGCAATCCACGTCGGGATGGACGAATTTGCTACGTGCCGCAAGAGCATTCGCTGTTTCCACGACGAGATTCGTGCAAACGTGTCGATTCGTTCGGCATAGAAACCAATCCTTGAATCATATGCCTTGGCATAGGAATTCACGTCGCCCAGCGATGCATTAAACAGCACCAGACAGAAGGCGGTAACTACGCCTGTAAGAATTAGTGCCCGAAGGGAGAAGAACATTAGTTGGCAGACAGGGCTTCGGCCCCGCCCACAATTTCAAGCATTTCCTTGGTAATTGCTGCCTGACGTTCTCTGTTGTACACCAACTGCAAGGCATTCATGAGGTCGCGTGCATTGGTGGTAGCATTTTCCATTGCAACCATTCGTGCGGCTTGCTCGGCGGCATTGCTATCAAGCAGCGAACGCCATACCTGAGTGTTCAAATACTTGGGAAGTAATGCTTCGAGGATGTCGGCCTTTGTTGGCTCGAAGATGTAATCAACAGTTGTAGCTGATGTTTCTTCCTGTACTGGCTGAATCGGCAACAACTGTAGTGTGCGGATTTCGTGCTTGATAACTGACACGAATTCGTTGAACATGAGTTCAACACGGTCAGCATGGTGCGACAAAAACGCATCCGATGCACGCTCAGCAACCTCCGTTGCGACGGAATAATCCAGATGCTGGAATACGTCGGCATACTCGGCCATAACGTCTACGTTGCCCTTGCCAAACTGTGCTACCGACTTACGTCCGATCGAGATCACACGGATGTTCACGCCAGGGTGCTCTTCACGAAGTGTAGCAATGCGATGGTTGACTGCTTTGAAGAGGTTCGTGTTGAAGGCACCGCAAAGACCTCTGTCGGACGACAACACAGCGATTACCACATTCTCAAGTTTCTTCCTGCTCTCGAAGTATGGATGCACGAAGTCGGTTTCGGCTGCAGCAAGATTGTGAAGAATCTTCTCCAACTGCTGAGCAAATGGACGGGCCTGTGTAATGGCATCCTGAGCACGGCGCAACTTTGCTGCTGCAACCATGCGCATCGCCTGCGTGATCTTCGAGGTGTTGCGGATTGCAACAATTCTATTTCGTGTTTCTCTAAGGGTAGCCATAGTACTCTAGTTTACTTCTGCAGATAACCCTGCACATAATCAGCAACACCGTCTTCGAGACTCCAGAACTTTACGTTTGGAATTGCTTGCACCAATCGGTCGGTTTTGGCAGTCGTAAAATTCTGATACTGGTTCTGCAACTCCGTCGGCATGTCGATATACACAATCGATGGTTCGATGTCCATCGCAGTAAAGACTGCCTTTGCTAGGTCGTTCCAGGTGCGACCTTTTCCTGTACCAAGGTTCAGTATGCCGTTTACGTCTGGGTGGTGCAGACAATGCATCACCACATTTACCGCATCCCTCACATACAGGAAGTCGCGAACCTGTCCGCCATCTACGTAGTCAGGAGTGGTTGACCGAAACAGGCGAATGGCACCTGTGCTCTTTACCTGATGGTAGGCCTTAAGCACCATACTGGCTTGATTAGCCTTATGCTCTTCGTGTTTACCATACACATTGAAAAACTTCAGGCCTAGACAAGCCCCCTCCCAACCTTGATCTCTAATCCACTCATCGAATAGATGTTTGGAGTAGCCATACATGTTCAGGGGGCTAAGGTTTCGGGTAAGGTCGTCAAAGCCATCTGCGCCACTGCCATAGGTAGCGGCGGAGCTTGCATAGATGAATCGCGCCTTGCACTCCATCGCAAACCGTGCAATGTCTACAGAGTAGCGATAGTTGTTATCGTACAAGTAGTCTGCATCGGTCTCCGTCGTGCTGGAGCATGCACCCATGTGAATCACAGCGTCGATGGTTCCCCAGCGCTTATCCAGTTTCTGTCTGAACTCGTGTTTGCTGACGATGTCAAGGAACGATCGGCCGACGAGATGTTTCCATTTCTCGCCCGTGCCAAGTGAGTCTACAATCAAAACATCCGATCGTCCTTCGGCATTGAGTGCTTCCAGGATATTGCTACCAATGAAGCCAGCACCGCCGGTGAGGATGATCATGTCAATACCTTATGCCGTTGCCATGAAGCGTTCGGTGAACGCTGCCAAAGCACTATCAAGAGCAGCCACGATCTCGTCGGTCAACGCTTTCTTTACAGAAAGGTCCTGTAAGATTTGTGGGTGACCCAAGCGAATGAATTCAAGGAGTTCTGTTTCGTAGCGTTTAACAACGTCAACAGGCAACTCGTCCATAAGCCCCTTGGTCGCTGCGTAAATCGTAACAATCTGTTCTTCCACTGGGACAGGCTGATACTGACGCTGCTTCATCACCTCCATCAAGCGTGCACCCCGACGCAACTGCTGTTGCGTTGCCTTGTCGAGGTCGGAGCCAAACTTTGCGAAGGCTTCGAGTGCGCGGAATTGAGCGAGTTCAAGCTTGAGTGGACCAGCCACCTTCTTCATGGCCTTGATCTGTGCATTACCACCTACACGTGACACCGAGATACCAATGTTCAAGGCAGGTCGAACGCCAGCGTTGAAGAGGTTTGGTTCGAGGTAGATCTGACCGTCGGTAATGGAGATCACGTTCGTTGGAATGTAGGCAGCAACGTCGCCTGCTTGTGTTTCGATTACAGGCAGAGCAGTAAGAGAGCCACCACCTAGCTTGTCGCTAAGCTTGGCAGCACGCTCCAGCAAGCGGCTGTGCAAGTAGAACACGTCACCAGGATATGCTTCACGTCCAGGTGGACGGCGCAACAGCAGCGAAACCTGGCGGTATGCAGCTGCCTGCTTTGAAAGGTCGTCGTAGATCACCAGGGCATGCCGACCGCTATCACGGAAGTACTCACCCATGGAGCAACCGCAATATGGAGCAATGAACTGAAGTGGTGCAGGATCAGATGCAGAAGCAGTGACAATGGTGGTGTACTCCATTGCACCATACTTCTCCAGTGTTGCAAGAACGTTTGCAACCGTCGATCCCTTTTGTCCGATGGCCACATAGATACAGAACACAGGCTTGATGCCGCGCTCTGCAGCTTCGGCTGTGTGGGTGTATTTCTGGTTGATGATCGTGTCGACGGCAACTACAGTCTTCCCTGTCTGCCGGTCGCCGATAATCAGCTCACGCTGTCCCCGGCCGATCGGAATCAAGGCATCGATGGCCTTGATACCTGTCTGCAGCGGTTCGGTCACTGGCTGTCGGTCGATCACCCCCAAGGCCTTGCGCTCGATTGGTAAGTAGTCCTTGGTGTTGATTGGACCCTTGCCGTCAAGGGGCTGACCCAGTGGGTTCACCACGCGGCCGATGAGTGCTTCGCCTACTGGCACAGAAGCAATGCGACCGGTTCGTTTTGCTTGATCGCCTTCTTTCACGAGCGAATCGTCGCCAAACAACACCACGCCAACGCTGTCTTCTTCAAGGTTCAGCACCATCCCAACAACGTCGTTGGGGAATTCCACCAGTTCAGAAACCATCACGTTCGTAAGACCATACACGCGGGCAACACCGTCGCCCACCTGTAGAACGGTTCCTACTTCGTAGATGTCTGTTTCGTTCTCAAATCCTGAGAGTTGGCGCCGGAGGATCGCGGAGATCTCTTCGGGTCTGACTTCAGCCATTGTAGTTCCTTAGCAATAGATCAAGTATGAGCAAGTTGTTCTCTGAGTTCGGCAAGACGCGTACGCAAGGACCCGTCGATAACCGTGTCGCCAATGGTTACCGAGATGCCTGCGATAAGGTCCTGATTTGTTGTAAACGTGGGAAGCACAGTCTTACCTGTGCGGGCGCTTAGGGCGGACGTCATCTTGGCCTGTAGTTCATCCTCGAGTGGCTGAGCACTCGTAATGCCTACGCGAAGTAGATTACGCTTGATGTCGAGCTGGTCCTGGAATGCATCGAGAATCTGGACGAGGTACTTCTCACGTCGCTTCTCAACTACCAAGTGCAAGAACGACAATGACAGATCGTGAACAGAACCCTGGAAGATCTCCGTCACTATACGCTTCTTGCGCCAGTACTCGATGATCGGACTACGAAAGAGCATTCGAAGGTCGGCAGACTGTTCTACATACCGCCTGATGGTTGCAACATCTTGCTCAATAGCAGGCACGGCATTCAGGCGCTCTGCCTGGTTAAGGAGAGCGTGAGCATACCGTGTGAAAATGGCCTTTGTTGACATGGTTTAGTTCTTCGAAAGGTCTTTCATATACTCTTCGGCCAAACGCTTGTGGTCGGCTGCCTCTACGGTCCGTCCCAATAGCTTCTCAGTCGTGTCGACCACGAGGTTTGCCACTTCGGCTCTGAGCTGCTTGATTGCCTCGTCCTTCTGTCTGTCGATCTCTCGTTGTGCCTCGGCAAGCTTCTGCATCTTCACCACATCGGCTTCGTCGGCTGCCTTCTTGACCATTGCCTCGGCTTGTGCCTTGCCTTCGCGGACGATGTTCATCACTTCGGACTGAGCACCATGGATTTGCTCCTTGGCTTCACGAAGGATGCTTTGTGCCTCGGCATTTGCACGTTCTGCAGAAGAAATGCTATCGCCAATCGCCTTCTCTCTTGCAGCAAGACCTGCCTTCATCGGCTTCCAGCCAAAGCGTGCAATGATGAAAACGAAGATGGAGAAGTTGATCAACGTCCAGATGACGAGACCGGGTTCGAGTTTTAGAAATTCAGGCATCTGTGTGTCTGCAGAATGAAGAATGTGTCAAAAACAACGGGTGCTTCAACGAGAGGTCCGAGTCGAATTGCTAATAAGCAAGCCGACTCTGACCCCGCAAGAGCGGGGTAAGAACTTCTTATGCCTTAACAGCCAAAAGAATACAGATAACGCCAGCCAGCAGAGCAACACCTTCGATAAGTGCTGCACCGATGATCATCGTTGTACGGATGTCACCAGCGTTCTCTGGTTGACGGCTGCTAGCTTCAAGAGCGGCAGCAGCAAGTCTACCGATACCGGTACCTACGCCAAAAACTGTTACGCCTACGCCGAGACCGGCCGATAGCCACGCAAATGCAACTGCGTCCATGTTTCCTCCAGGGGTTATTAGTGTGTATTGGTTGTATGTGAATGATCGTGTGAAGCATGATCACCGAGTGCTAGTCCGATAAACACAGAGGTGAGCATGGCAAAGATGTACGCTTGAAGAAAAGCCACAAGAAGTTCAAGTAGGTAGATGAACACCGAGAAGCCAACGCTTACCGGAGTTACAAGCCACGATTCGAAGAAGAAAATCAGTCCTACCAGCGAGAGCAAGACGATGTGACCTGCCGTCATGTTCGCAAACAAACGGATCATCAGAGCGAATGGCTTCGTCAACATCGAGATGATTTCGATCGGCACCATGATCAAGGCCATATACCATGGAGCTCCACCAAGAAGGTGATGCAGCCAGGCACCGATACCTGCATCCTTGATCGCAACGAAATTCACGACAACGAACGACGTGAGTGCAAGCGCTGCCGTTAGTCCCATGGCTCCGGTTGCGGAGTGGTTGCCAGGAAGCAAGCCAAAGAGGTTCAAGGTGAGGATGAAGAAGAAGAGCGACATGATGTAGGGCATCATGCGGTCGGCTCGCTTGTCGGTACCTACGTTCGGGCGGACAATTTCGTCGCGGATGTACAGCACCAACGATTCGAGGACGTTCTGGATGCCCTTGGGTGCTTCGAGTGGACGTGTTCTGTACCGACGCGTACCAACGATAAATGCGATGGCGAGGATGGCCATGGCAAGCCACTCATACACAACGAAGTTGGTTACGCTCAGATCCAACGCCGGATGTCCGTGATCAGACGTCCGCACTGGGTGTCCTTCATGCAGCGTATACACACCTGCCTCATGCATTGCATGGGGGTTTGCATACATGTGCAAGCCATTGTCCCACAGAATCACAGGCAACACTTCGGCCTTGCCGAAGAACATGTTCACTTCGTGGTGGTCGCCCAGCTCACCGATAAGGTGAGTAAACACCTCGGCGCCTCTAACCTCTTCGGCATGAATGGCTGCCGTTTCACGGCTTGATGTATGAGCAGCGTGGGCATCGCCATGCGATGCATGCTCATGCGCATGATCGTGGGCATTATGCGCTTGCGCAGCAGGAGCACTGTGTTGATGTGTGGTGTCTGACTTCATACAAATTGCACTAGGGTAGAGCCCATTAGGGTCTTAGCGATGTTTTTTTTTAATAGCTCCGACACGGGTGGACGCACCTGTCTCTTCTGCTTTTCGAACCATTGATGAAAAAAAAGTATTTCCCCCATGAGAAATACAAAACATGAAATGGCAAACGTGATGGCAAATGCAACCTGGTGCATGTCAAGCGGTCCAATACAAGCCCACACAGCGGCAATAACAAGAATGGCACGCACACCAAAAGACCCAAACACAATTGCAAGGAATGTGTTCATTTCCTTCTGGAATGCCCAGCGGGTTACGAGGAATCCAATGAGGGCATTCACCACGCAAATCCCAAATGCTGTTACTGCTGCTACGAGGGGTCCCTTCTCGCCCACCCGTTCTCCTTTCCTTGCTTACGTCGTTTGTCTGCCTCTAGCAATCGCTGGACAGATCGTAAAAACTGCGTGAAGCCAATACCAGAACCAACACACAAACCACCAATTAACCACCATGGGGCAGTATTAAGCTGATTGTCGATGTACCAACCAACTGCTCCTAGCAACAAAACGGTGACCGCTAACTGTGTGCCCAACGCCATGTATGGCGTTACTTGTTGCATGACCGACGTAACACGCCGGTCACTCCTAGAGTTGTGGGTTGACATAGCTTGGCTACCAAACGCGCGCAAAATTAGGCGGGTGCGACCTAAAAACCCAATTCACGGAGCGTTGCCATCACTCCTTCGGCAAAGATGTTTCGGGTTTCACCATACCATTTGCCTGCTGGAACCATGCTAATAGCCCCATAGGTAGAGGGATCCAGGCTGGATAGGGGGCTTGAGGCAATCGTTGTTGTTTCTTCTGGTCTGAACTCGTTGTCAACGTCGTACAGTACAATGGTACATCCGTATTCGGTAAGCGAATCGTCGTCAACCGGAGCCTGGGCAAAACCGAGTAACTCCCAAGGAATCTTGAGCTTTACAACGTATCCGTCTGACTTCTGTACGGTAACAACCCTTACCCGTTCAAGGGCAGCATTCTGTGCCTGATCCAAATCGTCCGTTGTTTTAACCTTGACGGTGGGCGGCACTTCTTCGAAGTCGCCAATCTTTACGGCAAGGGCGTAAATGCCGCTATCGACTTCGTTGCGCAGCTCGATGCCACGTTTGCCGACCTTTTGAATGGCACGTGAATAGGTTCCTTTAGCGAGCTCGTTAAGCTCGAACCACAACTCTACTCTGTCTGCCGGACATGTATCGCACCAACCAGTCACTACGGTACTGTCCGTCACGTTGACTCGCACATAGAGGTTGTTGTCGTCATACACCAAGCGTGCTGCAAACGAAGCATCATCAGCCCCCTTCCACCAATACGAACCGTTGAGGACTTGTCGGACAGAGCCAACGCGGACTTCTGCATTGGTGCCGGCAAATAGCTGACGTCCACGCTCATAGCACGGGATGGTAAGGTAGTCTGACTGGAAAAGAACCTTGTCCTTTGTGTTGGTAAACTGCTCTCGAGTATCAAGCGATAGATAGTTGCGATAGTCTTCGTGTGGGTAGCCGTTAACCTTGTTGGAGTTGAACTCGTCGACGAGGACAACCGAGCCGGCAACGAACCGATAGCCCTTCATGCTCCAGTCGTCCGAGCGTTTCTTTCGAGCGATGAAACACGTTGTGTCCTTGATTACCACGCCAACCTCCAGTGGTAGGTCCACAAATGGCACGGTAAACATTGCCACGTCCACCAGGAAGCCCTCTACGTCGGCAAACATGTGAACGGTGCACTCTTTCTTCCGAGTACCTGTGGTGTACACGCTCAGTGCTACATCGTTATATCCGTCACCAGTAAAGTCGCCGACATCCCAGCCCCAGATTCTGTAGGTAGCACCCTTGGGCATGGGTTTCTCTAGGTCGGCCAATAGTTCTTCGGCAAAGTATTTACCGAGCTTCTCGCGCATTTCGGCCATGGTAAGACCACTCTGGGCAGTGAGATACTGCGTACTGCCAAGAGCACAGACAATTACTGCTACGATAAGCCGATGAAGTGTTACGCTTGCCATGATGGTTATCCAATCACGGGAGCATTCTTGAGAACGTAGTCACGCACCTCGATGTGGTTGGTCTTGAGTCGTGCACCATACTGCCCTACGACCTTCGCACTACAGTATGACGCAAGCCAACCGCTGTGCTCCAAGCTCTTGCCATTGAGTACTCCGTAGAGAAATGCACCGGCATACATATCGCCTGCACCGGTAGCATCCACCATCTCGACTGCATAGGCAGGGATAGCGGCTTCCTTGCCATACCAGTGTACTTGCGAACCCGCAGCACCTTGGGTGAGTGCAACATTGCCATATCGGCTTTTGAGAGCTTGGTAGGCATGGTGGACGGTTTCTTCGTCCGCTAGCTTACAAGCTTCTTGTTCGTTGCAGAAGATCATATCGGCATTCTTGAGAATACTCCGGAGCTGATCACCAAACACGTCAATGATGAAGGTGTCCGAACAACTCACGGCTACACGTCCACCGTGTCTTCTTGCCGTATATGCTGCTACGTCCAGTGACTCCGCTCCTCCTGCTTCGGTGAGCTTGTATCCCTCCAGCAGCAACCACTCGGAATGCTTGATAACATCTTCATCGAGCATTGTCCTGTTGAAGTTCAGGTTTGCTGCTAGTGTGGTATTCATCGTTCGCTCGCCATCTGGGGTAATGAACACCACACATGAACCAGTGTCCTGACCATGCATCTGCTTGGCTGTAAGCACAATGCCAAGATCAAGGAACTCCGAGGCATAGAACTGCCCCATCGAATCGTTACCGAGAATCGAGATAAAACCAGCCGTCCCACCAAACTGCGCAAAAGCAATGATGGAGTTGGCTACCGAACCGCCGCTACTACGAACAGCAGTACGGTCCGCCAGTGCTTTCAAGATCTCTGCTTGACGTGCTGGTTCGGTAAGCTGCATTGTGCTCTTCTGGACGCCAAACGCCTGCAGCTCTTCTTCGGATATCTTGAATTCAACGTCTACAAGGGCATTCCCAATACCTGTCAACTGCACGGACCTCATGATGCGTCCTCTGTGCTCAGACGGATGATTTCTTCGCAAAGCGGACCAAACTCGATCCCTGCTTCGCGGGCAGCCATTGGCACGAGACTTAGCTCGGTAAAGCCAGGACTGGTATTGACCTCGAGACAAACGGGCATGTTGTCTTCCGTGAGTCTGAAGTCCACCCGACTAATAGCCTTGCACCCAAGAATATGGTGGGCAGTAACGGCAAGGTTCATGATGTGGTCGCGGACTTCTTCCGAAATGTCAGCAGGACATTGGTACTCGGTCTGACCCTTGGTGTACTTGTGAGTATAGTCGTAGAATCCTTCATGCGGAATGATCTCGATCACTGGTAGTGCTTCTTCGCCCAACACGGCAACCGTAAGCTCTCTTCCGGGGATATACTGCTCGATGAGTATGGTATCGGAATACTTCCCGGCCAATTGAATTGCTGCACTTACTTCGTCGAGAATACCGCTTTCGACAATCGTCATCCCCACCGTCGACCCTTGGTCATTGGGCTTGACAACGATTGCTCCTGGTATTTCTCTACGGATTTCCTCAAGCACTTGTTCATTGCGTGCCTGACTGGGTTTTACGGTGACCCAATGAGGTGTGGGTATGCCACCCACCTGGAAGAGCATCTTGCTCATCACCTTGTCCATGGCAACGGCACTGGCAAGCATACCGCTACCGGTGTAGCGTATGCCGTGTATGTCCAGGATACTCTGGATGTAACCGTCTTCGCCGTACTTGCCATGCAGTACGTTGTACACAACATCGGCCTCACGAACCTCAGCAATGGTTGGAAGCTGCAGGATGCGTGTAGGATCTGCTGACCGTAGCCATTCGTCCGAGACGGGAGCTGCCGTTGCTGCTTCGAGTTCGGCATCGGTGAGTATGCCGCTAGCAGGGTCGATTGGTGTTACGGTGTGTCCCAGACCTCGCAGTGCCTTTGTTACTGCGCGACCGCTGATCATGGAGATGTTACGCTCCGTGCTTATGCCGCCAAGGAGTAGTGCTATGTTCATGCGCTTGTTGTGTTAAGTAGTGTCCTTAGATGCTTCACGTCTTCCCACGTTTCTTTCTTCCATGCTGGATTTCTGAGTAGAGCAGCAGGGTGGTAGGTGACCAAGGTCTTTATGCCATGATAGTCATGGATTTTTCCTCGTAGTGCACCCATACTCTCCTTGTTCTTCAGCAGGGTATTGGCAGCCGTAAGTCCAAGTGCAAGGATGAATCGTGGTTGAACGAGCTCTATCTGTTTCCACAGGTAGGGCTCACATGAATCTGTTTCCAGTGTTTGTGGTTTGCGATTGTTCGGTGGCCTGCACTTGAGAATGTTGCAGATGTACACGCTTTCGCGTGGCAGGTCAATGCTCTCCAGGATCTTGGTCAGCAACTGTCCAGCCCGACCAACGAACGGCAGCCCCTGCTGATCCTCGTCGGCTCCTGGTGCCTCGCCTACAACAAGTACCTCTGCATGCGGATTGCCGGAGCCAAAGACGAATTTGGTGCGGGTAGCGCCAAGTGGACATGCCATGCAATCGTGAATAAGCTCTTCGAGCTGTTCAAGCGTGGTTGCTTCGGCCCATTCATGGGACGAATCGTGTTGTTGTTCACTCACGGATATTGACGCATGACTGTCTGCTGCTACAAGCGTTGCTTCTAGCTGTTTGAAATCAGTAACTGCAGTAATGTTCTTGGGAACGTCTGCCCACAACTCGTTCCCGTACACATCCCGAAGCTGCCGGAGATATGAGATGACTTGATCAAACACCTTCGTCGAGTACAAACTTCGTCATCAACACGTCACCAATCTTCCATGCAGCATCCCAAAATGTTGCCGTACTCTCGAAGGTGATCACATAGAGCCGGTCCGTTTTCTCGTTGGCAACCAGTAACTGGTGGATGCGAACCTTCAAGCCCCCTTCCACCTTCTTTTCGGTTTGCATGCCATACATCACAAACGGTGGTTGCGGGTTTTCCCACTCCTTGAGGATGGTAACCGTGCTGTCCAACTTCACGCGCTCGTGAAGCTGACGAGCATACTGCTTGGCCCAGAGCTTGGTCTGGGCGGATACCTTGGGAATGCTGTTGACCGACAGTCCTGTGAGGAACGTGCCTTGTTTGTCGAGGTCTTCAAGCGTGATGAAGTACGCTTGCGTTTCACCCTCTGCTCGGTGCTTGACGTGCCAGCCTTCCGGCTTCAGGAATGCGGCCTTGAGCTCGGGGAGCTGTTGCCACTGAAATCCGGTAGGGGGCTCAGGCAGCTTGCTGACCTGTGCCTTAGCCAGAGTGAATGCAGTGATCAGAACAGCAAGTGCGGACCAGAGTCGAAGCATGGACAGTTATTCTCCGTGTGTCTCTGCTTCTTCGTGTTCTTCTTCGCTGTCGGGACGTGGCTTGCTAAGCGTAAACACAACGGTGTTGGTTTTCTTGTCAAGCTTACCCTTGATCACCGACCCTTCGTGGTAGTTGCCCTTGAGCATTTCTTCGGCCAATGGGTCTTCGACGTGATGCTGAAGCGTACGTCGTAGTGGACGTGCACCGTACTTCTCGTCGAAACCATGTTCGGCTAGAAACTCCTTGGCTTGCTTGGTCAGATCCAGCTTGATACCGCGAAGTGCAAGGCGCTTGTACAGATCCTGAAGCTGCAAGTCGATGATCTCAACCATGTGTGCCTTTTGCAATGGTCTAAAGATCACGTACTCATCGATACGATTCAAGAACTCTGGATTGAAGAGGCGCTTCATCGTTTCTTCGATGGTGGCCTTGACGTTGCTGTAGGCATCGGATACTTCATCCGTGGAGAAGCCGATTCTGCCCCCTGCCTTCACATCACGCATGCCAACGTTGGACGTCATGATGATGATGGTGTTCTTGAAATCGACCCGTCGGCCAAGTCCGTCCGTAAGCTGTCCATCGTCGAACACTTGCAGGAGGATGTTAAACACGTCAGGGTGTGCCTTCTCGATTTCGTCGAGTAGAACGATGGAGTAGGGCTTACGACGAACCTTCTCTGTTAGCTGACCGCCTTCTTCGTATCCGACGTATCCTGGAGGTGCTCCAACGAGACGTGACACGGAGAACTTTTCCATGTATTCGCTCATGTCGATCCGGATCAGGGCATCTTCGGAGTCGAACATGTAGCGTGACAAGGCCTTTGCGAGCTCCGTCTTTCCAACGCCTGTTGGGCCAAGGAACATGAACGATCCGATTGGACGGGATGGGTCTTTAAGTCCTGCGCGTGCTCTGCGAATGGCCTTTGCAAGGTGATCAACGGCTTCTTCTTGTCCGATGACTCTACGTTTGAGCTCGTCGGCCATCTTGAGAAGCTTGTTGCTTTCGCTTTCTGCGATGCGATTGACGGGGATGCCCGTCATCATGGCAATCACGTCGGCAATGTCGTCTTCTCCTACGTCGTGGACAACTTCCGTGGCCGTTTGCTCCCAGTTCTCCTTGGCTTGCTCGAGCTCGCCTTGATAGCGTTTTTCGAGGTCGCGAAGTCGTGCGGCTTCTTCAAAGTTTTGTGACTTGACAACGGAGTTCTTCTGCTGACGGATCTCTTCGATCTTCTCTTCGAGGTCCAGAATCTCCTTGGGTACGTTGATGTGCGATAGGTGTACGCGTGCACCAGCTTCGTCCATCACATCGAGTGCCTTGTCGGGCAAAAACCTATCGGTTACATACCTATCGGCCATGAGTACGCAGGCGCGAACGGCTTCGTCAGTATACCGCACTCCGTGATGCTTTTCGTAACGATCACGAACGTTCATCAGGATTTGCACTGCCTCATCAGGGGTAGGGGGCTCAACGAGGATCTTCTGGAAGCGTCGGTCCAACGCCCCGTCCTTTTCGATGAACTGTCGGTACTCATCCAACGTCGTGGCACCAATGCACTGGATTTCACCGCGAGAGAGAGCGGGCTTGAACATGTTTGATGCGTCAAGTGAACCAGATGCTCCGCCAGCACCAACGATCGTGTGCAACTCATCGATGAACAGAATGACGTCCTTGGCCTTCTCGAGCTCGTTCATGACGGCCTTCATGCGCTCTTCGAACTGTCCGCGATACTTGGTACCTGCAACCAGTGCAGCAAGATCCAGGGTAACGATGCGTTTGTCAAACAACACTCTCGAAACCTTGCGGTCGATAATTCTCAACGCGAGGCCTTCAACGATTGCCGTCTTGCCTACACCTGGCTCACCGATGAGTACGGGATTGTTCTTCTTCCGGCGTGATAGGACTTGCGCTACTCGTTCGATTTCTTTTTCTCTGCCGATCACTGGATCAAGTTTACCTTCTACGGCAAGCTTGGTAAGGTCACGACCAAAGTTGTCAAGCACGGGCGTCTTGGTGCGCTCTGGCGCTGCCTTGGTGCGCGACTTCTGTTCGGCGCGTCCTTGTTCTGACCCAGGAATCTTCCCGCCTACGTAGGAGTCGAGCTCCTTGCGTACTGTGTCGTAATTCACGGCAAACTGCGAGAGAATCTGTGCGGCGATGTTGTCTTCGTCACGAAGCAGGGATAGCAGAAGGTGCTCAGTGCCAACAACATCACTCTTGTAAAGCTTGGCTTCGAGATAGGTGATCTTGAGAACCTTCTCGACTTGCTTGGTAAGGGGGATGTTGCCGATGGTGAGTGGACCGCTCATGGACCGGACGGTGTCTTCGATGGCACGCTTTAGCTTGCTAAGGTCGACGCCTAGGTTGCGCAGGAGCTTCACGCCCATGCCCTCACCTTCGCGAATGATGCCAAGCAGGAGGTGTTCCGTGCCAATGTAGTCGTGACCTAACCGTAAGGCCTCTTCACGACTTAGCCGGATTACGTCCTGCACGCGATTTGAATAGTTGCCGTCCATTGTAGTGTCCTTTGGATGGAGTTAACGTACGTACATAACGACGTATTGACGTGGGTTCTGTTACTTGCTAACCCACACAATTGTTCACTCACATTGAAATATAGTTGGTCCGCGACGCTCAACGGCAATCAAGATTTCAACATCGACGTTGGGAAGGGGGCTAGGTAGTCCTCACTCAAGTAGGCGTTTTACCTTGCCAACCTTCAGGATCAACGTGTCGTGATTGGACTGAGGAAGTTGTGGTGCGCTGGGTGCGCTTGCGGTTGACTTCTTGCCTTTCTTTGACTTCGTAGTCGCTGGAGCTGCAACGACTGCACCGGGTTGATACATGGCTGATGCAGGAAGGCCACTCGTCACTACTTCAATGCGTAGGTCTGCATTCTTAACATCGGCAAAGGCAGAGAGAATTGCCGACTTGCGTTGAGCAAGTAGTGCTTGGTTAGGATCTGCTGGTGTTGATGGTGGTACTGGTGCAACTGGTGGCTCTGGTTTAACGGTCTTTTTCTTGTACTTCTTTTCCCATGCCTTGTACTGCTTGCTCCATGCGGCACTGTCCTTAAGGTATTGCTGGTTGACTTGGAACTTCGCCAATGCTAGCTGGTCTTCGTCAGGCAATACGGTAATCACCACGTTCATTTGCTGATTCTTGTTGAGCGTTTCTTTGAGCGACTCGATCTGTGTGCGGGCTGCAGATGTTAGCGTTGCCTGATTCTTGTCAAAAGCCCGCAGCTGCGCAACTAGGTCACCTTCGGTAAGGGCTCTCACGGAATAGTCTTGCTTAATCTCTTGAAAGCGCTTTGCTTCGGGGATGTTGAGTGAAAACTCTTCACGATACACGTTGTATCCAGCCATGTAAATCTTGTGCATCCCTGCTTCGTTGATTACGGCTAGATAGGTTCCGTCCGAAGAGTTCGAGGTGATCTTGGTCTTCTTGCCATTGGGTCCCACAAACTGTATGGAACAGCCAACGGGTTTATGGGTGACGGGGTCGGTAATCTTTCCTTCAACTCGGGTTGGTGCTTGTTGGGCTTGAATGCTTGTTACGTAAAGCAAGCTGACTAGTGTTATCGAGATGAGTCTTGTCATTGGATTGTATACGTGGTGGATATTCGAGGATGTTGGACGTTCTACCTGAGAAAATAACACAGTCTGTGCTGTTAGCCGTCCGCTTTGACGAATTCAATGTATGCTGCGTTTTACTTGAGAAACTTCCGTATTCCTTCCTGGCAATCTGGCGTCTGACGTGCTAATGCGTTCATCGCTGCTGCATAGTGTAAACCGGATTCGATGCTCATGCCATGGAGGTTCCACAACATGTTCTTACTCAGGTGAAGGGCCGATGGACTGTTCTTGGCAACTCGCTCGGCCAAGTTCATGGTGTAGGTTTCTAGTTGATCGTCATCGACAACCGTGGTGATAAGTCCGATCCTTGCGGCTTCGTCGGCGTTGATGATGTCGGCCGTAAGTACAAGTCTGCGGGCCTGCATATCACCAATCTTTCGCAAGAGGAATACCATGACAATGGCCGGGATGAAGCCTATGCCAACCTCACTGTAACCAAAGCGGGCACCGTCTTGCGCTGCAATCACGATGTCGCAGACGCTGGCAAGACCGCACCCTCCAGCGATTGCTGGACCATGAACCATGGCGATGACGGGCTTACTGCACTCTGCGATGGCCTTCATCAGCTCCATCAGTTGCGTGCTATCTGCCAGGTTCTCCATTGCTCCGTTGTTTGCTATCTGCTGGAGGTAGCCAAGATCGGCACCGGCACAAAATGCTGGTCCAGCCCCCTTCAGCACAATCACGCGAATGGAGGCGTCGGCCTCCAACTGGTTGATGGTGGTGTGAAGGTGCTGCACAAGCTCGGAATTGAGTGCATTCCGTTTGTCGGGTCGGTTTAGGGTGACAACACCGACGGCACCAACGTGGTCAACAAGAACAACTGACATGGGGCAAAAATAGGTTTGGTAATTGGCCTAAGCGTATCAGGGTCAACAATTCGCTGCCGACCTAGTGCAACACCTGCATTAAGATAGTCCTGCTTTCTGCGTTCTGTGTTAAACGAACAACGTATGCTCCCGAGCTTACTCTGCTAAGGTCAAGTGTAACGAGATGCACACCAGGCACCGTTGGTCCGGCAATGGTATAAACCTGCTTGCCCTGTAGTGTAACGAGCTCCAAGGTACTTGCACCGTTCTCTGCTAGCCGAATAGGCACGGTCACCACTTCCGTCGTCGGATTTGGATAGACAGCACCGAGCGTGAGTTCACGGGATGCAATCAGTGAATCACTGGGTAAATCCTGTGCAACAATTGCACGTGCCAACTCGACGCAACGCTCTCGCGTCGTATCGATCACAAATACTTGTCTGAACGATCGTTGTTGTCCTGGAGGCAGTGGTAGATCAAATCGTACACCAGTGATGGAGGCTACATCTACATTCGAAAACTGCGAATCGGCCTCGGCACCATGCAGCAAGGCATACTTGCGATGCATGTCGAACCCTGCGTAGGTGGAGGCATTGTTGATGACACTGTGAATGATGATTGCATCCGTATGGTGCGACAAGGTTGTGCTCCACACTGAAGGCACGGCGCTCGTACTGGCCCGCATGAAAACGGAGTTGGGAATCTCCGGTGGTGTGGACTCGGCATCATTGTGTCCTGGGTTTGAACCAAGATCCCAGTCACAAAACCATCCAATGGCTGGATCGTAAAGCGTCTCCTGAGAAATGTTCTTCAGCGTTACATCAAAAACAATCACGGCTGAGTCGGCTTGTGCTAAACGTGCCGACCAGGTTACTTGTACGCCTAGGCGTAACGAGTCAGGGGCATCGGCATCCGTAACGATGGCCGTCGACGAATCTGGTTGTTCAAAACGCTTCTGCGGTCTGAAGTGATCGTTCACACCCTTAAGACCACGCACGGCATCAACAACACGATTGTTGGCCGCTACCATGAGTCCGCCCTCGTAAAGCTGACCGCAAAAGGCTCGGTAGATCAGCCCTGCGCCCTGACCGCGTTCGATGTCGGTATTCCCTATGCGCCCCCTATCACCAATCGATGTGGTGACAACATCATTCTGCAAGGTGGTGTAGGCGGGTGCAGGTACGATGGCAATGCTAAATGGACGTGTATGCTGTTCACCGGCAAGTGTGGTTCCAGTGATGCTACCTGCCACGTACACGGTGGTATCCGTACGCTTGATTACAACACAACGGAAGCCTTCCAGAATCACGTTGTCACCACTGTTCAGGTGGATCGAATTCTGCGACGACTCATGACGCAGGAGCTGCACGGGCATCGTCGAGTCAGGCGTAATGCGCAGACCAACGATGCTATCAAGCGTCCACTCCGCCAAGAGATTCGTGCCATACAACGTTGCCTCAAGCGTGTCACCAACGCCCCAACGATGCGAGCCCGACGCAGGTGCTACACGAACGCTGTCCCACTCGATAGATGGTAACGAGTCAGCCCTCATCGTCACCGCTCCAAACAGGTTGAGTCGACCGTACGGCAAGAGCTGTGGATTTACAGGACTCTCCACCGTTTTCCATGGCTGGGGCGTTGCACTCTCTCGTACAATGGCACAGGCTTGAAGGGGGCTGAGTAGTGGGTATCGGGAGCGGACAAGGGCAACGGCTGCGGCAGCAATCGGACTCGATCCTGATGTGCAACAGAACTTGCCATACGTGCCGTCGTTTGACGTGGTGAGTGTTTGCTGTCCTGGAGCCATGACGTCGACGGTTGGACCGTGTCCGGACATTGCAATCACATTGTCATCGGGATCGGTTACGCCAACGTTCAACACACCGTGATACGAACCAGGATAGAAGGGTACTGCCGAGCGGTGATTACCTGCTGCTGCAACAACGGCCGTACCGCGTGCGATTACGTATCGGACGATGCTTTCATCGACGCATGATTTACCGGTCGAACCCCATGAACAGTTCACAACATCAATGTTGTTGACTGCACAGTACATGAGTGATTCGTAGCCATACACTATACCACTGCTCGTGTTAGGCATGGTCTTGATCGGGAAGATCTTGCACTTGCCGGCAACGCCGGCGATGCCCACGCCGTTGTCGGCTACAGCTGCACAGATTCCTGCCACTCCAGTGCCATGTCCTTCAACGGGATTGTAGGTGTCGCCTGGCAACGTGCTATCATCAGGTGTACAGAAGTTGTATCCGCGATAGTCATCAACGTATCCGTTCCCGTCGTCATCCTTCCCATTGTCTGGTATTTCACTGCTTCGCGTAAACAACGCATCCTTCAGATCTTCATGGTCAGGTCGTACGCCACTATCACTGATCCCGATTACCACGGTATCCGAGCCCCCTTCCACATCCCAGGCATCGAATGCCTGTATGGTTTGCAGCATGCGTTGCTCTTCGAGTCGAGGATCGTTGGGCATGGAGGCCAGTGATGCCACGTAGACTGGACTGCAGCATTCGACTACGTCGGCACAACGACGCATGAGACGCGCCATCATCTGTGCTGGAGTTTCGTTGGCAGTGTAGCTCACAACGTAGGACCTGAGCAGAGGTTCTTCTGCAGCGAGGACCTCGGTTGTCACCGCCAGACCTTGCGTTTGCGCGATGGCCAGTAAGGACTGACGGTATGGAAGCACCGGGTAGAGCGGCGTAAGGTCAAGTCCTTCCAACACTTCCTGGTGCATACTGCGTGGTACGTGTGCCGATAGTCGCACCTTTAGTCGGTTCATTACGACGGTTGTCCCATCGGGTCCGGGCTGTGTGATAATCGGATGTTGTGCAAGTGCACAAACGGATGAGAGAACTAAGCAAAGAGTAAACAATCTCATGGACTAGTTAAGCAACAGAAGTGGAAGCGTTACGATACCATGATCGGTTTCGAGCATGGCATGGTAGCGCCCTGTGCTCAAGCCAGAGAGTTCAAGATGTACGGTGGACAGTCCGCTACCGTCGCGACGTTGTACCATGTTGCCCAGGAGGTCTGTGATGGTAACGGACCTGATACTTCCATCCACCTGAACCGTAACACGTCCACCCGTTGGATTCGGCCACAGGCTCGCATTGACAGGAACGTTGTCGCTGACGCTATTCGGACTTAGGATGGCTTCGCGAACATTCGTCGCAGCTTCTTCCTGCGACGTTCCGACGCCGATAACGATCATGAACTTCTTCCGTTCCCCTGGAGCAAGCTCACCAGGAAAGCGCATACCAACAACACCGCAGGCATCGCCGAGCATGTTGGTTTGCACACTTGTGCCGGAGGTAAGCAACGTAACAACGTCGGCATCACTAAACCGATCGGCATCGTCGACGTAGTCAAGCATCATCATACCAGCGGCCTGACCCTGGATGGAGGCTTCTGAAGACACGGCTGCACAGACCACCACGACAGGCACGTTGTCGCGATAGAACATTTCTGCCTCGCCCATGCTCTTGAAAGATGTCGGCAGGGCTTCAGGTGCCAAGCGTGCCTTATTGTTCTGTCCGTTAGGTCCGATATCCCAGTCAAAGAAATACCCTGCAGCAACATCTTGTAGTGGTGCTGCAGTTCTGTTCTCTACTTCAATGGCGATGATCGTCGTTGGTCCGTTGGATGATGGGAACGTGCAGCGTTCATGGATACGCACACCGATCTCTCTATCACCAGCAGCAGAATCCGTGAGGATGGCACGGTTAGCTTCGGGTGCGGCAAACGGCTTTTCTGCTCTGAAGTCCGGTTTGTCTTGAGCATTGTCGTAAGCCCGTAGCACCCTGCCATCGCCAGTGCAGAATACCAAGCCCCCTGTCCACCCCAAATCCTGGAACGTTGGCTTCCACCCAAAGCCCGTACCGTTACCAACCATGTTACTTGCGAACGTAGAGCCAAAGGCAAACATTCCGTGGTCGCCGATGGAATAGCTCAGCTGATCGTTGGCGAAGGTGGTCATCGTAGCCGGCGGTTCGATATAGGCAAACATGCGTTGCTCATGTGAAGCATCGAGTACGGTGAGGTCCATGAAGCATGGCTTGTCCTGATGTCGGTTCACCACCACAGTAAACGGTCCTACCTCTGCTTGCTCACCAGCACCGAGTGCAGGACGTTGTACGGTGGTAACGACCGGTACGACCTCCCAGCCAGCGGGGTCAAGAATACGGATGGCGCAGGTTAGTGCCTGTGATGCAGCAAGGTCATTGGCAATGGTCATGTACAGTTGAAGAGTATCACCATTCGCATACCGAGCAGTTTCGGTGCCACCAACAACGATGCGTTGGGAGACAAGTCTGAAGCCAGGCATCGCCGAAGGATCTGCACGCAGAGCATCGAGGACGGAGATTCTTCCAGGAAGCGACTTGGCTACGCCGGGGTTGGTGCCTCGAATATCGATAGCGGTAGCCCGTAACAACGCTGCTACTTGTCGTGGTGTTAGAGCAGGCCAGTGTGAACGTATGAGGGCTGCTGCGCCTGCACCCATTGGTGATGCAAACGAAGTACCGCTGATGCCGGCACTTGTATAGCCACCACCCGACGACGTAGTAACGGCGTTTGTGCTGGGTGCCATTACCCAGGCATTTCGGCCAAGACCAGAAGTTGAAGCAACCTTATGTGACGTGTTGCATTCACCAACGCCCATCACCCCATCGTAAGCAGCAGGGTAGTTGAACTCCAGCCACCCAGCACCACCGATACCGTTGCCATGATTGCCAGCGGAAGAAACAATCATGCTTCCCATGGCAAGGCAGTAATCAACAACGCTTTTGTCGATGAAGCTGTACGGTTTTACAAACCCCGATCGACTCTGCGATCCCCAGGAGCAGTTGATCACCTTAAAGCCACGTTGGGCTGCGTAGATCATACCCTCGTAACCGTAGACAATGGAGCCAGTGTTCACTGGTGCCGCCTTTATCGGAAACAACTTGCACCGATTGGCAATGCCGGCAATGCCCAGAGCATTGTTCGTGGTAGCGCTAACAATACCGGCGACGTTTGTACCATGTCCACCAGCACCGTTATTGTACGTTACTCCCGGTTGAGTTCCATCATCTTCCCATGCTAGATTGTATCCGTTATAATCGTCAACAGCACCGTTGTTGTCGTCATCAATAAAGTTGCCTGGTATCTCGCCACTATTCACAGCGATGGATGTCTTTAGATCTTCGTGTGTTTGGTCGACGCCATTGTCAATCACTGCCACGACCACACTCTCACTACCCTGCTCGATATCCCATGCTTCTGTCATCTTGAGCACCGTAAGCGCCTCTTGTTCAGAAACCATTGGATCGTTGGGTACATAGGCTACCTGCATCGTATACCACGGCTCTGCATACGTTATCTGGTCGAACTTTGCCAGCATTCTCGCTGCCTGCACAGGATCCATCGGAGCGTCGTATCTAAGCACAGCACACCGCGAAAGCTCGCGGATGGCTCGCGTTAGCGCATGGGAGGGGGCTTTATAGAACGTGTTCATTGGTGGGACGTCTGACTGCAGATACTTATGGTGCAGGGAGAATCCAGGCGGTATCATTGCATCAGAAGTCAGGGGTTCGGCAAATTGCACCTTGACGCAATTGGCAACCATTTCTACTCCATCAACGGTTGTTAGCCGAATGGGCTGGGCATGGAGCACGGAAGCACACAGGAGTATGAGAATGCTTCCGACTAGATGTTTGGCGTGGCTCATTGCTTTTTGCAGATTAACGGGTTCGTGAGAATTGATAGTATGACAGAAGATCAAGGTTTTGTTGTAACAGCGCGTAAATGGCGTCCACTTCGCTTCTCAGACGTTGTAGGACAGGAACATGTTACTACAACTGTACGAAATGCAATCCGTACGGGCAGGGTACACCATGCGTATTTGTTCACTGGTCCACGTGGCGTGGGCAAGACAACCTGCGCACGAATCCTGTCGCGTGCCTTGAACTGCGAGCGCCCTGTCGACAATGAACCATGTAATGACTGTGCCACCTGTAGGGATGTTTTGGAAGGTCGCAGTGTTGACGTGATCGAAATCGACGGTGCATCGAATAACAGTGTAGACGATGTGCGTAAACTACGCGACAATGCCAAATACGCTCCGGTTACGGGTAAGTACAAGCTGTACATCATTGACGAAGTGCACATGCTCTCAACGGCAGCATTCAATGCCTTGCTTAAGACGTTGGAAGAGCCCCCTCCCCATCTAATCTTCGTCTTTGCAACCACGGAGATTCACAAGGTTCCTGCAACGATCCTTAGTCGATGTCAGCGCTTTGACTTTAGAAGGATGGAGATATCCTCCATCGTTGGTCACCTAGCTACCATTGCCAGTGCCGATGGCATAACGATCGACGAGGCATCGCTCGTTGCCATAGCGCGGAAGGCCGATGGGTCGATGCGCGACTCACAGTCGATCTTCGACCAGGTTGTTGCCTTTTGCGGAACATCGATTACCAGTGCGCAGGTGGCAGAGGCCCTGCACTTGGTGGATGTTGATTTTTATTTCGACATCAGCACTACGGCTCGGCAGAACGATCTATCGGGAATGTTTGATCTGGCTCGGCAGGTAGTGAGCCGGGGCTACGATTTGAAGGAAACACTCGTAGGCCTGCTGGAGCATTACCGCAATCTGCTTACCGTGGTGGCAACAACCAATGCCAACCTTATCGAAGCAGCAGAAGCAGTTAAGACACGGTATGTTGATGAAGCGCAGCATTACAGTCAGACCGACCTTGTCCGCATCATGTCCGTCCTCTCCCAGGGCGAACAACAACTACGCCTAAACCCACCGCAGCCCCGTGTGCGCTTCGAGTTTACACTCATCCGGCTTGCCTCGATGGATGCATCGGTTGATCTGGGTGAGCTGTTGGCACGTCTCGGTGCTGGCACATCACAGCCTGTAGGGGGCATACCAATGGCCCTCAAGGTTGGTCCAATGCGTTCACCTACACGTCCACCTACCCCATCCCCCCCTCCACCGCCAAACGTAGTTGGTGATCTTAAGAAGCTTAGTCCTGTAGCCAAACGGGTACGTGAACGTTCACGAAGCGTCAATGCCCTCTCAGCCAGAGCCCTTTCGGAGCAGTGGCAGAAGGTCCTTGACGAGTTACCGGAACACCTGGCCTTTGTGCGTTCTACGGTTCGGCAAGGACTCCTGGCAATTTCATTTACGGAGGTAGGACTTGTCCTAAGGCCGACTGGTGAGGTAGTCTACCATCGGCTGACGGATAAGTTACCCGACCTAAAGGAGCACCTTGCCAAGGTGTACAATGCGCCGGTTGGTGTAGCGGTGATGAAAGCACAAGACGACCGACAGCGTGCTGCAACGAACGTTGACACCGACAGCAGTGATTCGGTCGCTGATCAAGCAGCTTCGGACGATCTATTGCCAATTGAACGTGCCATTATCAGACTCTTTGCCGCGAGAAAGATGAACTAGCGTGTAGCTTTGTTGGTAATTGTTCGATAACGATTCACCATGGCTCTCGAAGAAAACACCGTCGCACCGCTATTCGCGGCTCCTGCCAGTAACTCCAACCGTTTTGCGTTGAAGGATTTACGAGGACGTTGGGTGTTGCTGTATTTCTACCCGGAAGACGATACACCTACATGTACTGCACAAGCATGCTCGTTTCGTGACTCGATGCCGGAACTTCAGTCCATGGGCATTCACGTAATAGGCGTAAGTCCCGATACCGTAGAAAGTCACCACCGATTTGTCGACAAGTATCAGTTGAACTACACGCTTGTTGCCGACCCCAAGATGGCCATCATCAAGAAGTACGATGTATGGCAACTCAAGAAACTCTACGGTCGTGAATACATGGGCATCGTGCGTACCAGCTACCTCATCGACCCACAAGGTCGGATTCGCAAAGCCTGGTCCAACGTCCGTCACGCCCACCAGCTCAAGCAAATCCGTGAAGCAATGGACGTGCTCAGCCGATGATTGACTCTCATGCTCATATCGACACCAAACCATTTGATGCCGATAGGGATGCGATGTTGCAGCGTGCCATTGACGGTGGTCTCCAAGCCATCATCATTCCAGACATCGAACCAGCTCGACGAGATCATCTAATCACCGTTACAAACAGTCATCCCATGCTCTATCGAGGCATTGGCATTCACCCGCATCACGTGCAGGAAGTGACGGACCATGATCTCGAACACGTAGAGCAGGGAGCGACGGCAGTGAAGGTTGTGGCCATTGGAGAGATAGGACTGGACTACTACTACGACTTTGCCGAGAAGTCCGTGCAACAGCATTGTTTCCGCGAACAGTTACGTATTGCAAAGCGCAAGAATTTACCCGTCATCGTCCACAACCGTGAGGCCGATGACGATGTGTTGACTATCATTGAAGAAGAGCAGGACGGAACACTCCGAGGAGTGCTTCATTGCTTTTCAAGCTCGGTGGACGTGCTACGACGAGCACTGGATGCACAGTTCCACGTTTCGTTCACTGGCAATATCACCTTCAAAAAATCGACTTTGCAGCAGGTGGTAGAGAACGTTCCCGACAATCGTTACATGATCGAGACCGACTCGCCCTATATCACGCCTGAGCCGCACCGAGGCAAGCGTAATGAACCCGCCTACGTTGCACTTGTAGCTCAGAAAATTGCCGAGATCAAAGGAAGCACCATGCAGAACATCATTGACCAAACAACGCAAACAACCAGAAAGTTTTTTGGCCTACTAGCCATGCTACTAGTTGCTTCTACTGCGGCACTTGCGCAACCCAAGCCCCCTACCGACGAAGACTACCCAGATGATAGGGATTGGGAGATTGCACTCGACAACTATTATGCCGACAGTGTCGCTTACGAAAAGTGGATCAAACCACGCACCCTTGGCTTTGGCATTTCGATCGGCTCGCAAACAAACATCGAGTTCCAGCAGTTTGTGCAGAAGTATGATCCGCGGCTGGCTGGATCGGGTGATAACCCTAACAGGTGGACGACCTACAAGACTGACGAAGGTCCAAAGCGCAGCTCGTCGTTTGATGGTTTGCTTTCCGCTGGCGCCACCCTGACCTACGGTATCAATCCTGAGTTTCTTATCGAGGCAACATTCCTTTACTCGGAAAACACTGGACCAGCGAAGGACTATGGTCTTGATCCAATCACCACAACCGTACTAGAAGGTGTTGTGCACTACAACCTGAACCCCTACAAGAAAATCAACTTCCTGCCACAGCTTGGTGCCACATTCGCTACGATCGACGATGGAACGATAGTTCGAAGCAAGTTCGGGATAAACTTTGGTGTCGGACTAGGGATGAACATTCCAACTCCAATCGGATTGTTCTACCCAATGTTCAACGTTCGCTTTAACCTATTGCTTGGTAGGGATATGGACAGGATTGTAACTCGCTATCTCAACGAGGTTGATGATAGTCAATGGGCAAACAAGGACAACCCGACGATGTTGTCGGAAGACAAGGCCGACGTTAACACCATGTTTTCCATCCCACGGTTAACAATCTTGTACTACTTCCCGTTCTGACGTAGAGAGTTGAACTCTTTTCTTCTCCGCATACCGAACACGTAGCGTAGCCTACCCTAACAACTGGCAATTGGACGAAAGCCCATGCATACCATTTTGCACGGCACTGGCATCGAGCATGAGCTAAGCATCATTCGTGCTGCTAGCACACCCATGAATGAATTCAGGCAGGCCATGTACAGGATTGGTCTGCACCTTGCCGTAGAAGTTAGCAAGCACCTTCCACACGAAGAGCGTACCGTTACCACGCCCCTTACCACAACCAAAGCACATGTTGTATCAGGCGAGATCGTACTTATTCCCGTGCTTCGGGCAGGGCTAGGCTTGCTGGATGCATTCTTGCACATCATGCCATCGGCAAAGGTTGGCTTCGAGGGTTTGCGCCGAAACGAAGAATCGCTCATTGCCGAAGAGTATTACTCGAACCTACCCAGTGCCAATGCCTCGACAACCTTCATTGTCCTGGATCCCATGATTGCCACCGGTGGCAGTCTGAGCACTACCCTGACAAAACTCACAGCGCTCCCGCACACTGCGATTATCGCTGCAGGCGTCATCGCCGCACCAGAAGGGCTTGCAACAATTGAACGTAATCATCCACGCGCTCACGTGATCGTTGGTGCTTTGGATGACCATCTGAACGATGTGGGCTACATCGTCCCTGGTTTAGGTGACGCTGGTGACAGGTTGTTTGGGACGGAGTAGAGGTCGTCACCCCCGCGAAAGTAGGTCCCGGCGTTCGCCGGGATGACGAAAATGTACTGGGTCCCCGCTTCCGCGGGGATGACGACCAATACTGTCTTCCCTGCGTAAGCAGGGATCCAGAAAGAGGAGTGCTAGGCCCCCGCTTTCGCGGGGATGACGGAGGTTTTAGTGCTAGATCCCCGCTTTCGCGGGGATGACGACGCTTTCGCGGGGATGACGGCCAATAATGTCTTCCCTGCGTAAGCAGGGATCCAGGGGAATAAGCAGCACACTCAAGCGTTGTGCGCAACTGAACATGCTGGGTCCCCGCGTTCGCGGGGATGACGACACTTTCGCGGGGATGACGACCAACACTGTCTTCCCTGCGTAAGCAGGGATCCAGGGGAAGAAGCAGAACGTTCATGCGTTGTTCGCAACCGAGCATACTAGGCCCCCGCTTTCGCGGGGGTGACGGGTAAAGGAGCAGTACGATCAAACGTTGTTCGCAACCAAGCGTTCTGGGTCCCCGCTTTCGCGGGGATGACGACGCTTCCGCGGGGATGACGGCGGAAGAGCACTGGGTCCCCGCTTGCGCCGGAATGACGACACTTTCGCCGGGATGACAGGTTGTTTGGGACGGAGTAAAACACTACATTGTAGCAAATATTTTTTTCTCGTTTTCCAAGGTGCTGACATGAAGATCCTGCAATTCGGCAAACACAAAATGCCATTCAGCGACATCCACGACATCAACCTTGAGTATGACTATCACAGTAACGAGATATACGTCGACCTGGAGATCAACGGCGGTGTTCAGATGAGTCTGAACCTCCCCGACTCCTTGGCTTTTATGGAGCAGTTCATCGCAAGAATCCGCGATGTAAAGAACGTCCCAGCAGGCGTTGCAGAACAGACTCCTACAGCATAAGCTCGTGCTTAAGTGCGGTAAGTAATTGGTGGACCTCTTCGGTGGTGGTGTAGCCGTGTACACTGAACCGCAGTAGTGGCTTGTCGAGCCATTGCATGCAGATCACCTGGATGTTGTGGGCCGACAGTAATCGTCGCTGCAAATCGGGTCCGTCTACCTCCTCAGGCAACAGCACCGTCCCCATCAGGAGTTTTTGCTCGGACCAATCAGCACTCATTGGCTTGAGTCCCAGCTCCATGAGCCGTTCCATGCCGTAACACACCACGGCATGAGCACGGTCGACCGTGGTCCACCAATCATGCTCCTTCATCCACTCAATGGTTGCTGGTGTTGTGAGAAAGGGGCTAGGGTCTCGCGTTCCGGTATATTCATGTTCGTCAATAAATGCACCATCACCAACACTCAACCCATCTGCTCCCCAGCTGGTGATAACCGGGAATGCATGGGGCTGAAGATCAGGCCTCACCCAAAGGAGTGCACTGCCCTTGGGTGCACACATCCACTTGTGGCAGTTGCCGGTGTACATGTCTACACCAAGATCACGCACTGATAACGGGAGATGTCCGAGTGCATGGGCTCCGTCTACCAACATCATGATCCCAGCTTGACGAGCACGACTGGTAAGCCCCCCGACAGGCATCAGACATGCGGTTGGCGACGTGATATGACTGATGAAGATGGCCTTGGTGCTTGAGTCGACTTCCTTCCAAATGATGTCTTCAAGGTCCGCTTGCGCAGGAATTGGCATGGGTATGTGGCAGACCTTTAGGTGAATGCCCGTCCCCTGAAGGTGGTTCTTCCAAGCGCGGACGCAGGCGCCATACTCGTGATCGGTGATGAGTACGCTGTCGCCCGGCTTTAACTGGCGAGCCATGGTCGCTGCCATGATGTTCGCGCCATAGGTGCTGTTTGTGACGTACACAAGATCGGTAGGGTCGGCATCAACAAAGTCAGCCAAGGCCTTCCGTGCCTGCTGCAAACGTGCTGGCAGGGCATGAAAGAAGGCAACGGGTTCTCTTTCCAGCACCATCTGCCATTCGTGTTGGATGGCAAGAAGGGTGTGCGGACATGCCCCGAAGGATCCATGGTTGAGGAATGCTACATCGGGGTCGAGGGGAAACAAGGCTCGCGTGATCATGAAGAAAATTACTCACTCACTGAACTTTACGCGGCGGACGCTATCGTCCCGTTACTGTTAAATACAGTCAAGCACAGCGAACACAATCAGGCACACAATAGTGTGCGACGGGGTAATGACGGCATGCAACACAACTGGGTTAGCGTTTTACTCTATTCGAACCCAGACACTGCGGCTTACGGCTCGCTGCATCGGATGCGGTGTTGTCGGGTTTGTAGCCGTTAGGTCAACAGGTAGGTCAGCTGCTGCCTTGCCAATAAGTGCGCGACCAACCTCTGCGCGCTTCTTTCGAAGCTCAAGGTTGTAGGTGTCTGAACCAAACTCATCGGTGCTGGGGACCAGGGTGACCTTGCGTCCGTGGGCAAGGGCAATGCGTACGCTGTCGACAACGTGTAGGTCAACCGAAGAGGGCTGCGTTTGATCAAAGTCAAACACGGCCAGTAGGAGTCCGCGTTGCTTGACTACGCCCGTAGGATCCGTCCACAATCGATTGCGATGGGTTTCCTTCACGGTGCGCCGAAGCACCATTGCAGCGGCAGCATCAACGCTGTTTCCGGTTGAGTCTGTCGTCCGCAACGTCACACTTACAAGTGACGGCTGTTCGGCCGTACTGCCAACTGGTATGTCGGCAGTAATTGGGATGACGACATCGGTGGTTGTGGTCTTTGGCGTCCGCCCTCCTTCGACATTCACCGACGTTACACACGGTGCAGCCTCACACGTTATCGTATGCAGTGCTGCCAGTTGCACTGCCTCGGTCATGATTTGCTTCGACTCTGCAAATCGATGAAGCATCCGTCGTGTTGATCCAAGTTCAACACGGACAAACCGGTCTTCTTCTGCCAAGCCGGGATACCGTGCTTCGGGTGCCTTACGTTGTACGACGGACACGTGGTTCTGGTTGACGGGTACGTCGCGCAGCAGACGTGAGATACGTTCACGTGCTAGACGTGCGTCTTCATCTGCCGAGGCCGAGCCAGTAATCACCACATGTTCACGCTGATCGGTACTGTCCACCATGCTTTGTTTGACGGCCTGTGCAAACCGCTGAATGGCATCTTCTCCACCAACTGGATTGGTGCTGTTGTATTCAAAGTACAATGTTGGGAGAATGGACTGGATGGTGTCGGCAACCCACTCGGTAATGACAGGTGCGAAGATGGTATCGCCGTTGACGGTTGCTCCTGCCGTGCGGCTTACTATGCTCACGTTGCTTGCAAGAACAGGCGGTGGTACGATCGTGATTGGCGTTGTATCCACGGGTTCTGGGGCAGGGGGCTCAGGCATCGCTGGCTCGGGTTTGGGCAATTGCCATGCTACTTCGATGCCAGCGTGGACAGAGGTGACGTTCCATGGTGTTTCACTCGTGATGCTGCCAAGCGCTTGCTGATACTTGATCATCGGTACAAGTTGCCAGCTCTGGCTCAGGGGCATGACGTAGCGTAGTGCTGCGACTGCCGATAGGAGTGGCGACGTGGCACCAGGAAGCGGACCACTATTGCGTGCACGAAAACGCTCGCCATTCTCGAAGGTGTAGGATTGGTCCGTCGGCGATGCCAGCACTTGCTGTTGCTCTACGGTGGTTGTTATTGGAAGTGTTACCAAGCCCCCTATCATCAACTGCAGACCATCAACACTAGGCAGAGGAAGGATGATGCCAGGTTGTATCGTGAGGCCTAGGTAGGAGAGATCTAGCTGATGCTCGACCACACCATCCGTCACCGTTTGATTGTTGATGATGTTGCCAACCACTTCATTCTGTCGGAAATGCGTGGGCATGAGCTGTGCTCCAACCGAAAGACGGAGTCGCAGATTATCGGTGAACAGCCGAATGGCCGTGCGGTATTCAGCACCGACATCGACGAGGGCAGACAGGCCGGTTGCGCCGGTGTATGGTTCGCAGCAATTGGGTAGCCCAGGCAGTTGAATAAACTCTGCATCGTGAAATGCTGCTCCACCAGATACACCTGCAAAGAGCGAAACGGGGAGGTACTCCGTTGTGTCCGCCAGTTTCTCTTGTGCAGCCGTAGTCGTGGTTAATACGACAAGGCCAATTGCGATGATTGATGTGATGATGTTGCGCATGTTAGTGTATCACCACCAGAGGTGTGCGAACGGTTGTGGTGGTGCCGGCATACTCAACAACATAAGCACCGGGAACAAGCGCAGAAACCGGAAGTTGTTGCTCCATCGGCCCCACTGGAGCGTTGGTGTGGGTTGAAGCAACCACGACGCCTTGAGCATCCAGTATTCGAATGGTTAGTGGTGTGGCCTCTGTCACATTCAGCAATGCATGACCATGTGTTTGCACGGGCATTGGAACAATTCCCGCTACCGTAAACTGTGCCTTCTGCACGATACGTCGTGTAGGGTCGGGATGTTCAATGCGCAGCATGCCTGATTCATACTTCATGGTAACACTTGCACCAAAACCAGCTGTTGCACTATCGAATGATAGCACTGAACTGTCGGTTTCGGCCATCCCTGCGTAGCCGACAAGTCGAACAAGTTCATGGACGCCTTCGAAATTGCCTTCGACCGTAAACACGATGTATCGCCAGCCCTCAACAACGTCCTGCGAGACGATGGAGGCCTGGCCAACTGCCGAGCTGATGCTGTGCGCAAGATAGAGTCGTGGGTTCACGAGCAAAGTTCCGGTAAACGACCTGACGCCCTTGTATGGTACGGCCTCGGTGATCGATGCATAGATTGGGATTGACGTGGTATCCGACCGCGGATCGGCAACTACGGACGGTGCCGTAATTGTGGTTGAGCCGGAATAGAGTGTAAGCCCAATGTTCGTTTGTGCTGCACATGGCGTTGCCGTGAGTGCCACCTGTGCGTCTGCAGCAACAGCACCACCCAGGTACTCAATGGTAAGCTCCATCGACTGATTGGGAGCAAGCGTTTGAGGTAGTGGTGTGCGAATGATGAAGGGTTGACCACTCGTAACGTCTGCTGCCGTAATCTGCACGTCGTTGTTACTGTGGTTGGTAATCGTAACGGTTCGTAGTGGTATCTCCGGGATGAATGGTAAGGTTGTGTGGGACAACTGCAGGTCGGCTCCACTACCTCTGCCGGTAACGATCATCGTTCGCTTTACTGATTCGAGGTGCTCATACCGGATGATCACCACGCCTGTATCCAGACCAAGCTTAGTTGGTGTAAACTCGATTTCAATGTCCCAGGTAGCACCAGGTGCAAGAATCGTGTCCGTATCGGACGTAGCAACCCTAAAGTCGGCACCAAGTCCACCCTCTACATACACATTGGTGATGTGCAATGGTATGGCATCGTCATTCCGAACCAGTACAAACGATTGTTTGCGTGAGCTACCTACGCAGAGATCACCGAAGTCTTCGACCGTTGTTACTACCTGCACATTGCGATCGGCAATGTACATCTGCACTGGAACCAGGAATCGTACACCACAAGCAACTAGCTCGATGGTGTCGGTAAGTAGACCCGTATCACGCGCAAAGACCTGCAGCTTAAGCGTCAAGCATTCACCTGGAGCAACGGTATCAACACCAGTAGGAGCAATCACGGAGAGCCATGATCCACCGAGTGCCCGTGCACTAGTGATGATTGCCAGCACCCTGCCCGTATTGCATACGTTGGCATCGATCGTAGAATCGGTGCGTGTAGCCACAAGACGCGGTGCCAGTGCAATAGGCGTGATGGAAAGGTCTACCGGCGCGATGCTAAAGACGGCATCCGACATATCGGTTTCCGGTATCGACACTCTCCGTAGCAACAGGTTGTAGGTACTGTCGGTGGAGCTTGTGGCAACGGTGGCAGCGTCAGGACCAAAGGCAATGTCGGATAGTTCATTCTGATGTCCAGCCGAAGATCCTGTTGGTGGTAGCGTTATCCCACGAGCAAGGTCATACACAACAAACTGCGGGTTGAAGCCAAAACCAAAGCCAAGGAAGGCATCGCTGGGACTAAAGCCAAGGTTGACGACGTCGCTTCCTTCGCGATAGAGAATCTTCACTACGCGATCTTCCTGCATGTCGTAAACAAACGTCCGCTGCTCCTTAGGACCATTGGCAAGGCCTACCAACGACTGTCCAGCCAATGCAACCAATCTACCTGTCACGGACGTTGCCATTTTGTTGGCAAACGGACCCAATGCTTCTGCCAATCCGGTTTGCGAACGATCAGTCTCTACGCCTGTTTCGCTGTTGAAGGTGATGACTTCGCCGTTCAGCAAGGATGCTGCAAGGCTATTGCCGTTGAGTGCTGCTGATGCTGCCGTTCCTGGAAGCTGGATTGCTTGTTTTTCTGTCAGTGTTTGAGGATTGAAGACGGGAATTCTCGAAGCAAACTCCGGGAGTAGATACAACAATGTACCACTTGCATTGCTGGCAACGTCTGCAACAGCAAGATCATTGGGTATCGAGGCCGTTGCCACAACAGTAGTCGTGCCGGGGTCAAACCGTTGTAGGGTGCCGCCCTTACTGGTTGGACGTGATATGCTTGCCACGATGGATCGCGTAGTGCCAACGTACGTCAAGGCGCGGATGCGCGAGCTGCCCATCCCTTCGACTTGATAACTGTTTGCCTTGGTTGCACTCACTACGTCCCATTCCTGTATCAGGCCGTTGGTATAGGCAGCAGCAAGGTATCGTCCATCAGCACTATAGGCAATGTTGGTTACCGGTGCCTTGGGTCCGTGCAGCCAGATGCTACCAGACGACTCGAACTTCTGGTAGACGCGGATGCGAACACTGTCGGAATACGTAGCGGGAACGCGCCAGGAATACGAACTGTCGGCTGTACTGTCGATATACTCCCACGTGCGGCCATCATTGGTGGACACTTCCAGGTGTGCTTTAAAGCCAGGGAGCATGCCCACCCATCGTATTGGCACTTCCTGACATGGTGCAAGATTCTCACCGCCATTCGGTGTGCGTAGCTCCAGGATGGTTCTGCGTGGATAGGTTGGTGCGTTGGCAATAAGCATGCACGTTGTGCGCATGCCACCTTCGAAGGTCACCGTCAGCACATCAAAGAGCGGTTCGTTGTTCGTGGGCTTGCAGACTACGTCAACACGATAGGATAGCGGCGAGATGATGTTTGTAGGCAAAGCGCCTGAACCATATGAGCCCTTCCAGATTACCTGAAATTCCGGACGTGTTGTAGTAACGGATTCGAGCAGGATTGGTCGCTCTTGTTGTGGATCACCAGCCAATGCTGCTTCGGTTGCAACGATGCGAAACTTGAGTGTGTCGGTTTCACCTGCCTCGACTACTCCTGCATCATAGAACCGAGGCAGGAGTCTGCCTGTACTATCCTGCACGACTACATTAGCCCCTTTCACCTTACCAACATTTGCCGATGCCGTTGTTGATGCTGTGTACCCGTTGTGCGAAGCAACTACGGCACACTGAAAGAAGCCAAAGCGGTTTACCGTCCACTCAATCACATGGATGCCATTACCCGAATACGTAACAGCACTTGGGTCGTAGGCGATGTTGGTCTCCAGAATCGAGAATGCCGGCTTTTGAAGTTGGACGGGTGTACCGCTGTCCAGGATGCGTACCTGTAAGCGTACGTTGGGATAGCCAGTTACGTCGATCGGCGACCCGGCGGGAAAAGCAACCTGCTGCATGGTAAGCTGTGCAGCGGCGGACGCGGCAGACATCACCAGGACAAAGAACAGGATCAGGAATGGAAGGGGGCTTGGAATTCGGGTCATGTGGCGTGCAATGACGTGTAACGGGACAGTTTCGTTACACTTTTAGAAGCCTTCTGCTACATATCGCGACAGGAAGTCGGTTACTTCCGTGTCGGTGGTATCGCGTAGCTCGGGGACTGTCCCCTCAAATCGCACCACGCCTTCGTGAATCATGGCAACCCTGTCGGCAACGTTGAAAACGCTGAACATGTCGTGTGTAATCACTATCGACGTCACCTTTAGGTTTCGTGCAAGAACGCCAATCAAGTCGTCGATCTGCTGCGACGTCACCGGGTCCAGGCCCGTTGTAGGTTCGTCATAAAAAATGTAGTCGGGACGGCCAACCAAGGCCCTCGCCACGCCAACGCGCTTGCGCATACCGCCGCTCAGGTCGCTTGGCTTCTTGTTCATGATGATGGCGTATTCCTTCTGGAATGCAGCACTCTCATACTCTTCGACGGGTGGTAACAGTCCAACGGCGCTAAGCACTCGGCAGGCTTCGGAATCCAGAAGCTTGGCATCGGTGACGCCGTGCTCGACCATGCCAATGGTGACGTTCTCCTTCACCGTCATCGAGTCAAAGAGTGCAGCACCTTGGAATACGTAACCAATGCGCTGACGGAGGGCAAAGAGATCGTGACGGGAGAGCTTGCGTACGTTCCTGCCATCGATTTCTACATCGCCTGCATCGGCCTTGAGTAGGCCGACAATGTGTTTAAGGAGGACGCTTTTTCCGCAGCCGGACCGACCGATGATGCACATGGTGCTACCGGTTGGTATGGCTAGGTCGATGCCTTTGAGAACGGTCTTTGCACCGAATGACTTTGTAATGCCACGGAGTTGAATCATGGTGGACTCTGCTGTCTTATGCAGCGCTCTTGTCTGCTCGACGTTTACGAATATCCTCCACCGTACCCAACGGAATGGCATCGATCAGATTACGAGTATACTCTTGCGTTGGGTTCTCGTACACTTCCGTAGCCGTACCCATCTCTACGATCTTGCCAGCGCTCATCACGGCAATGCGATCACTCAAGAACTTCACCACACTAAGGTCGTGCGAAATGAAGATGTAGGTGAGCTTGAACTCATCTCGGAGTGACACAAGCAGATTCAATACCTGAGCTTGAACGCTTACGTCGAGTGCGCTGACACTTTCGTCGCAGATCAACAGCTTGGGTTTGAGTGCCAGGGCTCGAGCAATGCAGATACGCTGTCGCTGTCCGCCAGAGAACTCATGAGGATAGTTGTTGAAGTGTCGCGGCAGAAGATTCACCTTATCCAGCAGGTACAGCACGTGGTCCTTGCGAGCACGTTCAGACTCGTCGACGTTGTGCACTTGCAACGTTTCCATAATCGCACTACCCACGCTTAGACGAGGGTTAAGCGATGAATATGGATCCTGGAATATGATCTGGAAATCTCTGCGCATGGCCTTCAACTCGCGAGAGCCAAGCCCCCTGACATCCTTACCTTGAAAGATGACGGAGCCGCCGGTGGGCTCTACAAGGCGCAATACGGCGCGTCCGGTGGTTGTCTTCCCACATCCGCTTTCGCCTACCAGGCCGAGTGTTTCGCCGGGCTTGACGTTGAAGGAGATACCGTCGACGGCTTTAACCCAGCCGGTGGTGCGACCGAACAGACCGCTCTTGATTGGGAAGTGTACTTCGAGGTTGGAGACGTCCAGGATGGGTGCGAGTGTAGAGAGTTCGGTATTGCGGGTGGAGATCTCTTCGGCTGTGAACGACAAGCGGTGTACAACGGCATCGACGTTATCGTGTGAGCGTTCGGTGATACTGCCGTCGGCGGCCTCGTCCATAAAGTCATGCACCGTTGGCAGCACCTTCAGCTTCTTGTCAAGCCGAGGTCTACAAGCCAGCAGACCCTTGGTGTAGGGATGTTGGGGATTGGCGAAGATTTGTTCGACCGGACCTTGTTCGACGATCTTGCCCTTGTACATTACGATCACATCGTCGGCAATCTCTGCAATCACACCAAGGTCGTGCGTGATGAACATCATGCTCATTGCATGGTCCTTCTGCAGTTTGCGCATCAGGTCCAGGATGGTTGCCTGCACGGTCACATCCAGCGCCGTTGTTGGTTCATCGGCGATCAAGAGGTCGGGATTGCAGCTCATGGCCATGGCAATCATCACGCGCTGCTTTTGTCCGCCCGACAGTTGATGCGGATAGGACTTCATCATCTGTTCAGGTCTTGGCAACTGTACTTCTTCAAGCAGCTCCAGCGTACGTCGTTCTGCTTCTGCCACGCTCACCTGCTGGTGCAAGCGGATGGCTTCAATGATCTGATCGCCACAGGTAAACACTGGGTTCAGACTCGTCATGGGTTCCTGGAAGATCATGGCAATGCGATTACCGCGATACTTGCGCATGGTTTCTTCGGGAAGAGAAAGCAGGTCGGTTACCGACCCGTCCTTCTCCGTAAAGAGCACCTTACCACTGGCAATTCTTCCTGGTGGCGTCTGGATCAGACGCATCACGCTTAGACTGGTGACGCTCTTACCCGAACCACTCTCGCCAACGATGCCCAGGGTACGTCCTTTCTTCACCGTAAAGCTCACCGTATCAACGGCCTTTACCGTTGCATTCTCGGTTTTGAACTCGGTAACAAGGTTCTGCACTTCCAGCAAGTTTTCCATGCGGCAAAGATAGTGGTAGGGGGCACGCCAACCATTGGGTGGCGATAGCACGGGGCACACCAACGATTGAACATGGTTGCAGGGGGCTACGTAGCTGGTGGACGACGGCGATAGCTAGCGGCACACCAACGATTGAACGTAGGTGGCAGGGGGCTACGTAGCCGGTGGACGGTTATGTCGACAACGTCCAGCTATGGCGTTCGCGTCGGGATATCACAAAGGCATAGGCCGTGCTAAGGATCATGCCCGTTGCTGTAGCGATGCTTGCTGCCAGCATTCCATCAATGTGCATGACGTGTTGCAGGCTAATGAGGAGCAACATCAACATGGCCATGCTACCAACTTCGATGATCATGCTAATTGATACGTGAATGGTTCGCCGGGAAGTAATCATCACCGCTCGCTGGAGAGAGTACATCGCAGCCGTCATCGGAATGATGATGAGCAGTTGCGTCGGTAGAATAGCCATCGAAACAAGCGACGTCTTAAGAGCAAACACATGCTCGTAAAGCCAGCCTAGCAAGGGAGTAAACGACACAATGAGCATTGCAGCAGTAGTGCCGATGGTAATCCAAAGGCCAACTCTTCGCACTACTGGATAGGTGTTCTTGTCCTGTCCGACGAAGGCAATGCCAACTTCCTGATACGAGAACCCAAAGCTGCGGAACACGAACAGCAGAGCATTTACCACTGGCAACACAGCCAATGACTCGATAGGAGCAGGCAGACGGCTGATGAAGACCGACAGCAGCGGTACGGCCAGGAAGCTCACAATACTTGTTAGAGCCAACGGCAAGTAGAACTGCATGATGGCCTTGGTGGTGAGGTCTTCCTGTACAATCACAGACTGCGGATCTGGCAAACGCCTAGCAATCAGCCAGATGGCAATGGCTTCGCATACCACGCCAACGGTAAGGCCGATACAGCCAACGAGGACACCTTCAAGGTTAAACCAGCTAAGGATGAAGGCCGTAGACGCCATCATCGTCAGCCGAACAACGGTTCCATGTGCTACGCTCCTTGTCCGCCCTTGTCGAATGAGCAGTCCTTGGTAGAACCGTCGCACACCAATCGCTGCTGGCCAAGGAATCATGCAGACGAGTCCGCCATGCACCCTCCACGCAACATCATGTCCCAACCCCAGCATCATTCTAGCAAGCGGTTCAAACACCCATGGCAGACATGCAATGACCATGACAGTGCTCACTGCAACGTTCACTCGAATCATGAACCGGCGCAACTGCTCTACCGACTGCCTGGTGTTGGCTAAGGTGATCACAGCACTTAACAAACCAATAACTGGCGACTCAATAAGCATCGCCACCGCCGCTGCCACACCGTACGCAGCAAGATTGATCGTAGGTAACGCCAAACGGGCAACCACAGCAGCAAGCAACGGTCCTTCTGCTGCCATCATCAACCACGTGCTGCTCAGCGGCAACCAGAACCGAAGTATTGTCCGTTCATTTGGCACGTACAAATATTGCGCAGACCAGCAGCATTTCTGGAAGCAGTGCCGGGGTGTTCACACCCCGGCACTAAAAGTGGCACTTGGCGGATAAGCCCAAAAACAGTGCCGGGGTGTTAACTCCCCGGCACTATTTCCACGCTAAATCTGGTAATCCTTTGAAATTTAAAATCTTAGCGCCTGGAGCGCTGAAGGCGCATTTCGCAAATGCTAAATCTGAGTGCCGGGGTGTGAACACCCCGGCACTGTTTTTACCTGTTTTCCTTGCTCCTAGGATAGCACGTGCGATCTTTGTGAGGACGTGATGTTTCAACCTAGCGTAGCGGACAATGACTAGACGACTCGTACTGGCGCTCTGCCTGTGCACACTTACTGTATACTCCTCGACTGCTGCTGACACCATTCGGGTGTGCACGTACAATGTGCTGAACTATGGAGCAGGTAACGATGATGGCCGCATCCCGATGTATGCCAAAATCTTGCAGCAGATCAAGCCTGACATCCTGCTGTGTGGAGAGGTGGCCGATAACACCATGGGTGCGCAGTTCGTTAGTCAGGTGCTTACATGGAGCTCCTTTGCGTTTGCACCCTTTATCGATGGACCTGATTCAGACAATCAGTTGTTCTACGACCAGACAAAATTCACCTACCTACAGAGCAAGATCATTCCTACAGAGCTGCGCAACATCCTAGAGGTACAGCTTGCTACGATACCAGAGTCTGGTCGGCTACCTGATACTGTTGTGTGCTATATGGTGCATCTAAAGGCAAGCGACGACGAAGAGTCTGCCGCGCAACGCACTCGTGAAGCAACGATTCTCCATAACAATCTTGCCCATGCTTCCTACATCATCGTGGCCGGCGACTGCAACTTCTACGGTCCATCCGAGCATGCCTATCAAACGCTGATTGCTTCGTCCACGGGGACCAACGTAGTCGACCCGCTTGGTACGTCCTGGCAGCGCAATGTTGCCTCGCAAGCCCACCTTTACACGCAATGCACACGCATGAACAACATCAAGGGCTGCGGTGGTGGCGTCACTGGCGGTGTTGACGATCGCTTCGACTTCATCTTCGTTTCACAGCCGCTGGTTTCACGCATCGTGCCTAACTCCTACACGGCCTTCGGCAACGATGGTATACCCCGACTCAACAGCAGCATCAACGATCCGCCAAACACCGCCGTTAGTGCAGAGATTGCCGACGCTTTGCTCTGCGCCTCCGATCACCTACCTGTGTATGTAGACCTCGTCCTCACCGATGTCCGCGCTTCCGTAAAGGAATGGCAGGGGGCTTTGCCAACTGCATCGTTCGTTGGCGATGAGCTGGTAATCTCACACTGCCCACTCAATCAACTGGTTGTGGTTACCGACATGCGCGGCAGGACGATTCACTCTGGCCTGTCGGCTGCGTTTACCTACACAGCCCCCTTACCTGGACTTGCAAGGGGGACATATATGGTGCGCGTCGGGAATCACACCTCCGTCGTTGTCAAGTAGCAAGGGACCCTACCAACCAAGAATCCAGGCAAACATGAGAGGTGCAACGATCGTTGCATCGCTCTCTACGATGAAGCGTGGTGTGTCGACGCTTAGCTTGCCCCACGTAATCTTCTCGTTGGGTACGGCACCAGAGTACGATCCGTATGATGTGGTGCTGTCGGAGATCTGACAGAAGTATGACCAGAAGGGAACATCATGCCATTCAAGGTCTTGATACATCATCGGCACCACGCAAATGGGGAAGTCGCCCGCAATACCTCCACCAATCTGGAAGAAGCCAACACCCTTACCACTGCTGTTCTCACGATACCACGATGAGAGCCACATCATGTATTCAATGCCGCTCTTCATGGTTTGTGGATTGAGCTCGCCCTTAATGCAGTATGAGGCAAAGATGTTGCCCATCGTACTGTCTTCCCATCCTGGAACGACGATCGGAAGATTCTTCTCAGCAGCGGCCAATAGCCAACTGTCCTTCGGATCGATTTCGTAGTACTGCTCCATCTCCTTGCTCAGCAGCATGCGGTACATGAACTCATGCGGGAACGCTCTATCACCAGCATCCTGAGCCCCCTTCCACTGCTTGAAGATGTGCTTCTGGATTCTTCTAAAGGCCTCTTCTTCGGGAATGCAGGTGTCGGTAACACGGTTGAAGCCACCTTCCAACAGCTCCCACTCGTCTTGTGGCGAGAGGTCGCGATAATGCGGCACACGCTTGTAATGCGAATGCGCAACAAGATTCATCACGTCCTCCTCGAGGTTTGCCCCTGTGCACGTGATGATATGCACCTTGTCCTGTCTGATCATCTCTGCAAGCGTCTTACCTAGCTCGGCTGTACTCATCGCTCCGGCAAGCGTGATCATCATCTTGCCGTTCTGCTCGAGGTGGCTCACGTATGCTTTCGACGCGTCGACCAGCGCAGCAGCGTTGAAGTGAAGAAAGTTGTTGGCAATGAACTCGGAAATGGGCTTGCTCATGATGCAAAAAAAATGATGGTAAGGGGCTGAACAGGCGAAAATAGGATTTGACATGCGGTAAATTGGTGCATGGTCAAAATTGAACGGGGATCAACCATTGGTTTGTTGGTGCTGAGCATCGTGGCTGTGGCTGCATGCTTGATTGTTCTGCGCGACATCCTCATCCCCATGGTGATGGCCATGTTCCTTGCCATACTCTTCAAACCCATTATCGACCTTTGTCGCAAGATTCATATCCCCACATTCATCGGACTCTTCGTCGTGCTTGGCATTGCCGCTTCGGCCGTCTGGGGCGTGAGCGCCATCGTGGGAATCGGGGTCGACGAGGCAGTACAGCGTGCACCAGTCTATGCTGAGAAGTCGCAGCGAATCATCACTAACGCACAGTCAATGGTGACGCAGATCCCTGGTGGCACCGAAGTGCTTGAGCGCGTTGCCGAAGAAATCAACCCGCAAATGGGTATCCGCTTAGCCTCCGATTGGTTGGGCTCTGCTGCTTCGGTAGTCGGCGATGGCGTGATGATGCTCCTGTACCTGGTCTTCATCATCCTTGGGTCCGACAAGTTCGGAGCCAAGCTTGATGCGGCCATGAAGGCGGCTGGTACTAGCCAGTTGGGCGAGATCTACGAGGCCGTGAATCAGAATGTGTTGCGGTACTTGCGGACAAAGACGTTGTTCAACCTGCTCAACGCAGGAACCGTGTATGGTGTGCTTACCTGGTACGGTGTTGACTTTGCACCAGTGATTGCCATGCTGGCCTTTTTCTTTAGCTACCTACCAAACATTGGTTCATTCATCACCGTGTTTGTTTCTGGCATCGTTACACTGGTACAGTTTGAAAACCTAGGCTCTGCACTGCTCATCGTTCTCATCTTGATTGTTCTCGGTAACCTTATTGGCAATGTCCTGGAGCCAAAGGCCATGGGACAGAGCTTGAACTTGAGTCCGGTTGTCGTGCTCTTTGCCTTGGTCTTCTGGGGCTGGGCATGGGGCATCGTAGGAATGGTCCTCTCCGTACCGATCACGGCCATCTGCAAGGTGATCATGGAGCAGTTTCCGCTCACACAACCAGTGGCAATCCTGATGAGCAATGCTGCGCCTGCACCAAACAAAGCCCCCTCACCACAAGTCAATACACCGTAAATTCTACCATGAAGTTCGGACTGGACAGTGTAACCGTGACCTACAACGGTATGCACGTGCTCAAGGACGTATCCGCTGAACTCGACGGCACGGTGGTTACCGTTGTCCGCGGTGTATCGGGTGCGGGAAAGTCTACCATGCTGCAGCTCTTGCATGCCGACATGTTACCGACGAGTGGTAACGTGACAATAGACGGCGTGAACACCATGCGCATGCGGTCGGCTGCACGTAGGCAGCACCGACGTGTAGTCGGCCTTGTGCTTCAGCATTCACAATTGGTTTCTGCCCTTACCGTGTCGCAAAACGTGCAAGCCATCTACGCCCAACGTGGTTTGGCAAAGGAACAAGCTGTCCGCAATACCCTTGAGCTCCTAGCAGAACTTGGCTTGAGTCATTGTCGGGAAAAACTTCCGCATCAGCTCAGTGGTGGTGAACGACAGCTCACGTCCCTTGCGCGAGCTCTTGCATTGGAACCTCAGGTATTGCTTGCCGACGAGCCAACGTCCATGCTTGATGCCGAAATGCAGGTACGAATAGCAACGGCAATCAATGCGAGAATTGGCAGAGGCATGGGGCTGATACTCTGTACACATCACGAATCTTTTACACGACTTCTTCCCGACCATCAGAAGGTCTGGATTACCAATGGTATGCTTGAACTCACGGACCCGACAGCAGTATGAACATTGCCCTTATCGGTTATGGTGCCATGGGAAGAGAAATCGATTCCCTTGCTCCGTCTGAGAATTGCGTCGTTGTTGCACGCTACACCGAAGAAGCACCGCTTGAGCAAAACGATGCTTGTAATTGGGACGTTGCGATCGACTTTTCGTCGGCCGCAGCTGTCGTTCACAATGCAACCATCGTCACCCGTGCGGGAAGGGGGCTTGTTATCGGTACCACCGGATGGCAGGATCAGTTGAAGCACGTTCAGCAGCTCGTCGAGATGGCTGGCACGGGGTGTGTAGTTGGCTCAAACTTTTCCGTTGGTGTACAGATATTCGTCCGCCTTGCTCGTGCAGCCGGCATGCTTATCAACCACGTCCCTGCATACGACGTAGCCGTCCACGAATGGCACCACACACGCAAGGCCGACAGTCCGAGTGGTACGGCGCTAACGCTTGGCAACACACTGCTCGAGGAAGTTGAACGTAAGAAGCGCTTGGTAACAGAAACGCAACATGAGCGCATCGACCCAGAGGCTCTTCATGTTTCATCCACCCGAGTTGGCAACGTACACGGAAAGCATGTGATCACGATTGACGGAACTGACGACAGAATAGAGCTCACCCATGATGCTCGAACGCGTTCGGGTTTTGCTCGTGGTGCGCTATTGGCTGCCAAGTGGGTACGTGGCCGACATGGGTTTTATGATTTCGTCGACGTCTTCCCACAGGTTATCGAATGAAACTGCTGTTGTTCGCACTAGCACTTGGATGTCTTGCTCTTGGTCTTGGTTTTGCTCATGATGACGCAAAGCCAGAGGATCTGCTGTTCTATCCGCCGGTACTGGAGGTCACCCGTGATTCCACCGGCTTCATCCAGCAGATGATCGAGTTTGGCAGTGCCTCAGGCGATAGCGTACGCATCACGCGCATCGAGGGGTCATGCCGTTGTGCCACGGCCACCGTTCAGCGTTCACTGGCCCATGATTCCGTGAACGGTAAGTTCTATCTTGGCATCAATGCCAAACATTTTGTCGATAGCTTGAATTACGTGGATTATACGGTGCAGCATACTGGAGCAAATTCGCCCCAGATGTTCAGAGTGATTGTACACATTCCCCCCAAACACTAAGACCATGCAATACTGGATCGTTCGTACCGAACCAATTGTGTACTCATGGGCTACGTTCATTGCCGAGAAGGTAACGCAGTGGGATGGCGTGAGGAATTACGCTGCCCGTAAGCACATGAGAGAGATGTCGGTCGGTGATACCGTTGTTATCTACCATACGGGGACGGAGAGGCGAGCCATGGGCATCGCCACCGTCATCCGCGAAGCATACCCAGACACAACAGCGTTGGACCCGATCTGGGTCAGCGTTGATCTCCAGGCAAAAGAATCACTCAAGAATCCTGTTACTCTTGCCATGATGCGGGCTGACCCGATTCTCCAGCATACCCCGCTCGTGCGCATCTCGCGTCTGAGCGTGTTTCCCATGACTGAGCAAGAGTTCAAACAACTTCTCACACTATCGGAGGGAGTATGAGTCTTGGCCGTACACTGTTCATCTTACTAGGTATATGCTTGTGCCTTGCTGTGCAACCTGCATCAGCCCAGCATACCATTGTTGTTGCTTGTAGTGGGTTTGAGTCACAAATAGACAACAACATCTATTTCCGTGTTGTCCACAACACCATGGAAGTAGCCAACATGCAGCAGGTTGTCTATGACGGTGCACCGACGTATTACATCATGTGTTTAGCCGATACAGGCGAATACGTTTTGGACGTCTTCGTTGATGCCAACAAGAATGCTGCTTACGATGCTGGAGTTGATCCATCATGGCGCTTTGCAGGAATACACCCAACGGGAACAGATGTTCAGATCGCGCTACCGTTTGATCTGCCCACGACGGAGATCACCTACCCGTCAAGCACACCGTTTTCGCAGCAAGAGAATAACTATGGTGGCAGCTGGCACAACCTGACATTTTCGACTACTGGCCCTGCCCAAAGTCAGCTGTCCTTCGATGCAAAAACCGGTGCCGTTGAAGGATGGCTCACCGTTAGTGGTGGCGCCTTTGGTCAGCCCAACCCTGTTACCTTCACTATCAGTGGTGAATACGACGCAACCACAAAAGAGGGCGTATTGAACATTCAGGAGGCTTCTGCTGGATTTATCGGCCTTAACAATGGTCAACTATCCGGGGAGGTCGTCTTTACCACCTTTGGCGTGACGCTGATGATCATGGGTAACTACTCGGAGAATCTCATCATGTTCACGTATCAGATGACTGGTGCCTTCAAGGCCAATGGCTACATTCAACTATCCAAGCAACAGACCATGAGCGTGGAAGATGCGGTCCAACCATTCGCTCTTTCCGGTATCGCACCCAATCCAACCGCATCGGTCGTAGCCCTTACCTACGACAGTGGTCAAGGCGACGTACTTGATGTTACGGCCGTTGATGCTTGCGGTACTTCTACACGCCTACCATTTACCATTGTCAACGGGACGGTTCAAACAACCGTTGCTGACCTGCCTGTAGGATGGTACACGTTACTTGTACGCACACAGCGTGGTGTGCAGAGCGGACGTTGCGTTGTCGCTCGATAGCGTTCGGACCTTGCTCTGATACCCGTCAGGGGTCGATCACAGACAGTATGCCGAAAATGGAAAGGGGCTTTGGTTTCGAACCAGAGCCCCTTTGAGTTTCTTAACCGTTGACACCGAATGTGCCAGTTACGACCGCAGTGCCTTCTTCAAGTACTCTACGTCCTGACGGATCTTTCTATCGGTATCGATGTAATTGGCGATTTGCTGACAGCTATGCAACACCGTTGTATGGTCACGTCCACCAAAGTGCATACCAATACTCTTCAAGCTCATCTGCGTGAGGTTCTTGGCCAGGTACATGCACATCTGTCTGGCGAGCACAACCTCGTGCTTGCGGGTTTTAGCCGACAGGAGCTCGATGGTCTGGTTGTAGTAGGTAGAGACTTCCTGCTTTATGATCTCGATGGTCAGCTGCCGAGCATTAGGTGAGTTGGTAACACTCTTTACAACTTCCTTGGCCAGGTCCAACGTAAGCTCTCTGTTGTCGAGCGTAATCTTGGCGAGGAGAGAGATCAAACATCCCTCGATTTCGCGGACGCTTGACGTCACATGACGAGCGATGTACTCGATCACGTCACCAGGAATGTCCACACCTTCTTCCTGTGCCTTCTGCTGAAGGATAGCCATGCGCGTTTCGAAATCGGGCGGTTGAATATCCGCAGCCAATCCCCACTGAAAACGCGAGATCAGACGCTCGTCAACATCAGCCAGGTCCTTCGGTTGCTTATCGCTCGTAAGCACCACCTGCTTACCTGCCTGATGCAAGGCATTGAACGTATGGAAGAACTGGTCCTGCGTCTTCTCTTTCCCACCAAGGAACTGGATATCATCCACAATCAACACATCCACGCCACGATAGAAGTTCGTGAACTCCGGTACGCGATTCGTCTGGATGGCGTTGATGTACTCCATCGTAAACTTTTCGCTGTTGGTGTAGAGCACCTTGGCATTACGATTACGCTGAAGCACGCGATTACCAATGGCCTGCACAAGGTGTGTCTTACCAAGGCCTGTTGGACCATACACCACGAGTGGGTTGTATCGCGTACCGCCAGGATTGTCGGCAACAGCCATGGCAGCCGACGTTGCAAGTTGGTTGCTCTCGCCACGAATGAAGTTTTCGAACGTATGTCGTGGGTTGAAGAACGACGGGTAATGCGTTGCTGCCGGCGGCTTCTGCTGTGCAGGAGGAGTAAATGGTGTTGCCGAACTCTGTGCCTGTTGTTCGAACGGTATCGTCTGTTGATTACTTGGACGTCCACCCGGCAACGTTACCGTGCTCGGTGTAGATCCAGAGCCCCCTTCCACCACCACACGGTAGCGGAGTTTGGCCTTGGCCCCAAGGACCTTTTGGATGGTCTTTTGAATGAGCGGTGAGTAGTGCTCTTCGAGCCACTCATAGAAAAAGTGACTTGGAAGATCGATCGTGAGCAAGGAGCCGTCCCAGCTACTAGGACGCATCTGTTCGAACCATGTCTTAAACACTTGCTCGGACACGTTGTCACGAATGATCTCCAAGCACCGAGCCCAAAGGGTCTCGGCATCTGAAGATCCGCCGTTCTGTGATTTGCGAGCTGTTGAACTATGTGACGGTGTTTCCACCACTACCTGCGATGATGATGTGAACAAGTTTAATGTGTCAGGTTTTTCCACCCGAGTATACCTCCTCCGCTGCTGTTAGCGGGCTAGACGAAAACCGTGAACCAAAAAGTGCCAACCCAATAAATGGGGGTGCAAATTTGAATCCTACTGCATAGCATAGCAAGGGAAATAGTTGGTTCATGTGCAGATTTTTTTCTTGCATATCTCGTAGCAATTACAAGGTAGTGAATAGTCAACAACTTCCAGCATTCTACGCATAGTCTGGCTGTTACGGACTTCTGACAGGACTGATGCTCCGTATCTTCGCACTTCGCAGACGCATCATCCATGAGTGAACACACCGAAGCTGGCAACACTGGAGAGATGAGCTTCCTAGGTCATCTAGAGGAGCTCCGCAAGCGCGTGTTTCGTGCACTTGGCTGGTGGCTGGCAGGTACGGCCATCGCTGGGTATTTCAATGCATGGATCATGAACAAGGCATTGTTGGGACCGGCAATCCGTGCTGGCCTCAAACTACAGAACCTCGAGCCGTTCGGGCAGGCCTTCTTGCTGTTCAAGGTGGTATTCTTTAGCGGACTCATTATTGCCTTTCCGATGATTTCGTGGGAGGTATGGGGCTTTGTAGCACCTGGGCTGTATGCCCATGAACGCAGGTGGGCACGGTGGGTTACGGTACTCACGACGTTTTGCTTCCTGCTTGGTGTTGCCTTTGGTTACTTCCTGCTCATACCTAGCATGATGCAGTACATCAATACCATGAGCAATCCCAATATCGAGGACAACCTGGCTACGTCGGAGTACTTCTCGTTCTTCGTGAACATGTTGTTGGCTGCTGGCTTGATCTTCGAGTTGCCCATGATCACCTGGGTGTTGTCGCGCATTGGTATGGTGAGCGACAAGTTGATGGTGAAGTATCGCAGACATAGCATCGTGGCAATACTTATTCTTGCAGCCATCATAACACCAACACCAGACCCTGTTACTCAGCTCATGGTCGCTGTTCCACTATACATTCTCTACGAGATAAGCGTAGTAATTGCACGATTCAACTTCAAGAAGCGGGAGGAACGTGCATGATGGCACAGCTTACCAGCATCAAGGAGCTGAGTGCAATTGTCAGCACGGAGTTGGAACAGCTTGACCGGTATCTGAAGGAGCAGCTTCGGACAAACACGGCATTGTTGGATACCGTTGTACGCTACATCATGCGGCAGCGTGGCAAACGTGCACGTCCGATGCTGGTATTCCTAAGCGCTGGTGCCTGCAGCGGCAATCAGCAGCGTGCCATTGTTGGCGCTGCCATGGTGGAGCTGCTACATACCGCAACGCTGGTGCACGACGATGTTGTGGACCAAAGTCAGGAACGTCGTGGTATGGCCAGCGTCAACGCCGAATGGAAGAATAAGATTGCGGTGTTGGTGGGTGACTACTTGCTATCACGTGGCTTGTTGCTTTCGGTAGCCAATAACGAGTTCGATTTCCTTCGGGTAACGTCCGACGCCGTCCGACGCATGAGCGAAGGCGAGTTGTTGCAGATACAGAAGAGCCGACAGAAAACGATTGACGAAGAAACGTACTTCAAGATCATTTCCGACAAGACTGCTTCGCTGATTTCGACGTGTTGCGAAATCGGGGCTGTATCGGCCGATGCTACGCCGGAGGTGCGCACGATCATGCGCGACTATGGCGAATTGATCGGACAAGCATTCCAGATACGTGACGATGTACTCGACTACTCCAGTCGTACGGCCATCCTGGGTAAGCCCGTAGGGAACGACATCACGGAACAGAAGATTACGCTGCCCTTGATCTATGCATGTGCCGTTGCACCGGCATCCGAGGCGGCGGCGATTATCAAGGTGGTAAAGGGACGAAAGCCACGCTCGCGAGAGGTGCAGCAAGTTGTATCCTTCGTAGAGCAATACAACGGTGTTCAAGCAGCACAAAGGAAGGCTGCTGAACTACAGCAACGGGCCATTCGTCTATTGGATCCTTTACCTGATTCCCTTTACAAACAAGCCCTAGCCGACTTCGCTATGTTTGTCGTTGAACGTCCTGCCTAGGCATTTCTGGAGTTTTTATGAGCTCTTTTGGTCAATACAGCCAACAACCATCTACCACAGGCCAGTCCATAGCGGCTTCGGTCGACGCGACGGCTCTTCGCACCTACGTCCAACGTGTCTATGCCTGGATGGTAGGGGGCTTGATGGTTACATCGGTCACAGCCATCTGGCTTGGTAGCAATCCAGAGCTGTTACTTTCAATCCTGTCTGGTCCGCTCTTCTGGCTTGCCGTTCTTGGTCCGATTGCCATGGTATGGTTCCTCACGGCACGCATCGACTCGATGAAACCGTCTACGGCAGCAGGAATGTTCCTTGCCTATTCGCTTCTCAACGGCATTGCCTTCAGCAGCATCTTCTTGATTTACGAGTTGGGAAGCATCTTCCAGGTCTTCCTCATTGCTGCGGTGATGTACGGTGTAGCAGCGGTTTACGGGTACACGACAAAACGTGACCTAACCAACTGGGGTGCCTTTCTGTTCATGGGCGTCATCGGTCTATTAGTGACGATGGTCGTCAACTGGTTCTTGCAATCACCAGCGGTGACGTGGGCTTTTAGTCTGGTTGGTGTTGTGATCTTCACTGGTCTTACTGCTTACGACATGCAACGCATCAAGGAGCAAGCCGTGGTGATGTATGCTGGTGATGCCTTGTCGAACAAGCGCGCAATCATCGGTGCTCTTAGCCTGTATCTGAACTTCATCAACATCTTCCTGTTCTTGCTTCGCTTACTCGGTAACCGACGGTAATCGTTGGTAACTGACGGCAAGCATACTACACCCATGACCTCCGCAGCCACGGTATCATCCTCGTTTAGTACCGAGGTAGCATCGCTCCTCTCGCAGAAACAGTTCGAGACGGCCTTGCTGCTTGCTGCTGATGGTGTGAGAACCTTTCCGTCCTACATCGGTGGCTACATCCAGCTCGCCCGTTGCTACATGGCTCTGGGTCATGCCGATGCTGCAACCGTAATCCTGGACGAGGCCGACAAACGCTTTCCCAACCGCGCCGTAACTCGCCTCACGCGCGAGGCATTGGTCCGCCTCAAACCAGGCGTTCCCGAAAGAGAAGAACATTACCGGCTAGTTGATAATGAGGTGGGCGAAGCCATGCTTCTTGCAATGGACGTCGGACTTGAGGATGGTCCCGACCTACCTTCTACCGCACTTGAAGAGACCAGCTCGGCTTTACATGCAGACCCAGAAGATCACACCGTTTCTGAAGTGTCTGCCAACGCAGAAGTAGAACGTCCACATATCACGCTGGTAACAGATCATGTGGATGATGAGGTTGGTGAGGTGGACGTCATCGAGAGTGGTGAAGACGACGATGTTATCGTGGATGCCCAGGTTAACCCCAGCATCTTCATTGATGACGATAAGGAGCAGGCCGAGGCTCCGACGTTGCCCTCAACACCATTGCTTCGCGTAATCGATCTAGCACCACCGGCAACAGACAACCGCATCATTCGCAGTACATCAATGCGGTTGATTCCTGGTCTGGAGTTTACTTCGCTACGATTCGAAAGCGCCAAGTATCGAGGTCGGCGTAGCATTGGTTTCTTGCCCGAGCCCCCTAGCTTCCGAGAGTTTCACCCGACACGTCTTCCTTCGGCGCCTACTAAGAAGTCAGCCGGGAAGCCATCGCTGGAAAGCTTGGCCGAGCGCATCAGTCGAGCAAAGATTTCTCCTGACGATCTAAATCAGCGTGAACCAGCGCCCCCTCCCGTCCCTTCGAAAGCTCCACCACTCTACACCGAAACATTGAACCGCATCTACATGCAACAGGAGCGGTGGACGGAAGCAATGGAAGGATGGGAGGCACTCAAGCGATTGAATCCTGCCGAAGCTGATCGCTTTCAGAAGTTGATCGACGAATGCAGGAAGCGCCGAGATAGCCAATGATTTTGTGGCGGTACATCCTCCGAGCACACGTTGGACCGTTTGTGTTTGGCACGTCGGTGATCGTGTTCTTGTTCTTATCGCAGTACATGATGCGGTATCTGGGTGACCTTACGAGTAAGGGGCTAGGTACCGATTTCATCCTTGAGTTTCTTGCGTTGAACGTGGCGTGGATCGTTGTCCTCGCAATACCCATCGGCATTCTCTTCTCTACGCTCATGGCCTTTGGAGCTCTAAGCAGCACTAGCGAGGTCACGGTCATGAAGGCCAGCGGCATGGGCCTCATTCGGATGATGGTACCGGTAATGGTCGTGGGCTCTTTGCTTTGGGCTTTTACGTTTTGGTTTACCGACAACGTGTTGCCCGACTCGAATCATCGGTTGAGCACGATGATGTCCGACATCAAACAGCTTAAACCAACCTTCGCTGTAGAGGCAGGACGCTTTAGTACGCAGGTAGACGGCTTCACCATCCTTGCTCGTGCGATGGACTCGAGTGGTGTGATGCATGGGGTAACGATTTATGACGGATCTCGAGTAGACAGACAGAACATCGTGAGCGCTGATACTGGCAAGCTTGCCTTTTCTCCGTCACTCACCAAACTCGTCATTGACCTCTACAACGGCGAAGTACACCAGCTGTTCCCTGCAAAGCCATCGGAGTATCGCATCATCAAGTTTGCTCACCACCAGATGGTGATGCAGGCAAATCGATTCTTCCTTGAGCGCAGCGATGCAAGCACAACATCACGTGGCGAGAGGGAAATGAACATTGCCGACATGCAGGTAGTCGTCCACCGGTCTGATAGTGCCGTGGCGGCGATTGAGCGAAGGATTGACTCGCTCTGGCATCGACAGGAATTGCCGACCATGTACGGAATTGGTGCGACGGCAATCGACAGGCAGACTGCCATACTCCGTGCTTCGGCCCTGGTTAGTACCACGCGTGCTGCACTCGAGGGCGAGGCCAGCAAGCTTGGCTCGGAACGAGAAACTGCAAACAGATATCGCGTCGAGATCTACAAGAAGTATGCAATTCCGTTTGCATGCATCCTCTTCGTACTCGTGGGATGTCCGCTCGGCATCCTCACCCGCGGTGGAAACTTCGGGATGTCGGCCGCAATCTCCCTTGCCTGCTACGTTACCTACTGGATCACACTCATCGGTGGTGAGAAGCTGGCTGACAGGGGGCTCCTGGATCCGCTCTATGCCATGTGGATGGGTAACGTCCTCTTCCTGTTCGTGGGTTTGTACGCCACCTGGAAGGTGAATCGGCGTTGATGTTACCACACGAATCGTTCAAGTGCTAGCGTTGCGCGTGAGAATGCAACATCGATTGTTGGACCGGTTGCGGTAAGGTGACCCATCTTGCGACCAACACGAACGTCGTTCTTACCGTACAGGTGTAATGTTACATCGCTTACCTTGAGCATCTCTACCACGTCATCCGGTATGCCGCTGCCGGCTTTCTCGCCAAGAAGGTTGATCATTGCTGCAGCAGGAACACGCATGGCCGCCGAGCCCAACGGCATGTTGGTTACGGCACGAACGTGATTCTCGAACTGACTGGTATGACAGGCTTCGATCGTGTAATGTCCGCTGTTGTGCGGACGTGGTGCTATTTCGTTGAACAAGATCTGATCGTCTGGCGTCAGGAATAGCTCAACACCAAAAACGCCAACGCCACTGATGGTTTCTACACACTGCAATGCCAGTTCTTGTGCTCTTACCTGCAAGTGCTCTTCGATTGGGGCTGGTGCCAACACGCTAACGCATACGTGACCTTGTTGGATGGTTTGAACACAAGGGTACACGGCCGTCTCGCCTCGTTTATTCCGTGCTACGATAACGGCCAGTTCTTTTGCAAAGGTCACGAAGCTTTCGGCCATAAGCGGCCGCTTGGTCTCGCCTTCCATAAACCGTCGCCAGACCATGTCGATCTCTGTCTCGCGCTTCACCGTGGCATTACCATAACCGTCATACCCATGCGTCCGGGTCTTGGCCACAAATGGATAACCATGCTCTTCACCAAACCGTCGCAGATCATCCTTGCTTGCTATCTCGGCAAAGTGTGGTGTTGGAATTCCGACGGCAGAAAAGGTCTGCTTCTGATTGAACTTATCCTGCACCAACCGCATCGTGTCAGCCGTTGGATAGACCAATCGCTTTTCACTGATGGCAGCAAGAACGCCGGGAGCAATGAACTCATTCTCAAGTGTAATGATGTCCGATGCCTGAATGAATGCCTCCAGCGTCGCAGGATCACCCCAGCCACCGGGGAATTCGAGTTTGGTAAGCAGTCCAGCAGGTGATCCTTCACCAAGTTCCAGAACGGCAACACGAAGACCCATGCGCTGGGCTGCCTGAGCCGTCATCTTTGCCAACTGTCCGCCCCCTAACAGTCCTAGCGTGAATGGTTGCGATGGGTTGTAGATGGATGGTAACATGGTAAGGAGTTCGTAATCAGTGTGTTAATCCAGTGGAGTCATGCCGATTGTCAACCATGCCTCCTTGGTTGGTCCGTACATGCCAGGAGGCACGAGACCGGCTTGCCTCATGAGCACGGTCATCTGTCCACGGTGGTGACATTGGTGCATGATGATAACGTGCAGGCCATACGCCACGGTCCACTCCATCCCATACATGTTACGAGTTTCCGTTAGCATACCATCGGAAAGCGTGGCATCAACTGCGGCAAGCAGTGCATCTGACTTTTCGCGATAGTCACGCACAAGGTCAGCAACGTTCGTGTGATTGGGCGATTCTTCCTTGATAGGGAGACCCAACTTCCCGGGCATCTCTGTAATTGTCTCGATCAAGTGATTGGCGATGCGACCAAGTGTTCTGTGCTCATCGTCAATGCGTGTGCTCAGACTCTCATCTGTTAATGCTTCAAATAGCTGAATGGTCGATGCTGACTCGTGCAGCCAGGTCTTGCGAAATCCTTCAAGCGAGCTGATCATTGTTGCTCCGTGATTCGATGACGACTACTGCAACAGCAACGGTCGCCGTGTGTGAAAGTGTTACGTGAATTGTAAAGTCGTTCCATCTCTCAAGCATCTGTCCGTACAGCTCCATCACCGGCATGCCTGACTGTTCATTCCGAATGCCAACGTTCTTGAAGGCCATACCATCACGCATACCTGTGCCAATGGCCTTGCTAAAGGCTTCCTTTGCTGCAAAGCGTGCTGCATAGTGCAGGAATCGGGTCTCTCCGAACTGTTCGCAGTAGGCAATCTCAACATCGGTGAAGACTCGTTGTAAGAAGCGCTGACCGTATTGCTCGAAGGAGTGCATGATACGGGGGACGTCGACGACGTCTGTTCCAATGCCCACGATCATGGTTGACGCTTCCTATCCATCGTGTTATGCATCTTGATCCAGCAGGAGAAAGGTGCGAATCAATTCGTCCAGGTCGCCATCCATAACACGATGCACGTCCGTGATCTTTGTCTCCGTACGGTGATCGTTAACCATGGTGTATGGCTGGAAGACATAGCTGCGAATCTGGGAGCCCCATTCAATTTTCTTCTTCGAGCCTTCAATGGCTGCCTTGGCTGCCTCTTCTTCTTCGCGACGCTTTTGGTAGAGTCTCGACTTGAGCATCTTCATTGCTCGCTCGCGATTCTGAAGCTGAGAACGCTCTTGCTGACAGCTTACGACGATACCTGTGGGGATGTGCGTAAGGCGAACGGCCGTTTCGACCTTGTTCACATTCTGTCCGCCCTTGCCGCCCGAGCGAAAGGTGTCTAGCTGTACGTCGGCTGGGTTGACTTCGATCTCTACGTCGTCGTCGATCTCTGGATAAACAAACACCGATGCAAACGAGGTGTGACGTCGTGCATTCGAGTCGTACGGACTTATCCGCACCAAACGGTGGACACCATTCTCTGCCTTCAAATAGCCATAGGCAAAGGGTCCGCGTACTTCAAGCGTTGCACTCTTGATACCTGCTTGATCACCTTCCTGTTCATCTGCCAGGAGCACTTGATAGTTGTGCTGCTCGGCCCATCGGGTGTACATGCGTAGGAGCATTTCTGCCCAGTCCTGCGCTTCGGTACCACCTGCACCTGAGTTGATGGTTACGATGGCATTACGATTGTCGTCAACGCCAGAGAGAATCTTCCTCAGCTCTAACTCGTCGACTGCACGAATGGTATTCTCGAGCTCTGCATCTACGTCGGCTTCCATCGAAGCATCGTTTGCTTCTTCGGCCAACTCAATCATTGCCGATACGTCTTGCGTAGCTGTTGAAGCACGCTCCCAGGTTTCTACCCAGTCTTTTAGGTCGGCCTGCTCTCTCATCAACTTCTGTGCACGCTCCTGGCTATCCCAGAAGTCAGGTGCCTGCGAGAGCATCTCGCGCTCTGCAATTAAATCGCGCTTACCATCGATGTCAAAGGAACCTCCGCAATTGCTCGACGCGTGAGGTAAGAGTCTCCAGTTTTGCTTTTTGTGGTTCGAACATCTCCAAAAATACGGCTTTGCGGATAACGAATTCGATTGGAAGGGGGCTTGGTAGCTGCATCACTTCCGTTCGTTGCATTCACACAAGGTGGATCGTTGTTGTTAATGATGCACGATGTGCCCGGCTGCTGAACTATTGGAGCGGACTGCTTAGGGTAACTGACCAGCCAAACGTACCGCGCATGCTTTGTGCACCAACGGGCCACATGGCGTCAAATCGGAGGTAGAGGAGATCACTGACAAAGGTTGGAATGCGCGACAAGGCAAACCCTGCTTCGGTATAGATGTCCGCCGTTGGTTGCCATGTTGTGGGTGACGCTGGTGAGCTTCTTCTGGCGGACCCTGCACCAACAACAGCGATGAGATCTAGCCCCCTACCATTCGGCATCGTGGGTATTCCAATTGCACGCCACCAAAGGTCAGAGAAGTTATGCTCTGCGTGAACAACATAGACGTCCTTGCCACCATACCCACTGATCGGAGTTGTGGCTAGGTCAGCAATACTACCGGCGACGGGAAACCTCCTGAGTATGCTATGCTGATACTGCCGTGGAGCATCATCGGTTAACACCGATCCTGCAAACATGTCCACCGTTAATGCCATTGGATTGTAGCCGGTGCTAAAGGTTGGGATGCGCAGACCGAGACTCATGTTCAACGTTGCAAAGAATGCATCCCGATGCGTTTCCCTACCCACCACGGCACCTACCGCTCCGCGAATCCATGACGTGCTGCCGAGCAGGAGTTCACCAAGCGAGGGTTGGTTGAAGGCGGACTCCAGCGTTAGTGTCTGATAGTCACCTTCGTCGGCCCCTACGGCAGGTCTATCGGTCTCAACAAGGATTCTATCCTGAACATGCCGCTCCCAGCTTGCCGTCAGCGAAGCATTGATGGTGTTCGTTACAATCGTGATACCTGCATTCCACCCTTCCTTCCTAAAGTAGTCGTGATACTCCATGTACAGGAGGTCGGCTAGGTTCATCAGGTTGGGTGTGCCTAGTATCGGTCGCGCTGGTTGAATGGTTGCATAGGTGGAATAGGTCTTGGCAAATAGCGATGCGCGAGTGGATTCAGAACGCACTGCATCAACCTTGATGCCTGCACCAACACCATACGTGCCTTGCTCTCCCCACATACCACGTACATTCAACGTGATGGGCTTGTATGATATCGCCAGGTCTGCGCCACCAATGAAGCCTGTGATCGAGGTTCGGGCTAGCTGAGGTGTAATGTCGATACCTACGTTGCCAATCGTGATAAGGCCAACGGATGGACTAGCTGTGGTCGACCCTGGTGTTCGGTTCTGGACGATACTGTCAGCCACTCGATAGGCCTCTGCTTCTTCTTCGGATGGCTCGGTGTAGGCGTGGGCCTTCCAGAACTCGGGCGATGTGGTGTCGGCATCTTTGGCCACGGTGATGTTCACTCCTGGTCTGCTTACGCCTACCCGTACTCCGCCTGAGGATGATACGTTCATGTTCAGTGACGTGTCAGCCCTAGGTCGGAGTAGACTGTCGGGAATGTCTGCATTGACAGCAACATCCGTAACGTATGCTTCGATCGACATCTTGAAGACGATGTCGGGTATACCAGCAAGTAGTGAAATCGATGCATTGCCACTTACCTGCTGATACATTGGCGTCCACACACTATCATTTGCTTTCTCATATCGCTGCTCATACCTCAGCCGCTTGACAAATGGGATTGCCGTCTCTGCCGTTGGAGAAAAATCGGCAGCAACGGTCTGATAGGTACCATCCACAATGCTCAGCGTTCCTTCAAAACCAGGGAACAAGCGTGAAGCAGGTTCAAAAGCCAACTCGTATACCAATGCATCGCCGAGTTGTTTTCTGCTTACGATCTTGTACGTGTAGGTATCTAGTGCATCACGTCCCAACGGCGTAACCATGCGTGTTCCAAGCATGTTGATTTCCGGTTGCGTGATGTTGACGAATTCGTCGAACACAGCCAGGTTATCTGCTGCTGCAATGTTTCTGGTCTGACGTCGCTTGATCACGTTTACATGTTTGATGCGTTCAGGGTAGCGTTGGTAGTACACCTTCGAATAGGTTTCCGTAATGCTTTCCTTGGGCTGGTCGGGTCCACCCAGATCGGGTCCGTCTACATACACCTTCATCTTCGAATACGTCTGACTAATCATCGTGCGCATCCGTTCATCATTCTCGGTTGCTTTGGCAATAGCACGACGAACGACTTCGGCCGCTTCGATCTCAGCCGTTACCTGCACTGCCTGTTTATTAACACCTGCTGACAAAAGCTTGATGGTGATGGTTTGTGAGGGGGCGATGGAACACGTGGTATCCCTATACCCAATGCTTCGCACCAGGATCTGCGTCATCCCACTCTCTACCGGCAACCGGAATGT
>JAGFIZ010000098.1 GCA_024103135.1 Bradyrhizobiaceae bacterium | reverse complement strand
GCAACCATGTGTACAAACGAAAACGAGCCCGCTCACCTATCGTGAGCGGGCTCGTATAAATGCCAAGGTTGGGAGCGTTACCGAGCAACCACAACGGTTAGTACTGCGCGTTCGCTGCCGTTTGTGGCAACGATTGAGTACGTACCCGAGGCCAGTGTAGAGGCGTTGAAGTTTACGAGCTCTGTGCCGGCTGGCTGACCATTGAACAGTGTTGCAACGGTGCTGCCATTGCTGTTTACCACCGTTACCGTCACTGCCGACGTTGCATTGAGCTCTACAGCCGAGCTAACTGTTACCGGGTTGCTACCTACCAGGCGCAAGCCGATTGCGCCAGTTTCGCTTACGGCATCAGTAGCAACGGAAGCTGCTTGAACACCGTTACCGCCAAGCTGGACGGTCTTGGATGGAGCATTGCCACCAATAACTAGCGAGGCAACCATGCCATCCTTAACCTGAGTTGGCTTGAAGCTAACCTTAACGATATAGGTACCGTTTGGCTGAATAGTCTTTATCTGGCCAGACGACAGCGCACCATCAGTAATCGTAAACTGTGAAGCATCCAGACCGCTGATGCTTACCTGGTTGATTTCCAGTGGTGACTTGCCTGTATTGGTGACGGTAACCACCTTATCCAGCGAGTTATTCACTTCGACAGAACCAAACGAAAGACTGTTCGAGCTTACGCTGATTTCTGGTTCTGTGCTTTGTGGCTTTGGCATGAGATAGTCGAGAACACGTTGCATAAACACATTACGCTCGCTCTCGGTGCCAATCACTTCTGCGCCAAACGATGAATAAACAAAACGCTTGGTGCTATTTGGTTCTTCATAGCGCACACCAATGATGTTATTGGTCGTGTTGTCGGCATAGGCAAACGACTTACACTTGCCGCTCTGAAGAGCAATGATGTCTTGTGCTTGCGTGTAGAAAGGCCAAGACTGTGATGCGTTATTGCCTGTTGCACTCCAGCCATTGCCGATAGGATCGTTCGCAACACCCTTGATCTGGAACTGTGTGATGTACTGTCCATCATTCCTGTTCACGGTGTTACCAACACTCAATCCAAAGTTTTCGAAGAAGGCCTTGGCTTCTGGATAGCCCGCATACTGCTGGTTGCCTGGATTCAGCGCAACGGCAAGTCCAACCGGCGCACTAATCCACACGCCTTTGTTTGCATCAAGCATCTGTTGGGCAATTGGTACCAAGGCTGTAATGGCAAACCTGCCGTCGAAACCGCTAGGAAGCACAATGGCGTCGTAGGATGTTCCTACTGGGAATGCATTCAACACATTGCCATCAAGTGGAACGTAGGCAACATCTTGACCATAGGTTGACTTCAATGCTGGAATTGCATTGCCGGCCGCACCATTCGTTGCACCATAGAACACACCAACGCGGGTGCCATTGGTTAAGTAACCGCCAACAATCGTGGATGGTTCGGGAATCTCCCCTGTTTCTGCTTGTGCAATTGGCTCTGCATCAATCTGAATCCCGGCAAAAAGGGCTCTGTTTGGTGCCGTGTTTTCAAGTCCTACGTTAACCTGCCCGTTTGCAGGTACAATAACATCCGTGCTGGTGAGAGTTGCTGTCCACCCGCTCTGAGCGAGGTTATCGCCATTGGCCACTTTCAGAGTAGCCATGACTTCTTTGTTTGTAGGGTTGGACACACGAATTGTCTTTGTTGCGTTGCCGCCTTTGTCGACCTTTTCCCACTGAGGGCTAACAAACTCAAGGTTCACCTTTACCGGCTGCAAGTTTGTGCCACCATTAAGGATGGCCTTGCTTGTGGCATCCTGTACATAGGCAACAATGTACTGCTGCCGGGTTGGCCACACATATCCACTGCCACGGCTATACTCGTATGTAAATGTTTGATCCTTGCCTGCAGCGATATTAATTGAGGTACCATGCGTACCGCCAAGCATCCTGTTCATCGCATCATAGAACTCTTCTTCGCCGTTGCTGTTTGGCAGAGATTGCGACAATCCAGGGTAGGGTGCAAAACGACTAACTACGGCAACGAGGAGTTTGTGGTTGGTTAATGCAATGTTTGTCTTCACCTTAACCGTCACATTGTACTTAGCCCCATTCTTCACCTCAGTTACCTCGATAGAGACCGGCGAACCTTGGGCATTGTCTTCCTGGATTTTTGCGAGTACTGGTGCCACACTCATTACATCGACCCGTGTACCATTTACTCGTCCATGAGGAATTGAGTTAGCTCCATAAAAAATGGCTCGTTCAAGGTTATCTGTTGGGTTGTCTACATACCATGGATCATTCGGCGCCGGACCATTCTGGTGAAACCGAATCGAGACGACTTTGTTGGTACTTAGATCGACCACCTGCTTAAGCACTCCACTAGCGGTTACACATGGTGGACATGTTGCGCTAGTAAACTCTTCAATGACCGACAAGCGCGGATAATCATTCTGCGCCAATACGGCGGTAGTTGTCGTGAGCCCGAGTATGGCTAACACAACCCCGAAAATTTGAAACCGAAGCTTCATCAGGATCTCCTGGATGTAACTGATAACGTGGATTTAACTATCGTGCGAACGATAAAATAGCGAGGATTTAGTTACAGCCAATGCACAGAAAGTTTTCATGCAAGCCAATAAAGGGCAAAGAAGCACAGTTAACGGCTCTTCTTCCTACCTTGGTTCTGCTGAGAACGGTTCTGATTGGGCTTGTTCTGACCCTGTTTTGGGGCCCCCGGCAGTGTCCGTCCCTGTGCCTCAGCCATTTCCTGTGCCTCACGCATTTTCCGTTGTAGCCAGCTTTCCTTCTTAGGCATGGCCTTGAGGTCGGCTAGCGTAAGCTTGTTCTTGCTATAGCGCTTAAGGTATTCTTGCTGCAGGATTCCTACGATGTTGAAGACAAAGTAGTAGAGGTTCAGTCCGGCGGGAAGCGTGGAAAACATCAGCGTTAGCATGACGGGCATGATGTACACCATCCCCTTCTGACGTGGGTCGGTTACTACCTGCTTTTGCTGGATGAACAGGGTCGCTCCCATGAGTAGAGCCAGACCTGAAAAACGGTCAATATTCACGAGCGGGAGCTTGAACGGTAACGAGAGGATTACATCTGGAACAGAAAGGTCCGTAATCCAGAATGGAAGGAACGCTGCTTGCCGAAGCTCGACGTTAAGACTGAGTACGGCATACATTGCATAGAGTATGGGCATTTGTAAAATCAGCGGCAAGCACCCTCCGGCAGGATTGATTCCGTACTCGGAGTAGATCTTCATGGTCTCCTTCTGCTGCCGCTGCATGTCGTCCTTATACTTCTCCCTCACTTCATTCATGAGCGGTGCTACGAGTTGCATCTTCCGTACCGATTGCAACTGCGTGATACTCAATGGGTAAAGGATAACCTTGAGCAATAGACCAAAGAGGATAATGGCAATGCCCCAGTTGGGTATGAAGTTGTGGATGAACTTCATGGTCGGAAGCATGAAATACTCGCCAATGGGCTTAACGATCCACTTCCACCCGAGGTTTAGGATGCCAGTAAGACCGTAGTTGGCAAGAGTGTCGTACTGCATTGGGCCAGCAAACAGCGTCATCTTATGTCGCTGCGTGCCTCCCGTATATGGCAGCTTGTAGGTAAGCGAGTACTCTTCTACATGACCTTCGTGTGGTGCACCATAGCGGATGCCTTTGTAGAAGGCCGACCCGTCAAATCCGACAGGTGGTATGAGGGCGACAGCAAAGTACTTTGTGCGTGTTGCAAGGTACTTGATGTTGCCATTTGCACTTTGTTCTAAGGGGGCGTTGTAATCTGTTGCGTCAAGCTCCCCTACTTCGTCACCATACGATGCCAGTGCCACGGCATTGTTGCTCTCGTCTACCGTACTGCTCTCTTGATACCGGATACCGCGACTCCATTCCAGGTTCACGAACCGGTTGGTCTGTGGTATGGTCTGCTCCATGTTGGACAGTACTAGCTCCGTAGATGCGGAGTAGCGGTCACCGTAAAATGTGTAGATACGTTCGATGGTTCCGCCCGTTGGTAACGTTGCTGTCCCCTTAACCACAACGGAATCTGCGCCTTTGACGCGTATTGGATCGCCCCCTACATTCCATACAAAGTTTAGATCCTGTGCCTTGAGTTTCGAACCATTATTCTGTCTGAATGAAAAGCCAAATTCGTGGACTCCTGGGTGGATGAGGTCTACGCGGGCCTCGGGCATGCTGTCCTTATACCATGGTTGGTAATCCAACAGTGTCCACGACCGAATCGTTGCGCCATGCGAGCTTAGTCGAATGCGAAGTCTGTCCGTCTGGATTGTTACCATCGACTCTGGCTGCGTTGTCACTGCATTGCTGCCACCTGTGGTTGCTGCACTGTCTTGGGCGCTTGATGCACGCACGATGGTGGACGCTAGGCTGTCAAGCTTCTCCTTGTTTGCCTGGGTTTTCTCGGGAGTAACGTCCCTATTCGTAAACATGCTTTGCACGAAGACCCATGTTGCAACGAGCAGACCGATCAGGATGATACCAATGAGTGATTTACGATCCATACTTACCAATGTGGATGAGCGTGTGGTGAAGAGGGTTCCGAGTCGGGCACTGGATCGTGTCCGCCAGGATGTAAGGGATGACACTTCCCAATACGCTTTACAGCAAGCCATCCTCCGCGAAATACGCCAAAGCGTTCAACGGCAGTGTAAGCATACTCAGAGCATGTGGGGGTGAACCTGCAGGATGGAGGGAAGAGCGGAGATATTAGTCGTCGGTACAGCCAGATGAAACCAAGAACAACGTACCTCACTGCGCACCTCCACGTTGCGAGAGTGTGGCAAGCATCTGGTCGAACGCACGCTGTACATGCGGTTGTACGTCGGCCAGCCGAATCGAGGAAGGACGGGCAACTGGCTTGCGCCAGATCACAATAATCGCAGTGATGCCGAGTTCGCTCAATCGATCTCCATAGGTACGAAGGGTGGTACGAAGCGCAACTCTGAGTAACCTGCGAACTCTACTGCGCACGACAGCATGCCTTGCTGTTTTCTTACCAATTGCAACACCAAACTCAAGGTGAGTGCAGGGGGCTGATGGAGTAACAAGTACGGTGAGCCCTATTGGGCCCACCGTAAACCTTTTACCTTTTTGCAGTATCGCATCAAAGGCACCAAAGCCCTTTAGCGGCTGCACATTCATGCGTCAACGCTTACCGAGCTGTACCAACAGCGATACGGTAACGACCCTTGGCGCGGCGACGGTTAAGCACCTTGCGACCATTCTTTGTGGCCATGCGAGCACGAAAACCGTGCGTGTTAACGCGACGTCTGCGGCTTGGTTGATAGGTACGTTTCATGTGGTCTGATTCCTATGTAACGTTCTGTGTTTTTTGGATAGAACAACAAAGTTACGAAATCAATTCACATTACTAACGCCTGGCGGGAATGAAGGTAGTGAGCCATCGACATTGATCTCGCCGTGCTGGTTCTCGTACTTGGCCACATTGTCCGTAAGGGCATGAAGCAGAAGCTTGGCATGCACTGGCGTCATCACGATACGTGCATGAACGCGTGCCTTAGGTACGCCGGGGAGTACCCGGGTAAAGTCGACAACGAATTCTGCGGGTGAATGCGAAATGATTGCAAGGTTGGAATAGATGCCTTCGGCTTCTTTTTCGCCGAGCTCGATGGTCATCTGATGTTGCTGTGGACCGTCCTTTTGGTCTGCCATGTGTTCTCCGGGTGAATATGGTGCAGCCAGGTTTAGAGTTTGGCTGCCTTAGCTGCTGCGACTTTCATTTTTTCGATCATGTTGTTCCTTGAGTAAAGGCCTTCCATGATCTCGTAATAGGTTTTGTTCTTTTCGTTCAGTGCTTCGAGTCCTTCAAGTTCCAGGATCAGGGCCTTGACCTTGGCTTTTTCCTTGGTGACTTCATAGACGTTGGCAAGTTGCTCCAAGACGATGATGTCGGTCTTGTATTTGGGTGTACTTCTGAGCTTTTCGAAGAATTCTGCACTCTTAGCCAGATCGGCCATGTACGACATGTCGGGCTGATACCGTTTGTCCTTGTCCATCTTCTCAAGCTCTGCACGTTGCTTGTTGCCGGCAATGTTCTTGAATGCAGCAGCAAGGTTGTAGAGTGCGGCATCGTTCGATGGCTCGGCTTTGAGCACAAGGTTATACTGTTCGATTGCTTCGTTGTTACGGCCAGCGCCAGATAGCAATGTGGCGTATTGGAGGCGGTAGTTCACATTGGAAGGGTCACGGTTGAGTTGAATCTCGATCTCCTTCAACGCTGCATCGGTTCGTCCTAGGTCTTGAAGCACCTGTGTTCGTAGGGGGACGAGTTCCTTGTCGGTAGGACTGATCTTCCCAACGACGTTGGCCATCTCAAGTGCGCGCTCCTTGTTACCAGCGTGGTAGGCGATGAAGGCTAGTGCCTTGACGGGACCGAGCGACGTGACTCGTGCTCTCCAGTTTTCGGCTTGTGAGACGGAGCTTGGTGGATTGTACGTCCATCCTTCGACCATTGGTGCACCGGACTTTTCATCACTGCTGAATAGGTACATGTTTCGTCCGCCAACGTCGATCTTATCCTTGTAAATAAGGCCACCACCTTGAATACTGTCTTGCTGACTCTCTGCTGGCTTCCCAAGAATAGCATGCGCCTGATCGCGTGACATCCCCAGTGTAACACCTTTATCCATCATGATGTCAAACCCTGGCTTCTCGATCATCCACCAGCGCTCGTAGGTGGCTTGTGCCTTTGCGGTATCACCATGGGCTTCGTATGATCCGCCGAGGAGCGACAATGGTTCGGTGTATGAGGGCTTGATTCGAGCAGCATTCTCAAGGTGAGTGATTGCAGCTTCCAGGCGTACCCGATCCTTTGATTGCACGTAGTCGTTGTACCCGGTGATCCCGGCGTTGTACTCAGCAGCCCAGGCATTGTACAGTCGGATCGAGATGTCGGCACGTTGTTTGTCCGTAATACCCGGACATGCCAGTGCTCGGGTGTAAGCGGCTAGCAAACCGTCTGCATCATCCTGAAGTCGAGCTACATCTCCTAGCAGAATCAGTGCTTCACAGTCATTAGGGTTGGCTGCAAGCGCTTGCTCAAGCGTTTGTTTTGCCGAAGCATAGTCTTGGTTCTGTATTGCCTTCCTGGCTGCCGTCAAGTTTGACGATGCACACTGGAATCCTGAAAACGTTAATACGGCAAATGCAGCCAATACACATAAATGAAGTGAGCGTTTCACCGCAATACCCCAAGGAAAAGGAACTAAAACTGGACTACAAAGCTAGTGAATCACTCACTCTTTGCGCCGGCAGGAACTGCAAACAGCGCATCGTCAATTGCTGTGGTCGCGTCAGTGCTTGTACGCTTCATGGTAAGCGCCACATTGCCATTGTAGAACACATTGATGAGCATAGGGAACTGAACTCCGGCAACGGGCTTGTAATCCGTGTAAGCTCGCTTGATGGTCATGCTCTCACCGCCCATGTCGATCACATCTTCCGTCTGAACTTCCATCCATGTAACGGCATCAATGTAACTGTAGCTTGTGCTGCCGTCCTTATGCGTAACCTTGATTTTGTACGCAGTAGTTGTCTCTGGCGATCCGGCATCTGTTGACACCTCTACATCCACGGTGCCAACATACTCAAGACTGATTCCCTTGGATTTGGTATTCACGTACGCTCCAGTGAAGTCCGCCTCTGCGGCTGCTCTACTTGTCTGCTCTTCCGGTGCAATTCTTGCATTCTCTTCCTGAGGCGTCTTGACCCATGCTTGCTTGCCATCGAATGCCTGAGTCATGGCTTGTCCCATGACTTCTACATCAAGTCTCACCTTACCATCCTTGAAGTAGTGTGTAAACTTGGTATCCATCCCTTGCATCGTCATGCTACCTTCGATCTTGAGTGAATGCAAGGCGGTAATGGCTTGTAACCCACCACGGGCTTCTAGGTGTTTTGCTACGATTTCATCCAATGTGATGGCACGGAGTTGTAGCGTTGCGCAAACGACGGCAAATGCGACTACTAAAAAGCGTTGCATGGTTCTCCAATAGGTAGTTAGTGGGCTTGTAACAAACAACAAGCTTACGGAAAAGGCAATTACTCGACCGATGCGATATCGGCAAGATGCGGCTCGCCTACGGCAAACGTCGTACCGCCTTCACCATCAGGAAGTACAACAACGACGTTGTGGCCAACTGCACGGCGCACTGCCTCCGTGTACGACGGGGCTGGGCTTAGCGAGACAAATGCAACGGCTTCCCGAGCCTGTACCTGCATGTCCGGCGTGATGACAATGACCGTTGAATCATTGTCGGCGTAAAAATCCGTGACTGCCGAAGGTGTCAGGGCTTCGAGATTAACTGGGGTAACGCTGACGCCGATGACTCTTGCGGCTTGTTGACTTAGGTCAACAACGCGACGCTTGACAAATGGACCTCTATCGGTCACCTCTACGACAATGGCTTCCCCCGTCTTGCTATTCACAACCCGCAACAAGGAACCAAATGGTAACGACCGGTGTGCGGCTGTGTAGTCGTCCTTGTTAAATCGCGTACCGGATGCTGTCCTCCGACCATGAAACTGTCCGCCATACCACGATGCCAACCCATCCGGTTGGTCTGCTAACTCCAAGGGCAGAACACTTGGGAGTGGTGGACCATAAAATTCTGCTGTATGGTTGGCATAGGCCTGCACTCCATCCGGGGCATCGTAAGCTTCGACAAGGAAGCTCACAGACATCACGGCTGTGAAGACAAGTCCGAAGACCAGGGATTTTATGATTGCAGAATAATTCATGCGCCAGATCTGTTTCAGCGAGCCGCGAAATTCGGGCTACGCAAGCCAGTCTGGCAATGAGCAAAGCATGAATATCTTGTCACATACCGACAAGGTATAGCAAAATCAAGTGGTTACGCAACCACCTGCCGGAGGAAAATATGGACTCCGAGCGGCTCTTTTTGGACGAAAGGGGGCTAGGTAACGGTCAAAAGAAGTCCGCTAGGTTCCCCTACGTTCCCTTTGCATAGGCATCCTTAAGCACGTTGATCTCGATGCGTCGGTTCTGTGCACGAATACGTTCGACCTCTTCGGGCGACATGGTTTTTACCTGGTCTGGAGAGGGCTCGTCGACCTTAGGAACCGATGAGCCGTAGCCAACGGCACCGCGAATCTTCGATGGGTCTACGCCATGTTGAATGAGGTATTCCTTGATCTTCTTTGCACGCATCTGACTGAGATCCTTGTTGCGCTGTGGCGGACCTTCGCTTGATGCATGGCCTTCGATGATCACCTCATGCCCTGACGGTGCTTCCTTCATGTACTCCAACAATTCGTCAAGGTTCTGCTGAGTTTGTGGCTGACTAAAATCAAACTCATCGGTATCGAGTTTGAATCGGATATCCTTGGCAAAACGTTTAGTCGGAATCGGCTTTGATTCCGTATCAACCGATGGTTCTGCTGGTGCCTCTGGTGCTGGCTGCTCAGGTGCGGCACCCTCACTTGGTTCGGGTTCAGGTGCTGGCGCTGGTGCAGGAGCTGGTGCAGGAGCAGCTGGTGCGGGAGCGGCTGGCGCAGGAGTGGCTGGTGCAGGAGCGGCTGGTGCGGGAGCGGCGGGCACTGCCGGTGCTGGTGGCCAGCAATGGCATCCACAACAGGCATAACAGCATGGACATGACATACAACAGTCAGTGCAGCAGCATACGCAGCATTCACCCATGCATGGTTCACAGTCCTCACAACACGATACGTAATCGTCACAGCATGGTAGCTCGTCACATGGTATGCAATCCTTGCACTCGTCTCCGTTGCCAATTGAGTATGGCGGGTGCTGCATGCAATCTGCACAGTCGGGTTGACGGTGTTCCCTAGCCCCCTTCCAATCCTTTGGTCGACGTGGCGCCGAAGTGAATCGGTAGGTAAAGCCAAGTGATGCCGTTGTAAAAGCGTCGTTGCCTGACAGGAAACGCACATCATCAACCCAATCGGAGAATACGAGTCGGTGTTCGAGGCGTACCATAAGATCGAAGCGATTCGACAAGGGGATTCTTGCACCGGCGCCAAGAGGGATGGTCACGGCTGAGCCTTGATAGACTCCAGCTGTGCGATTGGGAAGCAACTCACCATTTGGTGAATAGGCGCCCCAATTCATGTACCCTACACCTGCGGTAAGGAATACGACGGATGGAATATTCGGCACCAGAACATAGTTCACCAACAGGTCGGCATTGATAAAGTCCACACTGTTCTTGTATACCGAATCGGCGTTGGTCAGCAATGGCTGTGTTTGAGTGCCGTATAAATCGAAGTAGTCTGGATGATTGGCAACATCGTATGGGCTAATCTTCCACGATGTTCGGCCTACACCGAAGCGTGGTTCGAGGAAGAGCCGACGCATCGGAGCATACTGGATCGATACCTGCCCGCCAGGTCCGAACACGTCGTCATCAAAGTCGCCATGAAGTTTGAGCACAGACCCGGAGAGCGTACCGACGACTTCGCCTGGACGCACCTGTGCAGTCAACTCACCTACTGCTGATACGATGATGATGGCAACCAGGAAAAGGCGCATCATGGGTTACTTGCCCTCTGCCGAATCTTGTCCGCACTCAGCACACTTCTCTGGCGAGAACGTTCCGCGTCCCTTCACGATCTTCACCGTCCCAATAGGATTGTAGATCGACGAACTTCCGGATGCTTGCTTTTCAAAGCAGCAGTCAATGCAGGCATAGAAGGAGCTGGGTAGCTGACGCACCACAACGGCGTAACATGGATTGTCTCTTCCAACCGACCGAAGCGTCTTGCCGTTCTCCGAGCTTCCTTGTTCATAGATCAAGGCGTCTTCCCAAACGATTCTACTAGGACCTGGTTTGAACGTGGGATCAACACAAATGCCTTCACCCGTGACCTTGTCGATACACTCTCTTACGAGTCCTTCCGGACATCCCTGATCCTGCGATTCATTTGAAGTCGGAGCGGCAGGCTTGGTGGAAGGGGGCTGTGTACTGCGTTGTTTTGCGGAGCCAGTTCCAACGGTATCCTGATCGGGTTTGGACTGTGTGCCGTGACTTTCAGGAACTGCCTCGGAACCGCCATCGTTTGCGTCGTTCTGCTGTCCGCTTCCACGACTATCGGACCTGCTATTTGGTTTGCTGGAATCGTCCTGACCATTACCACGTATATCGTGATCGTCGTGTTGGCCTGGTGACTCGAGAAGTCGTGCACATGGACAGTCGCCAATGGCATGATCAGGATGAGCTTCACAGGCACAATTGCTGTGCGGATGCTTGTGCTTATGCGGCGGTAGGCATGGCATGCATCGGCGCGGCGGATTGGTAAAGCGATAGGAGAAGCCAAGTGAGACACTTGTCAGTCCATCATTCGCGCCATTGAAGTTTACATCGTCCAGGAACTGTGAGAACACAAACCGGTACTCGCCACGGAGGACGATACCTGCTCGGTAGGAGAACGGAATGCGTACGCCGCCACCAATTGGTATGCTGGCGCATGACCCTTGATATTGTTGCGTCGAAAAGTTTGGCAGTGGATCATGCACCTGGTCGGTTGACGGAGCGTAGTCAATGAGGCCCACCCCAGCAGAGATAAAGGGAATGGCTGCGATGTTGTCAACCAGGTTATAGTTGATCAGCAGATCAACAGTGGTGATCCTGCTCTCGTTCTCCCGCTCAATCTCGGTGAGGGTGCCTGGGTAGTTATCCCCAATCTGGCTACCCAAGCCGTAGTACCCTGGATGCGAAGCAATGTCGGCATTCCCGATTTTCCACCGGTATTCCCCAAGTCCTACCCGTGCTTCGATGCCAAGGCGCTTGATAGGCGCATATTGCAAGGAGGCCATGAGTCCAGCCCCCCAACTATCGTCACTGAAGTCCCCGTTATACTTATGCGTTACGCCAGAAAGCCAGCCGGAGACCTCGCCTGGGTACTGCTGAGCATCTGCCGTGCCGACAACCATCGCAAGGCAGAGTACAAAAACGGGTAATGATCGCGTCACAATATCTCTCCCATACTTCACAGTCTACGTAGTGCAGCAACAATCGCGCCGTTTTCCACATCGAGTGTGGGAAACGTCTCGGTCTACAGTGAATTTACGACGGTTGGGAGACGATAGCAAGGATGCGTTGGCTGACTTCTTCGACTGAGCCAACACCGTCTAAGTGCTTGAGAAGTCCGAGCTTGGAATAATACTCCAGCAACGGAGCAGTTTCCTGCTGGTAGACTGCTAGCCGGTTGTTGATAACCTCGACCGTATCATCCGCTCTTCCCCGCGAAAGCAGTCGTTGGACAATGTGTTCATTAGGCACTTCGATGTTCACCACGCAGGAAATCTCCTGACCAATGCGTGAGAGCATGGTGGCGAGAGCATCGGCTTGTGCGCGGGTACGAGGGAATCCGTCAAGGATTACGCCATTCTGACAGTCCGGCTTGATCATCGCTTCTTCAACGATGCGTGCCGTGACGTCGTCCGGCACCAGATCACCAGCATCCACGTATCGTTTGGCGATGAGGCCTACTTCTGTCTGCCCCTGGATGGCTGCGCGGAATGCATCGCCAGTGCTGATATGTGCTATGCCGAGCTCATCGGCAAGAATCTGTGCTTGTGTGCCCTTTCCAACACCGGGAGCACCAAAGAGGATGATGATCATAGTTCAAGATACGGAGCAAGAGAAACTGAACCGAAGAGAAATGTGATTTGGCCATGTGGGCATTGCATGCTTTCGTGCCTACAACTACTCCCACCGAAGCGTCGAACTATACGGTGCTGAATACTTCCGCAACACATTAATTGCAGCAGCCACATCCCGTGGATATTCGCTCGTAAACTCTACGGACTGGGATGTTGACGGGTGCAGGAAGGCAATGGATTTTGCATGGAGGGTAAGACGGTCGATTACCGGTCGCTCCGTGGTATCCTTCTTGAGATTGTAGCGTCGCTTGATCGACGACAACAAGAACTCCTTTGTCGTACCATAATCCGGATCTACCAGCAGTGGATGTCCGATAGCCGAACAATGCACCCGAATCTGGTGCATACGTCCAGTGACCAGGGTACATTCGATCAACGATGCAATACGGAATCGTTCGAGTACCTTGACGATGGTGTGGGCATCCTTACCACGGGCTGATGGACGCATCAACCCCTTGCGCTTGGGGTCAGCCATCAACGGAATGTTGATCGGGAACTCATCCTGTTCTACAACGCCGCTGACGATGGCGTGATAGATTTTGCGGATGGTGTGGTGCTCGAACTGTTCGCTGAGGTTCTTATGGGCCTGAGCGTTTCGAGCAGCGATCATCACGCCACTGGTTTCCTTATCCAGGCGGTGAACGATGTAGATCTCGCCGTACATGTCTTCCAATATCCGTCTGATATTGGGCAGTGTTGTGTCGAAACGATCCGGCAGCGACAGCATGCCACTGGGCTTGTCGATCACGACTACATCGTCATCGGCATACAGGATCGGGAGAACTTCTCGTTTCATGATGGTTGCTGTGCTCCTTGAAGCTCTCTCACGCGGCGGCGTGCTGCCTCGACCGTGTTCACCAGCAGCATGGCGCGGGTCATCGGACCAACGCCACCGGGAACTGGAGTAATGTGCGATGCCTTGGCTGCTACTTCGGCGTACGATACATCGCCAACCAGCTTACTCTTGCCATCGGGAAGGTCGACCCTATTCATCCCAACGTCCACCACGACAGCGCCATCGCGGACATGATCGGCGGTGATCGTATCGGGTCGGCCTACGGCTGCAACCACGATATCGGCCATCCTCGTGTGAACGGCAATGTCAGGCGTACCTGTGTGACAAATCGTAACCGTTGCATTCCCCATGGCATGCTTTTGTGCAAGCAAGATGGCAAGGGGCTTACCCACGATATTGCTTCGACCAACAACCACGATGTGCTTGCCTTGGGTGTCGATCTTGCTTCGACGTAGCATCTCGACAACGCCTGCAGGCGTGCAAGGGACAAAGCCTTCCAGACCAATCATGAGTTTGCCGGCATTCATCGGATGAAATCCGTCGGCATCCTTGCGAGGATCGATGGCTTCGAGCACACGATGTTCATCAATATGCTTTGGCAGTGGTAGTTGCACCAGGATACCGTCAACGGAATCGTCGGCATTCCACTGACTAATGAGTGCCAGCACTTCTGCTTGCGAGGTTGTTGCAGGTAGACGTTGGACGACGGAGGCAATGCCGACTTCGGCGCAGTCCTTTGCTTTGTTCCGCACGTACACCTGGCTGGCAGGGTCTTCGCCAACCAACAGGAGGTTCAATCCTGGTGGTCTGCCCAAGGCCTTCTCGACCTCGGCTACGTCAGTTTGCAATTCCTGCCGTATGTCGGCAGCAATTGCCTTTCCATCAATAATCTGTGCCAACTCTAGCCCCCTTCCGTAGCCACATGATCACTCTAGTCCTTAATGGTATTCGAACGAAGTATATCTCTTTCTCCGCCTTCTCTTGCAACTCGCGTCGCGTGTGTTGTTGAATGCCCAAGACCAGCGCAAAATCAGAAAACATCGTTGGTGAAATCAAGGTATTTGCAGTAAATGAGATAACAATGAGCTGTAGCACCTTCATTGGCAGAAATGGTACTAACAGTTCTCGATAGGTGCCCTGCTCTTCGGCAATTACATTCCATTGCAGGTAGTCTTTCACGCAACCAAAAAGCATAAAAGCATGTAAAGCAGCAAGGGCAATGAGGCCTACGGATCCAAGTTCTGCCGCAACGGATGCATAGGTGCTGCTTACAAAAGGCTCGGAATGATTCTTGCCATCCTCGGAAATGCTAAAACACCCTGGCCCCACACCAACAATTGGATTCTTCTCCCATACTGCTGCGGACACGAGGTAGTCTGATTCACGTTGGTCATAGGACTCACCAACAATAATGTCGCCTGACTGCATCTTGGATGCCTCGCCCGACACAACGCCTCTGATACGCAATGCAAAGGTTTCGAGTACATCAAAATTCGTGAGTTGGTACACAAGAATATTACCAACGCCGAGGACGGCGACGGCAGCCACAGCAGTGATGAACAGACGCTTGATCACTTGCTTATGAAAAAGCAGTGCAGTTGCCAGGCCGCAAACACCAAGGATCATCACGCCTGTGAGTGAGAATGCAAGGAGCATGGATAGGAGTAGCAAGACTACCAGTGACCACGTGAGAACTTTCGACGTGATGATTGATCTGCCGGACCGCAACATGGGAACAACAAGAATCAACAAGGTCGATGCTGCATAGGTGGCCAAGCCAGACGGCTCGCTAAACAACGAGGTGGCACGGAAGAAGTCGGCAAACTGCAATGCCAACTGTTCGGTAACCGCCCCATCAAGTTCACCTCGGCCAAACGATGCATTGGTAATGGTAATCCAAGCCAGCGGCCAGTCCAGCATTCGTGCCGGTAGTTGATAAACGGCATACAAGCAGACAACAGCAGCGATGGCCATATTCCAGCGTAAGGCCACGACCCATTGTTTTGCCGTAATCGGGTAGCAGATTATCGCCACAGCTGCTACCCACAGCATGGCAACGTGGGAGAAGGTTTTGGCGGCCTGGATGATAACGGGTTTGTCACCACCTAGTCCAACGACTAGCGTCGACAAAGCAAAGGCACCCAGCAATGCGCCTAGGGCAAGCATCTCCAGACTTGTTGGGATTCTCAGAGGTCGGCCGAACCAAATGGTTTGTATTGCCATGTACAGAATGGCAAACACCATGAACAGTTCACCAACCGTAAAACCAAATGTGCCAATAGCGAAGAGTGAGAAAAATCCTAGTACCTGAGCGAACTGTAAGCCAACAAGGATAAAGGTCATGCCGTGACCTCCTTTGTCAGCCTAACCACCACATCATCAACGTGATTTAGTGGTGCCTCACACGACGTCTGATTGCAGAACATTGCAAGCGCTGTAAGTGAGGAATCGTGTTGCACAAGTAGCCACGGCACATACACGTGGTGAATCACTTGCTGAATAGAGTGCAATTCGATGGTTGATGTATGTGCTGCCTGACCAAGCGTTAATGTAAGTGCATCATTGGCCAGGTATTCCCACCCAAGCAACAGCCCACAGAAATCCGATGGTTGTTGCAAGAGGTCGGCATACTGCTCTATGTACTCCGTTGCCCGTTGGATGTACACATCATTGTGAAGTAAGTGGCCAAGCTGAGCCAAGACCAAGGCAGCAACACTGTTGCCGCTGGGATATGCACCGTCATACGGCATGCGCTGACGTACAGGAACGGTTTCGGCATCGATTGAAGTAAGGTAAACCTTCCCGTCGTGATAGAAGCTGGCGTGAATGCGTTCAACCAACCTGCATGCACGATCGAGATATTGATCATTCCCGGTGGTTTGGTACAACTCCACACACCCCCATGCAAGCATGGCATGATCGTCCAATAGATGCGTCCTTGGCTCCACTACTTGCTCGGCTCGAACTGCCATGTCAAGCAAGTCTGCTGAGCCAAACACCCGAGCAGCTTTAGCCAGAGCCGCTATCATCAGTCCATTCCAATCTGGTAGCAGCTTACCATCGGTTAGCGGAGGTACTCTGGTTGAGCGATAGGCCAGGAGTCCACGGCGCACCGTATCCCACGCTTTGCTGACAATGAGTTCGTCAAGGTCCTGTGGCTTGCAATGAAGGATGTTGACGGCTTCGCTACCAGACTCTCCTTCTGGTGGGACGAAGTTGCCCGTAGCACTAACACCAAGGAGTGTAGCCAGGCCGTCTGCATCGTCGACATCGTTCGCAATACGCTGGAATTCATCTAGTGTGAACAGGTAGAACGCCCCCTCCTTGCCATCGCTATCGGCATCCTGGGCGCTACAGAATGCTCCGTTAAGAAGCGTAAGCTCACGGTGAACGTACTCTGCGAGCTCAAACACCGTTGTCTTGAATACGCCATCATGGGTGCATTGCCACGCTTCGGTGTAGGCCATCATCAGCATGGCCTGATCGGAGAGCATCTTTTCGAAATGTGGTACAAGCCATCGGGCATCGGTGCTGTATCGGTGGAAGCCGAATCCCACGTGGTCGTAGAGTCCACCGGCACGCATGGCACGAAGCGTATTCACCACCATGTTGGTTGCATTGGCATTCTGCGTACGCGCTGCATATCGCAGGAGCAACAGGAGTCGATGCGCTGATGGAAACTTGGGTGCCTGTCCAAAGCCACCATGCGAAGCATCGTATCGCTGACTATGCCAGTCGATAACGGTGGGGATGATGGTGGATGGCACAGGACCTGGCCTACCGGAGCTTGCTGCATCCGTCATGGCCTGAAGGATTTGCGTGGCAATGTTGGAAATACGCGGACGGTCTTCTACCCACGTCGTATGAACACGTTGGATGAGTTCCCAGAATCCCATTCTGTTCTGTGTAGACTTGGGTGGGAAGTACGTTCCAGCAAAGAACGGACGCTGGTCGGCATCCATCATGATGGTTAACGGCCACCCGCCATGTCCGGTAGTTGCCTGGCAGACATCCATGCAAAACGCATCAACGTCGGGACGCTCTTCCCTATCGACCTTGATCGACACGAAGTGCTGATTCAGATACTCAGCAATTGTCGGGTTCTGGAAGCTTTCATGGGCCATCACATGACACCAATGACATGTGGAGTAACCGATCGAGACAAACACCGGCAGGTTGTTACGACGTGCATAGTCAAACGCTTCGGCAGACCATGGCTGCCATGCCACCGGGTCGGCAGCATGCTGCTGCAAATACACCGATGACTCGTGTACAAGCTGGTTTCTGAGTTGATCGCCAGCCACCATGTGCTAGGCGTATACGCTGCTAATCGTTGGAACCAAATACTCCTCGAACGCTCTGTTCATATCATAGTCTGGCGTCCATCCCCAATCGGCCCGAGCTGCTTGGTCGTTGACGTCTGCACACCAACTATCAACAATCGCTTGTCGCTTGGCATGAGGCGCATACGTTACCTCTGCATTCGGGAATGCCCGACATACATACTCGGCAATTGCCTCGGCGCTTGGTGCAAAGGCCCCGATGTTGTACGTCCTTCGTGTGAGCGATTGTAAGGGGGCTTGGGCAAGCGCAAGCAAGGCCTTTACGCCATCAGGCATGGCCATGAATGGGATTTGTGTGTCGGGGCGGACAAAGCATGCATAGGGTTTCCCCTGTGCTGCAGCATGAATCATCTCGGGTGCATAGTCGCTCGTACCACCACTTGGAACCGTAGTTGCGCTAATCAATCCAGGGAAGCGAAGTGCACGGAAGTCGAGTCCGGACGTGCCAGCTGATTCACTAAGCTGACCGTATCGATCGCTCATATAGGCACCGACCTGCTCGCAATAGAGCTTGTTGATGCCGTACATCGTCGTCGGCTGCAAGTACTGGTCTTCGGTGATTGCTCCAGCCACGCGCTTTTGATCTACGCTTGGCAGACCATACACGGCAATCGTACTTGGAAACAAGAACTTTACGGGTGTACCGCGCTTGGTACCAATGCGACGTGCCATGGAGAGCAGACCCAACGTGCCGTTGACGTTGACGTGATGGGCAAGCTCAGGATTCCGCTCGGCACTGGTCGACAGTAATGCTGCAAGATGATATACTTCGTCAACCTCGAACTTCTCCAACTGCTCAACTGCTGCAGGGCTTGCCACGTCGGCTGTAATCGACTCGTCGACCATTGCCCGTAGGTCATCCGGTAGCGGATTCAGGTCTAACGCAATAAGACGATTTCCACCGATGGCGTGGAATGCCTCAATAAGACTGTGACCTATTTCTCCGCTGGCACCGGTAATGACAATGGTTGACATGCTTTCTCCTGGGAAAGCCACAAAGATAGGGTGTATCCTGCGGTGTGTATGCGGCTTATGCTGCGCCTTGTGCTGAGGCTTATCCTGAGGCTCGTAAGAATTCCAGCGTACCGGCCACTCCATAGGCGCGAATTGCCTCACCACACGTAGAGATTCGTCGGCCGTGATGCCGGAGGAACTCCAGCATTCCCTGTTGCTCCCACACATGATCTTGTGGCTGACTTGAGAACTTCCGTCCCAAGATGCCGTATTCATGGGCTGACCTCGCTCCCCAATACCATTGGAGTAGCACAACGCGCTGATCATGCGTGGCCTGAGTGAACAGGAAGGGCAGTATCACGTTAACGAGCAACTCCCTTCGTATCGCCGCCCCTTCGGTAGCAATGCGTTGTTGTGAGGCTTGCTCAAGGCAGGTTGGTATGTCGGCCGACGGGATCGATGGGAAGTTTATCACAAGCTTGCCCAGAGCGCTGGATGCCAAGTTGTTACGCACGTGCAGGTAGGCTTGCGTGTCAACGGGCCGACGGGATTTGGCAGCCATACGTGAAAACCAACTGCTGGCCATAGCACGCAGTCCTTCCGTTAGCCCCAACCTCAAGGTCAGTGCCTGTGCGTCGGCGGTGTGACGGAGCAAGCGCAAGAGAGCATAGTGCTGGACCTCTTCGATGTCGACATTTGCTTGGCGCTTCTTGTTACGCCAGTAGGTCAAGGCCTCGGAGATCCGATCCTTAGGGATTACCACAGTCCATCGTGCCAAGGTCGTATCTGGCACATCATCGTCAAGCACGATGTGGAGCATCAGGTCAGCATAGCGTTCACTTTCCGAATGTTCGTGAGCATTCCAGTCGCTGGTGCGTCTATGGAACTCCCCGTCGCCAACGTAGACAATGCCATTGTGGAGCACGGCCATGTCCTGATAGTCAGGTCCGGCGTGGACGTTAGGCAGTCCAGCAGCAACGACCTGGATCACGTCGGCATTCGTACACTCCCAAAGACAGGTCACATCGGTAAGAGCAACGTGAGCAGCCCGTTGGAGTAAGCGTTCTGGTAGGTTGATAATCGACACACAATCGTGTGTGTTGCAGCGAGCCTAGCGTGACAGGTCGCGAGCGAACTGTTCGGCAGCGTCTCGTATGCTCTCTCCAGAGTCGGCCTTGGTGTTTGCATAGAGGATTGCCCTGCCCACGTTGAACAATGCTGGACCATCACCATTGGCCTCGGCTGTTGTTCGTGCATCGGCACCTTGCGCACCAATGCCTGGGATCAGGAGTGGCGCATTGGGGACGAGAGTCCGTACATGAGCAAGCTCACCAGGGTGAGTGGCACCAACAACAAAACCGATTGGGGAAGCCCCCTTCCACCCCATTGCTGTTTCGATAACGGTTTCATAGAGTGTGTGATTCCCACCACCGATGTGCTGACGCTGAAAGTCGGCCGAGCCAGGGTTGCTGGTAAGCGCCAGGAGGTAGGTCAAGCCACGATCGAGGAAGGGCGACACGGAGTCGCTCCCCATGTAAGGGGCTACGGTAACGGCGTCAGCACGCAACTCGTCGAACAAGCACCGTGCGTAGGCCGCAGAGGTATTACCGATATCGGCACGCTTGGCGTCGATCACACAGAACCGATTGCCAACGATCTCACGGGTTTCAAACAATGCACGGTAACCATCCAGTCCGTACTGCTCGAAGAATGCCGTGTTGATTTTGTAGGCCTTTGCCACGTGTTGGGTGACGTCGACCACAAGGCGCATATACTCGACGATGCTCGAAACCGAGGCAAACTCCTTGGGCATTCGCTTGAGATCGGGATCCAGGCCAACACATAAACCATGTACGTCCATACGCCAAAGCTACCGAAGGGGACGAGAAATTTCTCCGTGACTTGTCACCAAAACCGCGGAAAATCGTTGCATCAATACAACAAATTCCTGATTGCTCGTCATTGTTTTCAACATGTGTAACTGTACGTCGGTTTCGGTGTCATTACATATGTCGTTGAAAACCAGAGAAGCAAATCCCCCGAAGCAGACGTGTGGCATACCCGATCCGGCCCTCCAATCCTCCACACGTCGCACCAGAGATGCCCGAGCGCGCAATATCCCTCCCACCCGACGCGCCGGGCATCATTTTTTTTGTAACCAGATCACGGTAGCTCCGTACCGTGTCTATTTTTATGGTTTGCCCTTGCTGCTGTCCTAGTTCATGGCATTCGATCACCCTCTGGATTGGAGGCCATTGAGCAGCAGCGTCATCAGTAACCCCTACACCATGACCATGACCAAACCCACCCATTGGCTCTTCTCTGCGTGTTGCGCGAGCATTCTCATCCTGACGGCTTGTAGTTCTGCACCATCTTCCGGTGGTGGTTCACCTGCGGGCAGTGCTGACTCCACGGGAGCATCAAAACCCGGAAAGATCAAGGCCTACAGTAAGGTGATCACCAAGGAGGCCGTTTCGGATTCCGGCTTGTTCATTGTCCACCGAATCGACGAGAAGGTCTACTTCGAGATTCCGAACAAGCAACTAGGCAAGGAATTCCTGCTGGTGAGCAGAATCAGCAAGACTCCACAGGTCGGGTACGGGGGTGAAGAGTGCAATACGTCCGTCGTCCGATGGGAGAAACGATTCGACAAGGTGCTCCTGCGAACGGTGAGCTATGAGAACGTAGCGGCCGACAGCATGGCCATCCACCGAGCTGTTAAGGCAGCCAACTTCGAAGAGATCATCGAGGCATTTCCGATTGCAGCGTACAATGCCGACACCACGGGTATTGTGCTTGACGTAACCGGATTGTTTACCTCCGACGTGGGAATCCTGACTCCCGGTCAAGACGTCCGCAAACAGTACAAGATTTCTCGTCTCGACAAGGATCGGTCTTACATCGACTACGCTCGTAGCTTTCCAACCAACGTAGAAGTCGAAAACGTCATCACCTTTGCGGCTAGCGAGCCACCGCAGAACCGTGAGTCGCAGACCATGACCTTTAGCATGCACCATAGCATGGTGCAGTTGCCTGAGCGACCAATGATGCCGCGCCTGGCCGACCAACGCGTGGGCTTCTTTGCCTTGCGTCAGATCGACTATGGACGCCCGGAACCCGAAGCTGTCCAGCGCACCTACATCCTACGGTGGCGTCTTGAGCCATCCGATACGGCAGCCTTCTTACGCGGCGAGCTAGTAGAGCCAATCAAGCCAATCGTCTACTATCTCGATCCAGCCACACCCGTCCAATGGCGTGAATGGCTTCGCAAGGGCATCGAAAGCTGGAATCCTGCCTTTGAAGCTGCCGGGTTCAAGAATGCCGTGCGTGTGCTGGACCCGCCAACGAAGGAGGAAGACTCCACGTGGTCACCCGAGGATGCACGGTACAGTGTGATCCGCTACTTCCCTTCGCCGATCGAGAATGCGTATGGTCCGCAAATCCACGATCCGCGGACAGGTGAAATTCTAGAGAGCGACATCGGCTGGTTCCACAACGTTCTCAAACTGCAAACGGGCTGGTTCTTTGCACAAGCCGTCAGCGATCCACGCTCACGCCGAGTTCCCTACTCGGATAGCTTGATGGGTGCCCTGATTGCCACGGTAGCAGCCCACGAGTTTGGTCATACCATTGGCTTCCCTCACAACATGGGTTCAAGCAGTGCCTATCCTGTGGACTCATTACGCTCGGCGCAGTTCTGTGCAACCCATGGTACGGCACCATCAATCATGGACTATGCTCGTTACAACTACATAGCACAGCCAGGCGATAATGTGGACGTGTTCCCTAAGGTAGGTCCGTATGATCATTGGGCAGTGCAGTGGGGCTATCGTCCAATCCTGTCAGCCAAAACTCCAGACGACGAACTCGATACCCTGAATGCCTGGGCAACCGCTGCAGAATCGGATCCATACAAGCGATTTGGTCGGCAGCAGTGGATGATCTACGATCCAACGTCGCAGACGGAAGACCTAGGTGATGACCCGGTAAAGGCAGGCACGTATGGCATTGCCAATCTCAAGCGTGCCGTCGGCTATGTCATTGACGCAACACGTCACCAAGGCAAGGATTTCACCTTGTTACAGGAAGCCTACGACGACATCTGGTACCAGTTCTCGCGCGAGATTGGTCATGCTGCCAACGTACCCGGCGGTGTAATCGTCAACTCCAAGGTCTTTGGATCTGCCACCGAGTACGTTGCACAACCCGTATCACGAGAACGTCAGCAACAAGCAGTAGCATTCGTCGGTGAGCAGTTGTTTACTACGCCAATGTGGTTGCTTGATTCAAACGTGGTGAACAGACTTGACCCAACGGATTATACCGAGCGTCTAGCCTCATATCAGGCACGGTTCATGCGGACGTTGATCAGCACCGACAAGCTCGTTCGCATGCTTGCTCTCGAAGCACGTAACGCTGCGCCGTACAAGGCCACGGAACTACTCGACGATGTAGAAAAACTTGTCTTCGCCGATCTCACCACGCGGTCATCCGTTGACTACTTCCGTCGTAATCTTCAGCGTGAGTACATCCAGACCTTGATCGGAAAAACTGAACAACCGAACATGACGGGCATACCGAGTTTCTTGCATTCCTTATTCCCAGATGCAACCAAGTCGGACGTACGTGCACTCTCCCGCGCTCACCTTTCCGCATTAGAAAAACGACTGCAGGGGGCTGGGTCGGACGCATTGAGCAAGGCGCATTATGCCGACCTTCTGCTGCAGATCAAGCGTGCCCTCGCGACCAACCATTAGTCCACCAACACAGTAGCAAACCAAACACAAAGGGTGCCTGCAACTTCACGACCATCATCAACTGGTCACGATCGTTGCAGGCACCCTTCTTTTTTGCAAACGTATTGTCTTACGACATGTGCCTAGACGCCTGATGCATTTGCTCCACCACTCGCAGCGGGTCCGATGTATCGAATGTCCTGGCTAAATGCCATGATCGGGAGCATGATGATCGAGAAGAATGTTATGAGCAAGCCCCACACCAGATCCTTCCCATAGCTCTTTGCAAAGTCGATCCAGATAATGGCCGACAGTACCACGACAGCAATTGTGCCAATAAATGGGATGATGGCAACAAGGAACAGTGCAAGCCACCAAACAGGACGCCCCACCAACTGCAGGATCACCACAAGGTTGTAAATCGGAACAAAGCCAGCCCATAGTGGTTTGCCTGCTTTTTCGAAGAGTTTGCCAAGGCAGAACCCAATAAACAGGTAGATGACCAGGCCAATAATCCCCATGATCAAGGCAGCACCAGCAAACACTGCCATCTCTTCAGTCCCGAGGTTGTTCGTGACTCCATACTCATCCATATCCGGCTCCCTAACAGTGGTAGATGAAAAAATTATCCGTCGGCATTCAATATAGTAGATTTGTTGCCATGGCAGTTACCCCCATTGCTTTGTTTGTTGTGCGGATTTTCATTGCAGGATTTTTCTTGTATGCTGCAATTCCAAAGCTTGTAGATCCGCTGGCTTTTGCTACCTCGATTTCACATTACCATCTCGTTCCAGAGTGGAGCTCTCATGGCATTGCTCTGATCCTTCCATGGTTGGAACTCCTTGCTGCGGTAGGTCTGTTGCTTGGCTTCAAAACACGAACATCGGCCTTCTTGTGTGGAGCCATGCTGCTCGTGTTTACCATCGCCGTGGCCTATGCCGTCATCCAAGGTCTGCAGATCGATTGTGGATGTTTTGGTGAGCAAGGGGGCGAAGAAGTGAGTTGGCTGAAGGTTGGAAAGAACTCGCTCATGATCCTCGGCTGCATTGCGTTGATGTTGCGTCCCAATACCATCTTGTCGTTGGACGATAGACTAGCCAACAACAGATGAGCATGATTTCTTTCGACAGAATTGGATCGACGGCTATCGTGGCCGACGGCAGCATCGCTGTCGAACTCCTCCGCAGGGGCTTTGCTGAACGTCCACCCGACCGCTATAATCTTACCTCGCCCATGGTCATCGAAAAAATCCATCGCGATTTTATCGACGTCGGTGCAACGCTAGTTCAGACCAACACGTTTCATGCGAATCGGTATGCATTGGAACAGTGGACGCTCTCAGCACGAGTTACCGAAATCAACCGTAAGGGTGTTTGGATTGCACGGACGGCTGCCAATGGTTCGGCCATGGTTGCTGGTGTTATTGGTCCAACCGGACATCTTCTACAACCACTGGGCGATCTGGCTCCAGTGGATGTATTGGCCTGTTACACTGAACAGGCAACGGCACTGGTAGCCGGTAGTTGCGACCTAATCCTCCTCAAGGGCTTCATTGACCTTGACGAACTTGAGCTGGCCATTACTGCCGTTCGGAAGGTAACGGCAACGCTACCGGTGATTGCGCTCAAGAGTTTTCCAGAAGATGGAAGCATTCTGTCGGGGATGTTCCCAACTACTGTTGCAGAACGCCTGACTAGTCACAGCATCCAGGCCTTTGGCAGCAATGGTACGGTTGGACCACAGCGCATGCTTGGCATTGTCCAGGCCCTACGGGTTGACGCAACACCACTCGTCGCACTACCCGACGTAGGCATTCCCACGATGGTTGATGGCACGTGCGTGTATGATGCCGACCCCGCCTATGTTGCCTCTGCAGCGGTTCGCTTGGTAGAACATGGCGCAAGTATCATTGGTGCAGAGGGTGGTGCAACGGTCGACCACGTTCGGGCGATTGCTCAGGCAGTTGCTGGTATCAACGTTGGGTCGCATGCTCAACCACGAAAAACCATCAGTAGCAAGCTCGATCTCCACAGTAGTCCAGAGCCCCCTACCGCGTTTGCAGAAGCAATTGATACAGGGTTTGCGACAACCGTAGAACTAGACATTCCACGTGGCACGGATATGTCGTCGGTAATCAACGGCGCACGCTACTTGAAAGACCATGGCATCACTGCCGTGAATATCAGCGATGGTGCCCGAGCACGACTACGGATGAGTCCAATCGCCATCTCACGATTGGTGATGGACCAAACAGGCATGGAGTGCATTACACACATTGCCTGCAGGGATCGCAACATGGTGGGTCTGCAGAGCGAACTGCTTGGTGCTCATGCCATGGGTGTGCGAAATATCCTGGCCGTGACTGGCGACCCAACGCACATCGGTGACTTCCCCGTTGCGTCGAGCGTGTATGACGTCGACTCGATCGGACTCATTCGCGCCTTGGGCCGGATGAACAACGGACAAGATCTCTTGGGTAATCCGTTGGGGCAGAAGTTGAGTTTCTGCATCTCCTGCGCTGTTAATCCAATTGCCGAAGACCTTGATCGTGAGATTGCACGATTGGAGCAAAAGGTTGACAACGGTGCAACGATTGCTTTCTCGCAACCGATGTTCGATGCCGAGTCCGTGCTGGCCTTTACCGAGAGAATCAAGCACATCAAGGTAAAGTTCATGTTGGGCATCATTCCCCTGCGCACGATGCGGCATGCTGAGTTTCTACATTTCGAAGTGCCGGGGATGAACATCCCGACGTGGGTAAGAGAGCGCATGGCAAAGGCGGGACCATCTACGGAGCATGCTACCGAAGAAGGTATTGCCATGGCCGTCGAACTACTCCACGCTGTGCGAAATACCATCGGCGGTGTCTATCTTATGCCCCCGTTCAAGAAGTACGATGTTGCAGTAAGAATTTTACAAGCATGAGTACCAATCCTTTCTACGAAGGTGGCACACAACCACCTGAGCTTCATTACAACCTACGTGTGGGCTTTGGTCCACGCCTCGGTGCATTCATCATTGATGTGCTGGCATCGATTCTCTTTGCCCTTGCTCTCATCTTCCCGTTGAAGTCATTCGGCGTCGGCAACAACGAAGCGATTACGGCAATGATCGATTCAATCGGGACGCTATACGAGACGATGGGAATATCCACCGACATCCTTGTCCCCCTTTCCGAATGGATGGGCGCATGGATGCTGGCAACGGTCATTGCCAACATCTCCTACTCGCTCATCGAAGGTCTAACTGGTGCATCACCAGGGAAGCGTGTACTTCGACTTGTAATCGTTCGTCCTGATGGTACTCCTGCTCCGCTTTCGTCGCTACTGGGACGTTGGGCGATCAAGAACATCAATGCCATCACCTCGTTTATTGCCTTGGCACCGGGTCTGGGTTTCGTCGATAGCATCGGCGGCTTCCTTGGCTTCGTCGTCTTTATCGGCTTCTTCTTCATGTTATCGGAAAAGCGTCAAGCACTCCACGACATTATCGCACACACTGTTGTTCATCATCGTATATCGGATTAGACCATGGTTTACTATGCAGATTATCTGGCACTCGACACCGTTCTCAATGCTCAACATCCAGAGAGCGACAAGGCAGGGAAACCCGCCCACGAAGAGTTGTTGTTCATCATCACGCACCAGACCTTCGAATTGTGGTTCAAGCAGGTGCTACATGAGCTGGGCTCCGTCATCACCTTGTTTGACACCGACTACATCCGTGAGTCTGACGTTGCCCTCGCACAAGCTCGTATCCTGCGCGTTAATCGCATCATGGAGCATTTGGTCAATCAATGGGATTTGATAGAAACCATGACGCCCGGAGAGTTCATGGACTTCCGTGCCTTGCTCAATCCTGCTTCTGGATTCCAGAGTGCCCAGTGGCGCGTCCTTGAGAAAACCTTGGGTCTACCCGAGAACAAGCGCGTACTGAAGCACTACACCGATGCACTTTCGGACGCACATCGTGCCATCGTCGAGAAAGCTGGAAGCCAGACGCTCTTTAACGTCGTCCAACGCTGGCTCGAGAAGACGCCATTCCTGGAGAGTGGTGAGTATGCCTTCTGGGATTCCTACCGTCAGGCAGTAGCAGCAATGCTCGATCACGATCGCGACGAGGTGCGAACACTTGCCACTGCAGAGCATCGTGATCCAACGGATGCATTGAATCAGATCGACAGTATTGAGCGGGGCTTCCAGGCCTTGTTTGATCCTACGGAGTACAGCGGTCTGGTAGAGCAAGGACACCGCCGTATGTCACAACGGGCTACCCTTGCCATACTCTTCATCAGTACCTATCGTGATTATCCACTACTGCAAGCACCCTACAGACTACTTGATGCAATCATCGAACTCGACAAGTTGGTAAGCATCTGGAGATACCGCCATACGTTGATGGTAAGCCGAATGATCGGCATGCGCGTTGGCACCGGCGGCTCCAGCGGAAGTGAGTACTTGATGCAAACCACGGTACGTCAGCGCGTGTTTGACGACGTTACGTCACTCAGCTCCTTCCTCCTGCCTACCTCCGCCAGACCCACGTTGCCCGCCGATGTAGCAAATCGACTGCAATTCGTCAACGAGGCCTCGGCTTCATAATTCATCACAACGACCGTCCATGCAAAAGCTCGACATCGTTGTCGGGCTTTTTCGTTTTCTAGCGCGAAGCATCGACAATACGCTCTATCCACCCCATTGCCTGATCACGGGTGCGGTGATCTCGTGCCAAAGCCCCCTTCCACTTGTTTGTCAGGACGGACTCGACCGGTGTGATCCTGCACCAACAAGTATCGAGCTGATGCTAACGGCACAACGACATCTGGATGCCGATGAGTTGTCCTTCTCATCCGTCACTGCTCTCTGGAGTTTAGGACCGTCACATCCTGCCCATGCATTGATGATGGCCATCAAGTATGGTGGTCATCAACGGCTTGCCGTTGCCATGGGACGGATGTTGGGTCATGCCTTGTTGGAGCAGCGCAGGCATCCACACCCAACGCAGCATGCTCTCGACCTCGAGCGCACCACCTGTGTCACCCACGTCCCCGTACATCGTGCACGCAGGCGTGAGCGCGGATACGACCAGGCACTAACCATTGCCTCCGGGATTGGATCGGTGCTGTCCCTGCCAGTACGGACGCTGCTCTGGCGCACACGTCATACTGGTACGCAGACGGCACTCGACGATGCTGCACGATCGCTGAATGTTCGTGGTGCGTTTTGCGCGGTTGACAGTCGAATGGTCCAAGGTGAGTCCGTACTCCTGGTGGACGACGTGTTTACTACCGGCGCAACCATGAATGCCTGTGCCTCTGCCTTACTAGATGCCGGTGCACGAAGGGTTGACGCAGTCAGTCTTTGTGCAACGATTTAACCACTGCACTGACACAAACCCATAGTTTTGTACGTACTGTGTGTATTTCATACACCACATACCATTTCGGTACAACATTATGGCAACCGGCACACGACTTCGCGTAGTTATTCTGGGAGGGGGCTTTGGAGGACTCGCCGCTGCGCAAAATTTGACGAGTCCGCGCATTGATGTAACACTGATCGACAAAACCAATCACCACCTCTTTCAGCCGCTATTGTATCAAGTGGCAACTGCAGCTTTGTCGCCAGGCGACATTGCCCAGCCAATACGGGCAATTCTCCGTGGTCGAGATAATGTTCGTGTGGTCATGGACACGATTACCTCGCTTGATCCAGAGCACAACTGCATTCATGGCGAGCTCGGTACCTATGCATACGACTATTTGATTCTCGCTCCTGGCTCGCGCCATGCCTACTTTGGTCATCCCGAATGGGAAGCCGTTGCACCAGGTCTGAAAACCGTCGACGATGCACTACACATACGCACATCGTTACTTCAAACCTTTGAACTTGCCGACGAAGCCGTCGGCACGCCCGCACTCGAAGGACTATTGAACTTCGTCGTCGTCGGTGGTGGTCCAACCGGCGTAGAAATGGCTGGCGCCATTGCAGAGATCTCCCTGCGTACGATGCTCCCGGACTTTCCACGCATACCACGGTCGCAGATCCGTGTGTTGTTGGTGGAGGCAGCCGACAGGTTGCTTGGAGGTTTCGATCCCAAGTTGTCCGAGCATGCCAAACAATCACTCACAGACCTTGGTGTAGAGGTTCACTTGCAGACTCGCGTGACCGACATCACCGCTACACACATCACCTTGAGTGGTGAATCCACCAGGAAAATTCCTACCAACAATGTGATCTGGGCTGCAGGAAATGCTGCATCGCCCTTGTTGACGCAGCTCAACACTGCACTAGACAGACAGGGTCGCGTCATCGTCGACCCCACGTGTAGGATAGCCCCCTACCCAAACGTGTTTGTTGTGGGTGACGGAGCACACATGGACGATGGAACTGGCCGACCACTTCCTGCCGTTGCTCAACCAGCCATGCAGATGGGGCGATATGTCGGCAAGGAACTCGTCCGCCTAGCCAATGGTGACCGTGCGTTTACACGTCCGTTTACCTACAAAGACCTTGGTTCGATGGCCACCATCGGTCGTGCCCGCGCGGTGGTCGAGATTTCGAACATCAAACTTGGTGGATTCCTTGCCTGGGTTGCCTGGGCAGGCCTACACATCCTGAAACTCATTTCGTTTAGGAATCGCCTCAAGGTGCTGGTGGAATGGTTGTGGTACTATGTGAGCTTCCAACCAGGAGCACGTTTGCTCTATGATCACGAACAGCGTACTTTGAAGACATCACCTACCACCGAAGTCCATGAGCAGTCGTAAGCTGATTGTGATCATCCTGGCATTCATTGCCGTTATCTCGGAGTTGAATGCACAGAAGTTTGCATTTAGAGTCGACGATACCGATGGAATCCCACCACATGTGTATGCAGAGCGACGGCAGCGCCTGATTGACAGTCTACCAGCTCATGCCATTGCGGTGATCCTTTCGGCCGACATTCGAAATCGGCAGAACGACGTAGACTATGAGTACCGGCAGAGCAGCGACATGCTCTATCTAACGGGTTTTCCATTTCCATCCAGCGCGCTGCTCTTGAGTAAGGACCCTATGGTGATTGATGGGAAAACCACCCATGAAGCGTTCTTTGTTCGTGAGCGAAACACCTCACGTGAACAATGGCAAGGCGTACAGGCCGGACCAACAGAGGCAGAGCAGGTCTACGGCCTGACGCCGTCGGTAACGTACGGTCGGCTTTCGTCAATACTCGACACTCTCCTTGGCCCACCAAACGACAATGCCAACCAGAGCATGCAGGACGATGGAGCCAGCGCAGGTGGAAATGCCAGCAAGCGTCAGTTGTTCATTAGCGGATGGGCCACACGCTCCGTACCAATGCCATTGCTTGGTAAGAATCTGTACGTCGACACACAGCACAAGAACGACCTCGCCGACAAGTATGGTGCGCTGACGGTGGTCACGCCAATTCCCGCTCTGATTGCCATGCGCGAGGTCAAGGATACTGCTGAACTACGACTACTGCGGAAGGCCGTCGACATCACGGTAGGCGGACACCTTGCAGCAATCAAAGGGGCACGTCCATCAATGCACGAGTACGAAATCGAGGCACTCATGGAGTATGCCTTTAAGCGAGCCGGAGCTGAAGACGTGGGTTATCCAAGCATCGTTGGAAGCAACTACAATGCCTGCATCCTTCACTACACGGCAAACAGAAGAGCGTCAAGTACCGGCGATCTAATCCTTGCCGATTGTGGAGCCGAATATCATGGGTATACCGCCGACGTTACCCGAACCTTCCCTATTAACGGACGCTTTACTCCGGAGCAACGCATCATTTACAATCTCGTGCTCGAAGCCCAGGACAGTGGCATAGCTGCCTGCAGAGCAGGCGCTGAGTTCAAGGCACCACATAAGGCAGCGTATGCAGTCATCCAGCGTGGTCTTGTTAACCTTGGCATCGCATCCGATTCGTCAGATGTTCGTTCCTACTTCATGCATGGCACGTCGCACTACCTTGGACTCGACGTCCACGACCCAGGAACGCGAGGTCCGCTCCAACCCAACACCGTCATTACCGTCGAGCCCGGCATCTACATTGCCGAAGGGTCAGCCTGCGACAAGAAGTGGTGGAACATCGGTGTCCGCATCGAAGACGACATCCTCATCACCACCGGTTTGCCGGAGAATCTCTCTGCAGCTCTACCACGGACGGCTGAAGCAATCGAGGCGTTGATGAAGCATCGGTAGCAGGGGGCTTTTTCACCTGTGTTAGGTTATCGTACGGCAAGGTGCAAACCGGCTGCACTTTTTGCTCAAGAGTACATCAGCGTGGTCGAGTAGATTTGTAGATATGCCGCTGATCCGTTCAATCTCTGGACTCCGTGCCACGCTGGGCACCGACCTAACACCCGAATGCGTCACTCGTCATGCTGCAGCGTTCGCAGCGTTTTGTCCGCCCGGCACGTTGATCATCGGTCGTGACGGACGTCCAAGCGGCGAATGGATACAGGACATCCTGGTTGGCACGTTGAGGGCATGCGGACGTTCCGTACGACTGCTCGAAATGGTTCCTACGCCAACTGTTCAATTGGAAGTTGAGCATTCCGACGCTTCAGGTGGCATCGTGATCACGGCATCGCACAATCCCGAACAATGGAACGGACTAAAGTTTCTCGGCTCTGATGGTGTATTCCTTGGTCCAGCACAATGTGCCATGCTGTGGTGTCTAGCCGACGAGGCAGCGACATCGCTACAACATTCACAGCAAGCCGGGTCAGTAGTCCGCGTAACGGCAGCTACCGACAATCACATCGAGCGCGTAATGTCTTTGCCGGCCGTAAGTAGAGGAATCACGTCTGGACAGACCGTGGTGGTTGACGCCGTCAACGCCAGCGGTTCTGTGTGTGTACCGCAGCTCCTTGAGCGCCTTGGTTACAATGTTGTTCGTTTGCACTGCAATAGCTCGGGCATCTTCCCTCATACACCCGAACCAATACCAGAGAACCTTGGTCAGCTCTGCGATGCCGTTCGTGAACATGCAGCAGCGTTTGGAGTAGCCGTCGATCCTGATGCAGACCGGCTGGTACTTGTTGACCATACGGGGACGCCCATCGGTGAGGAGTACACCGTTACACTGGCTACCTACCAGGTGCTTGAGCATGCACAGGGTCAACCATCTGCCATTCAACCTACCGTTACCGTGAACTACAGCACAACACGCATGGTGAACGATGTCGCGGCAATGTTTGGTGCCACAACCCATCGATCGGCCGTTGGCGAAATCAATGTCGTCCAGTGTATGCGTGAACAGCATAGCATCATTGGCGGTGAAGGGAGCGGCGGTGTGATCTATCCTGCTTGTCACAGCGGACGGGATAGTATCGTTGCTCTAGCACTCATCGTGAGCTTGCTTCAACGTCACGGGTGGACGTTGCGCGAAGCATGTTCGGCAGTGCCAAGTTATACGATGATCAAGACCAAGATTGATCGAAATCCCGAGATGCCTGTTTCGCGCATCCTTGATCATTGTGCAAGTGTGTTTGCCAACGAGAACCCTTCACGTGAAGATGGCGTCCACGTTGCATGGTCAGACCGTTGGGTACATGTTCGCGCATCGAACACGGAACCAATTCTCCGCATCATTGCCGAGGCGCCTACGTCAGCTGACGCACTAGACCTCATCAGTACCGTACGGCAGTGTCTGGAGCATGCATGAGTACGCTCAATCACCTCCTGGCTGCCTGTATGCAGGATGCGGCTGACCGAGCAATGCTCGAGGCAACGGTCCTTCATCACACAACACTAGAAGGTGATTTTGTCCTGGTTCAGGACAGCAGCGGCGCAGCACTTGCCCTTGCCACGTCAACCGACGTACAACGCAGACCATTCGAAACAGCGCTTCGCGACCGTGCAAGAGCTGCTGCTGCACGTGCCCAAGCCCCCTTGCTCATCATCTGTTCCTGGCGGACCATTGTTGCGTTCTCCGTCGATGCGTTAACAAAACGCAAGCCGCTATGCGATTGTGTCGTGGGTATCTGGGAAGGGGCTAGGGTGAGCGATGAACATCAGCTCGAAGCTGCTGCACATCGTGTTTCGATCACTGAATGCTTGCGCCTTGCTCTTACACAGTCGACAGAGAATGCCATCCCTTGGCTTACGAGTGTGCTCAACGAGCTGCGTGTGTTATTCCCCACTGCAGAGGCGCACAAACTTGCGGATGTGTTGCAGCTCGCAGACCTACCTGTGGTGTTGCCACCCATACCTGTATCGTACCCACTCCTCATTGATCTGTTGAATGCCTACGCAGCAGAGCAACAGAGGCGTGGTGGCGGTGGACTGCCGGCTGTACCTGACTTACACGTCGATGTTGCTTTCACTGAGCTAGCGTCGAACCTACTCTACGAAATCACGACCGTCGATGGTCTGGGTGGCGATGTAAACGAACGACGTGAATACCTACAGCTCTGGCTCGCTCTGGAAACGGGCATGCCCGTGCCCACCTACAACGCCATCGACCTAGCGTTGATTTCGAGCGGATTGGATTTGTCGCCACGGATGGCGGGACAACACCAACCGATTACGGTTGTGGAATCCGGAAGCTCGTTGGGTCGGTTGGCACAACGCCTGTCCGCCCTTGTTCCTGGAGCCGTAGTCGAGATACAGGCAGGTCTACAGTCTGATCCACACACCTGTCTGCAAACACTCGAGCGTCTTTCAATACCCGCAACTGGTGTGCTTCTGTGGTTTGCGCCATTGGCAGTGTTACGCGAGAAGAGTTATGGTCAGGTTCGCAGAACCTTGATCGAGCGTTTCCACCTTCGCTGGGTTATCCTGGACGATGCCGAGTCGCTCACAACGCCTGATAAGTCAGTCTGCTGTCTGGTGGCAACGTCTGTTGACGGCATTCCACACGCTTCGGCAACGTCGTTTGTGAACATCAGACTTCCGATGAGCGAAGTCATCCCGTCACTTGGCAATCCTGATGTATTCGACGAAGATCGCATCGACAGCCTACGAACGTATGTGAAGTACCTTGCCATCGGCAAGCGAAGCAGAGTAAACCAACAGGTAAGCGTCCGGCACATCGAACGGAGCGTTCTGCTCTCCATGGTGTTAGATCCCGAATCGTCGTGGGACTACTTGCTCGTCCCGCCCGACGTGATAGCCAGCATCGTCAGCAAGGTTGCTCCGACGCTTCGATCATTACGATCGATAGCTGAAGTGACGAATGGACTTCGCACGGGTGCCAACGATGTGTTAGCGCCAACGATTGCCGAAATCGATGCGGAGCAGCTTGAGGCGGAGTCCTGGCAGCGTAAGGACGCCGATGGCGTGATTACCGACAACGTGTTGATCACCACTGCAGACGAGGTCGAAAGCATCGCAGGAATCGTTACCACGGAGAAACGTCTGCTGATGCTCCCTGACGATCGCTCCGTCATTGGTACACACGTGCAAGCACGTCTTGCTCGAGCCGAGCAAGGTGGCGTGTCCAATCGTCCATCGCTCCGCAACAGAGACCCCTGGTGGCGTATTCCTGAGTTTGTCGTTCCCGACCTGCTCTTCTTCAAGAATCAAGGTGATCGCTGGCTCATTGCCATTAACTCGACGCAAGCCATTATTACCGATGCAGCCGTTGGTGCCGTGCTCCACAACCCCGAGCATGCAGAGTCCGTAGCCCTTTGGCTGAATAGCAGCCTGGGTATGTTCTGGTATCTGTTGCTCAGGCAGCATGAATATGTGGCCGACGTGACCGTGCGCGACATGTGTGAGCTTCAGGTGCCGACCGATGATGTACTGCTTCGGCTGTCGGGAAAGAAACATCGCGACATGTTGTACCGACCCATCACATCCGTCGCCGATGAATTTGGAACCAGCAATGCTGATGATATCCATGCCGAGAAGATCAAGCGCGACCGACGTCGGCTTGATACGGTGATCATGCACGACATCTATCAACTAACGACCGAAGAGCAACGATGGGTGTACCGTCTTGTACTCACCTGGCGGTCTACCACGACCAATCTTCGTTACCTGGGTACAGCACTTGCAGCACAGCTTACCGCTACCCATCGGGTTGTTCCCTTGATTGATTGGTACGACGTCCGCATTGCACAACTGCCCATCGGAACTAGTCGCACCATCGTTCTCCCACCCGAGATCACAAGCGTAAGCTTTGAGCATGGCATGTTCTCCTGGCACATTTCCCTATGGAGCGGTCAGCGTGTAGTCAATGCCATCGACTGCTCATCCGAAGCCGAAGCAGAACTTCTTGCAACCTTGGCTTCGTTCGGCAAGCGCACGCTTGAAGTGCCCACCGATGCACCGTTGATCGAAGAAATGCTCACGCTGGCCAGAGAGTTCTCACATCGGCTTACGACGGCCTTGGATGAGATCACCAGCACTCTGCCGGCTGACATCAAGGCGGACGTTATCATGCACGTCAAGCAGGCGCTAATCTAGCGTTAACCTAACCTCAGCCCCCTACCTCCCGTCGGCACGTACGCTACACGTCACATTCTTCCCGCTGCCTGCACCAACCTGCATGCACTCGTGGACACCTACGGAAATCGTTGCCCTCTCGCGCCTAGGCAAACTCAGCAATGCAGAACGCATTGCCTTGGTCGAAACACACCATGATTGGAAGGGGGCTTTGCACTCGCTGGGAGCCATGGAGATGGATGCAAAGGAGTTGGCCGACACCATACTGGCCGATGCAAGTAAGGCCGGCGTGCAGGTGATGACCGTGTGGGACGAGGAATATCCAGCAAGGCTGCGCGGACTAGAACAGCCACCGATGGTAATCTATGTTCTTGGTACGCTACCGGACATCACCAATCCCACGATCGCCGTGGTTGGGACGCGCACATGTACGGTGGCCTATGGAAAGCCAGCAACGGAGCAGCTCGTTAAGCGGTGGGTGAATGCTGGCTGCGTGATTGTAAGTGGACTTGCCAGTGGCATCGACATGTTGGCTCACGAAGCATGCATCAAAGCTAGTGGGCAGACCATTGCTGTCGTAGCAAGTGGCATCGATCGCATTTCGCCCAACACGGCACAACGCATGGTGCAGCGCATCGTGCAGATGGGCGGTGCCGTCGTTAGCGAACATCCTTGTCATGTTGCCGCCCTCCCACCGTACTTCCCCGCCCGGAATCGCATCATTGCCGGTCTGTCCGATGCAGTGGTCGTTGTAGAAAGCAAGGCCACTGGAGGATCACTCATAACGGCAGAGTTCGCTCGAAAACAACTCACGCCAGTGTGGGCCGTGCCAGGTCCGATTACCAGCAGTCGTAGCGTCGGCACCAACCAACTCATCGCCCGTGGAGAGGCACGGATTCTTACCTCGGCCGATGAGTTGTTGTCGGCCACCTTTGGAATGCATGATCCTGTACCAACGTCGGCCAGGGCCAAATCACCTTGTCAGGCAACCGAACTTCTTGGTGCAAACCCCTTCACCGTCGAGCATGCAGCAGCATGTTGGAAATGCGCGGTCTCACAAGCCATGGTACGATTGTTCGACCTCGAATTGGATGGTAAAATTCAGCACCTGCCTGGCGGCATGTATGTGGTGATCTAGGAACAGGGATATTTTCGTGCATGATTTCGAACAGGAAGGAAGATCACGTCAGACTCGTCGTTAACGAACAGGTGGGCTTTGCGGAGCTTACCAATGGTTTGGACGAAGTTGTTCTTCCCTACACCGCACTTCCCGAAATCGACGTTGATGCGATTCAGACGCAGGTGGAGTTTGTTGGTCATACGCTCTCGTTGCCACTAGTGATTTCAGGGATGACGGGTGGTTATCCCGATGCAGAGCGAATCAACGAAGGTCTTGCAGCCGCTGCCGTCGAAGTCAATGTGGCCTTGGGCGTTGGCTCGATGCGGGCTGCCGTCGAAGACCACAAACACCGTTCGTCGTTCAGTGTGGTACGTCATGCCTCGGCGCAAATCCCCATCATCTCGAACATCGGTGCAGTCCAGCTGGCGGAGTGGCACCGTTCGGACGTACTGACCGACAAGATTGACGAGCTTGTGGACCTCGTCGGTGCGTCCGTCTTTGGCATCCACCTAAATCCCTTGCAGGAGCTCATGCAACCTGAGGGCGAGCCACACTACAGTGGTGTTCTTGATGCCATTGCAGCAACCGTCGAATACTCACCAGTGCCCGTCCTGGTCAAGGAAGTCGGCGCAGGCATAGGCCAACGCGCTGGAGCCCCGTTGATTCGTGCAGGAGTACAGGTCATTGACGTCGGCGGAGCCGGCGGTACCAGTTGGGCAGCCGTCGAGCTCATGCGTCGGCCCGATGCCTCGTCACTCATGCAGTATCGCGATGTCGGCATACCCACGGCACAATGCATTCGAGAACTCGCGTCAATGCGACGTGAACATCAGTCGACGATACCACAGACTACCAAGCCCCCTTCCGCATTCCCCACGATCATCGCCAGTGGTGGGATCGATGGTGGAGGACATCTTGCACGCGCCATTGCGCTCGGTGCTGACCTCTGTGGGAGTGCCAGACCACTTCTCCAGGCTCATGAACGTGGTGGCACCGCAGCAGTCACCACCTGCATTCAAACGTGGAGGGCCGACCTCATGCGGTGGATGTTTTTGACAGGGTCAGGCACCATTGCCGACCTACATCGCTGTCTAACTCGTGAACCATGAAGCAACTTTCTGACTATTACCAAACCATCGAAGACGCGTTGCAAGCAGAACTTGCATGCTATGCCGAACCTGGTGAACTCTATACGCCGATCAAGTACCTGTTCGATGCAGGAGGCAAGCGTCTACGTCCAACCCTTGTACTCCTTGCCACCGAAGCCGTTGGTGGCAACATCCAACAGGCCGTTAGTGCAGCACTAGCCGTAGAGCTCTTGCACAACTTCACGTTAGTGCATGACGACATTATGGACAGCTCTGCCTTGCGGCGAGGTCGGCCTACCATTCACGTCCAATACGGCGAGAATGCAGCAATCCTCAGCGGTGACGTGATGATCGGCATTGGCATGAAACTCCTTGCCCGAAGTGCCGTCCACGCCAACCAGCAAGACGCTGTATTCAATGCCTTTGCGCAGGGATTTATCGACGTCTGCGAAGGCCAGGCACTCGACATGGCCTTGATGCATCGGCAGCACGTAAGCGTCGACGAGTACTTCGGCATGATCGAACGCAAGACTGCTCGGCTCCTGGAAGCCAGCGTTGTCATAGGTGCACTGATCGGTGGTGCTACCGACGTTCAACTGACGAACCTGCAGACCTTTGCACGAAACATCGGCATTGCCTTTCAGATGCAGGACGATGTGCTCGACCTTATGGGCTCGGAAGAATTCGGCAAAGCCGCCGGTGGTGATCTCGTGGAAGGCAAACGCACGTGGTTGGTGCTACGCCTGCAGGAGGTCGCACACCAACAGGGTGACCCCTGTTGCGGTATCGTCACCGACTTCTTTGCCAACCGCGGCATACCTCACAGTCGTATAGCCGAAATGCGTGAGTGTATGGTTCGCCTTGGCATCGTGAAGGAGGCACAGGATCTTGTCCGCACACTCACCCACGAGGCCTTCACCCACCTACACACGCTACCGGACACGGCAGCTCGCACTCTCCTTGAAGACTTGGCTAACGGTCTCATTACCCGCAATGCATAATCGTAGCGTTACCTTCGACATCCTCACACAGACTCACTGGATGGATATCAGTGAGCATCTTCTTCAACTCACACTACCATGCACATAACCGTACTCGGAGCAGGTCGTAGCGGTATCGCCGCAGCTATTCTTGCCTCACAGAACAACGAACAGGTATTCGTTACGGAATCCGTCACGGCAGAGCAACGTGCCGATGCAGTAGTCACTCTCGCTGAGCATCATATCGAAGCAGAGTTTGGCGGACATACCGACCGTGCATTGAAGACCGATCTGCTGATCGTAAGCCCTGGCATCCCTCCTTCTCACCCCGTTCGCCTAGCAGCCAAGGATGCCAACATCCCCATCATCGGTGAGCTCGAATACGCATCACGGTATGTGAAGAACAGAATCATTGCCATCACCGGGACCAATGGGAAGACGACGACAACGGCACTCACTGCCCACATTTTGAACCATGCAGGCATCAAAGCCCATGCCTGTGGAAACATTGGTACTCCATTGAGCGCGCTTGTGCATAACCTTGAGGCCAGTGATGTGGTGGTTGTAGAAGCCAGTTCTTTTCAACTAGATACCACAGTTCAGTTCAAGCCCGATGTTAGTGTAATTCTCAACATCACACCCGATCACCTGTACTATCATGGCAGTTTCGATGAGTACTGTAAGTCCAAGTGGAAAATCTTTGCTCGACAGACGGACAAGAACCTCGTAGTTTTGAATGCCGACGACGAGTTCACACGGTCTGCGGCAACAATGGTAGGATGCACCACAGCACTGTTCAGCGTCCGCGAGGAAGTTGACGGAGCATTCGTCCGGGGGGGCGAAGTGGTGTTCCGAAGCAGCAACAAAGAGGAGCCACTTATGCCCACCCGTCATTTGGGTTTACCGGGGTTGCATAACACATACAACTCCATGGCCTCGGCCCTTGCCTCGCGAGCATTCGAGGTAAGCAATGAACACATTCGTGATTCCCTAAGCTCGTTCTCCGGTGTTGAGCACCGCTTGGAGACCGTACGCACCCTTGCTGGTGTACGGTGGGTGAACGACAGTAAGGCCACGAACATCAACGCAGCATGGTATGCCTTGGCCAGCTTCGACCATCCGATTGTATGGATTGCTGGTGGACGGGCCGACGACAACGATTACTCGCTGCTTGATGAGTTGGTAAGCACCAACGTCAAGGCCATTGTGTGTATTGGAGAACAGGCCGACGCTATTTTCAATCGCTGGTGCACGACGCATCGCTGCGTCAAGGCACATTCGATGGACGAGGCCGTGCATGCTGCAGCTGAGTTGGCTGACGTTGCCGACATCGTCCTCCTGTCACCCGCATGCAAGAGCTTCGACATGTTCAGATCATTCGAAGACCGCGGCACGGTTTACAAGCAGTCCGTCCTTAGCTTGTAATCCCACAGTCATTGCACACCAACATGGAAGATCCCATCATACAGGTGCGGGGTCTGCGTAAGACCTACGGCAGCTTTACGGCTGTAGATGGATTGGATCTGACGGTGTATCGTGGTGACGTGTATGGCTTCCTTGGTCCCAACGGTGCTGGCAAGAGCACGACCATCCGCATGATGCTTTCGTTAGTAAAGCCCACAGCGGGGACCATCGACATCTTTGGTAAGCCCCTTGCCACCAACCGCAAGGAAATCTTACGACGCATTGGATGCGTTGTCGAACGACCGGACTTTTACAACTACCTCTCGGCCAGGAACAATCTTGAAATTGTTGGTCGGCTTAGTGGTACCGACGTTAGCAAACAACGCATTCTCCAAACGCTGGACCTCGTTGGTCTTGCTTCCCGATCGGAAAGCAAGGTGAAGACCTTCTCTCATGGCATGAAACAGCGCCTTGGGATTGCACAGGCATTATTGCACTCGCCGGACTTGATCATTCTCGACGAGCCAACTACCGGTCTGGATCCACACGGCATGGTAGATGTGCGTAACATCATCGTGAGTCTGGCAAAGGATCACAACAAGACCATCGTGCTCTCTTCGCATATCCTGCCGGAGGTAGAACTCACCGCCACTCGCATGATTATCATCAACCGTGGCAAGGCCATCGTAGAAGGCAAGGTGCACGATATTGTCCGCGACCAAGGACTCGAAGAGTACTTCATCGGAATCACACGCGAGGCTCAATCATGATGGCAGCCCTGCGCGTAGAACTCTTCAAGGTCTTCTCAAAATGGAGGACCTACATTGGCTTCATAGCACTTGGTGTCGTCATCCCTATCATCATCGTTTCATTGAAAATCGAGGGCATGCGCTACTTCGAGTTTGCCACGCAAAGTCTACAGCAAGTGTTTGCGTTTACAGGCAACCTGATGAATGGCTATAGTGCCACCTACTTGATCTGTGGAATGCTCTTCGTACACGTCCCCTTCCTGGTGTCACTTGTTGCTGGCGACATCCTCGCAGGTGAAGCTACTGGTGGTACGTACCGGCTGATCCTCACACGTCCGATCTCTCGTACCACCATGGTCACGAGCAAGTACATTGCTACGCTGATCAGCACCAACAGCTTGGTGCTCTTCATGGCCGTCCTAAGTCTAGGCTTGGGCATTGCCATGCTAGGCACGGGCGAGGTAGTGGTTATCAAATCCAAGATCACCATCATCGCAACGCACGATGCATTCTGGCGCTTTGCACTGACGTTTGCCTATGCAGCCCTGGCAATGTCCACCGTGTCGAGTATTGCCTTTGCACTCTCTTCGTTTGTAGAGAATGCCATTGGACCAATCATGACGACCATGGCCATAATCATCGTCTTCTTGATCCTGTCGATGATCTCGGCACCATGGATGGATGTTGTACGTCCGATGTTCTTTACGACGCACATTAATACGTGGCGACACTTTTTTGACATGCAGGTACCATGGCATACCATCATCACTAGTGCTTCGGTGCTTGCCGCACATTGTATTGGCTGCTATCTCCTTGCGCTCTGGGTGATGACGCGGAAAGACATCCTGACATGACTCGCTTCGTTCTCATACTTGCCATACTCCTTGGTGCATCATCGCTCGGTCATGCTGCCGATACCCCGGACGCCGTCGAAAGCATCGTCAAGAGTATAAAGGGACGCCTTACCAAGGCACAGAGCTATACGGCACAGATGCGCATCAAGGCTACCATACCATTCCTCGAGGCTGCCCCGTCGTCGGCAACCTTATACTACAAGGCACCCGACCGTATGCAGGTAAAGGCCGATGGTTTCTCCATCTTCCCAAAGCAGGGTGCAGGAATGCAACTGCAGACGCTGCTAAGTACGCCACACGTGACGGTGGATGCCGGCCGTGAATCCTTTCACGGTGTTACTATGCGTAAAATCAAGGTGCTTCCCACCGATGAACATGCTTCCATTGTCGTTGCCACGTTGTGGGTTGATACCACAACAATGCTCGTGCGAAAGATTGCGACAACAACGAAGAATGGCGGAACGGTCACAGCAGAACTCGTCTACGAGAATCAGTCGGCCCGTTCCTATGCACTGCCTTCGTACGCCAAGTTCATCCTCAACGTTCAGCCATTCGACTTGCCGGCAAGTATGACTGGTGAGTTCGAGAAGAAAAAGCCTGATCAGCCCGGCAAATCAATCTCCGCCGTGATCGAGGTCTGGTACTCCGAGTATCGGTTCAATGTACCGATACCGAATTCCGTGTTTACGGATTAAGGATGATACCAACAGGACAGTGGTCGCTTCCCATGACCTCTTGCGAGATGTAGGCATTCTTCAAGCTTGGTCGAAGATCACTGGTGATAAAGTGATAGTCGATCCTCCACCCAACGTTGCGTTCTCGTGCCCTGGTAATCTGGTCCCAGTATGAGTACTGTTCGGCTTCGTCGGGGTGATACTCACGGAAGGTGTCAAGCCAACCATCGGCAACAAGTTCGTCGAGTTTGACGCGCTCTTCGGGAAGGAAGCCCGTCGTTTTCTCGTTCTCCTTTGGCCGTGCCAGATCGATTGGTTTATGCGCTGTGTTGTAGTCACCACAGACGACGATCTTCCGTCCGGCCTTCCGCTGCTCCTTACAGCGTGCAAACAGCTTGTCGTAAAAGTCTAGCTTGTAGGGAACGCGAACACAGTCCTTACTCCCATTCGGAAAGTACACGCCATAGAGAATGAAGGCACCGTAATCCACTTCAAGGATTCTTCCTTCATTGTCGATGTCTTCTACACCGATCTTCATGTTCACATTCTCTGGCTTGATCTTCGTAAGAACGGCAACGCCGCTATACCCCTTCTTTCGCTCGCATGGATGCCAGAAGGTTTCATAACCAGGGATGTTACGTGCTGCATCGGGAATGTTTTCCGGTGCTGCCTTTGTTTCCTGCAAACACACGACGTCGGGTTTTGCACTATGCAGCCAATCAAGAAAGCCCTTGTTCAACGCTGCCTTGATGCCATTGATATTCCAGCTTACAATCTTCATGCTTGCAGTTCTGTCCTGGTGAATACACTGATCAGGTTGTAGTCCTCCTTGCTCAAAGCCTCACGTCCACCTTGCTCTCTATCAATCACACAGAGCACGTCGGTAATCCGAGCACCAAGATCACGTAAGTCCTTTCCGCTGATGAGCACCTGTCCGCCAGAGGTTACCACGTCTTCAACGATCAACACCTTCTTGCCTTCGACGCTGGCTCCCTCGGCAAGCCGACATGTGCCGTATTCCTTGGCTTTCTTGCGGACGAAACAGACGGGTAGGCCGCATTGCAGACTCAGTGCAACGGCAAAGGCAACACCACCGAGCTCGAGTCCAGCCAACACCTCGGTATCTGGTGGAATCAGGGGGCTTGCCAACTGTGCAAGCGATGCCAGGAGTTGTGGACGAGATTCAAACTGGTACTTGTCGAAGTACGTGTCACTCGTTTGTCCACTTCGTAACAAGAAGGTCCCCTTCAACTGGGCAACCTCCACAATCTGTCGGGCTAGGTCGGCTTTTGTCATTGAACTCATACTGCAAATTACATCCATGCCTTTGCATACTCACGGATGATACTGGCGTACGATGTTAGCAATCGTTTCTGGCGTACGATGTTAGCAATCGTTTCTGACGTACGATGTTATCGTACGTTTCTAGCGTACGATGCTATCGTACGTGACCAACATACACGTAAGCAACACCACCCGTAAGTGCATGGGCAGTGACTGAAGCGAATCGTTGCGTTCCATTCATGAGATCTACGAAGGCCTGGCCTGCAGGGAAGCGCGCAGCTGTGGATGGAAGGTATTCGTACGGACTCCGCCTGCCCGTAACCATGGCGCCAATACGTGGGATGATGTGCTTGCTGTATTGACGGTAGAGCCAGCCCATGGGACCACGGGGTTGACCGAACTCGAGGACCACTACGCGACCACCTGGCACACACACTCTTGCCATCTCCGTTAACCCACGTGAAGGATCGTCAACATTCCGTATACCAAAGGCAATGCTCACAATGTCGAAAGAGTGGTCTGCAAACGGCAGTTCCTGAACGTCGGCACGGGAAAAGCTGATATCCAGGTGTTGTGCTTTAGCCTTCTCCGGAGCATAGGCAAGCATCGCTTCATTCAGATCCGTCCCCACTACAACTCCAGAGCCCCCTACCTGTTTCTTGAAGGCCAACGCAAGGTCACCCGTTCCGGTAGCACAATCGAGGACCTTGCTACCCGGTTTGGCACCAGAGAGTTTTACCGTAGTGCGTCGCCATGAACGGTCGATCCCTACCGAGAGAATGGCATTGGCCCTGTCGTACCGGTGGGCAATGCTTGAAAACATCTGTTGCACTTGCTCGCTCATTGTGCAAAGCTATGGCAGATGGTTGGTCTGCTTTGTTCAGGTATTTTGCGGACTAAGTTTTGGGACATGTACATGAAATACATTGGCACTGTGTGCTTATTGGTTGTGTGTTGTGTTGGAAGTGCTTGGGGACAGCTGCGACCACATGACGAGCATGGGAAGATTCGCGGACGTTTTGATTCCTTCAAGCAACGCAGACAGCCGCAGGGTGTGACGTTGCCGGAAGACATTCGTGTACGTGCCATCGAAGCCGTACGTCGGATGGACCAGGACAAGCTTCATGCTGCCGTACAAGCAGATCAGCCGCAGTGGCGTTCGATGGGTCCGCATAGTACTGGCGGTCGCGTCAAGAGCATCATCATTCATCCTACCGACCAGAATCGCATGTACATCGGCGCTGCTGCCGGTGGAGTGTGGAGGACTGATGATGCGGGCAAGAACTGGCGTCCACTTACCGACGACGCCAACGCCATGGCCATGGGCTCGCTATGGTTTCATCCCGACAATCCCGACATCATCTATGCAGGAACGGGCGAACAGGTAACGAACGCCAATACCTTTCTTGGTGCCGGCTTGATGAAGAGTACCGATGCTGGTGAGACGTGGCAAACCATCGGCCTTACCCACGTGGGTTCCATCTCACGCATCTACGTGCACCCGAAGAACACGTCCTTGATGATGGCTGCATGCATGAACACCAACCCTGGTGTCTACAAGAGCACCGATGATGGGAAGACCTGGAACCGTGTGCTCAATGAGACGGTGTACGACATGTCGATCAACCCGGCCGACCCCAACGAATGGTTTGTTGGCGTGGCCGAGAAGGGCATCCTCTACACCTCTGACGGAGGCAGCACCTGGTCGCTCAGGATGAACGGACTATCTGGTCGTATAGGCAGAACCAGCGTTCAACAAAGTGCATCCGATCCCAACATCCTCTACACCTTGATGGAGATCAACGATCTTGCCGTCATCGCCAAGAGTACGAACAGGGGTGCCTCGTGGGACGTTCAATATCAGGATGGACAAGGATGCTTCTTTGCCGGCAGTTGCAATCCTTCGGGCAGTCAAGGGTTCTATGACAACTACATTGTCGTAAGCCCTACCAACCCACAGGAAGCTTATGCTGGTGGCATTGATATCTGGAGTACTCGAAATGGACAAACATGGTCCAATCTTACACGTGGATACTCCGATGACCAGAACGGACAGAACGTCCCTCACGTTGATCAGCACTGCCTTGCTATTGCGAAGGACGGTACGATCTACGCTGGCTGCGACGGCGGTATGCTGCGGTCGACCAATGCTGGCGTTACGTGGCAAGCCTTGAACAACGGACTGGAGATCACGCAGTTCTATGATTTTGACAACGACCCGTCACGCGTTGAGCGTGCCTTTGGTGGTACACAGGACAACGGTACGCTTGGCACGTTTGGTCAGGTTGAATGGGATAGCATCTTCGGTGGTGACGGCATGGTTACCGTCGTCAACCCCGATGATCCGGACATCGTCTATGGCAACAATCCCAACGGAGCCCCCTTCCGAGTAAACTTTCGAACTGGCGTAGCACAGCGCATTACGTCGGGCATCGACCAAAGTGAGCAAGCGCTGTGGGCTGCACCCATGGCGGTAAGCCCGATTGATGGTGCAACGCTTATCCATGGACGACGTAGAGTGTGGAGCACCTTTGAATCAGGCGATTACTGGTTCCCTATCTCGCCATACTTCGTCAACAACGTTTCTGCACTGGCGTTTAGTCCAGTCGATCCGTCAACCATGTGGGCGGGGTCGAATACCGGAGAGATCAAGGTCACCACCGACAACGGCGACACGTGGGTAGATCTTCAACGAACGGAGCTTTCGAATCGCTACGTGAGCAGCATCATCTGTTCGCCCTCCGATCTGAATACTGCGTGGGTTACGTTTGGTGCCTATGGCGCACCGAATGTTTGGAAGACCACCGATCTAGGTGCAACATGGAAGTCGCTCTGGGGCAACATGCCCGATGTTGCCGTCAACGGACTTGCCGTGCACCCCGACGACGAGAACATTCTCTTCATCGCAACCGATGTTGGGGTGTTTGCAACATTCGACGGTGGTAATCAATGGCTGCCGTATGGGAAGGGGCTTCCTAGAACGGTTGTGACCGGTATCAAACTCAATGCACAGTTCGGTTACCTGCGTTGCGTAACGCATGGACGTGGAGCGTGGGAAACATCACTGCTCAGTACCGTCCCTTCCGATCCACGCATTGTTGCTCCTAATGGTGCCGAGATTTTTACGGGACTGCTCACCACAACGGTATCGTGGACGGGATTCGCACCACCGGTAACGATTGAGTACAGTGTAGATGACGGAGCCGAGTGGAAGCCTCTGGCAAGTGCTGTACATGGAACGGCCTATCGATGGAAAGTGCCTAACTGGCCAACCATCGTCGGTCGAATCCGCATTACGTCGGAGTCGAATCCAAACCAGCAAGAGGTTAGCAACACCTTTACGATTCAGACGCTCGACAAAGGCAGCATCGTATCGAGAGTATCGGTACCATGGGTTCCATACGGCCTTGCTTGGGATGGACGCGACGGTCTTTGGTCGACCAGTTTCTACACACCCTACCTGTACAAGCTTGACTACACGACCCTTGCGGTGAAGAAAGCCGTTCGCTTACCTGCAGGAGTTGGCGATTCCTTGTTTACCGACCTGACGTTTGATCGGGAAACACAAACCATCTACCTGCACAAGCTCAATAGTTCTGCGGGTGACGGAGCCGTGATATTCGTACTGGATACGAATGGCACGCTACAGAATTCATTCCCATCGGGTGCACGCAACTACCCAACAGGACTGGAATTTCTCAACGGCATTCTCTATGCTGGTGAGCGCGATGGTTACCAACGTCTGTACCTGATGAGTACGAATGGCGAAGTACTCGACGAGCAGGACAATCCCAATAAGGTGCGCTATGGTCCGCGCTGCCTTGCATCCGACGACGATGGTAATCTTCTGCAGACATGCACATTCTTCCCGTCAGACGGTGGTGCACTCACGGATTGTTATGCCATCAAGTTTGCTACTAGTTCGCTGAGCATAGAGCGAGATCGCATTACGTTACAGACACCAACCGGACTAATCAACGCACGTGGCATCGAGCTAGACCGACGCGACAGTATGCTGTGGGTGGGTGATTTCGGAGGGACGATTTACAAGATCACAGGGTACGACTTCAAACGTCCGCCCGTCACCGGCATCACCGAATCTTCCTACGGCTCTCCGCTCAATCATGTAAGTGTCTATCCAAACCCGGCTTCGACTTCGGTAAACATCACGGTTGCAGCGGCTACACTTCCACGTCAGCTCACGCTTAGGATTGTCGATGCACTCGGAACTCACGTTGCCACGTTATACACGGGCATGCAAGATGCCGGGATTGATTTCGTTACTGGTATCGCGTCGGATATCCTTGCCACAGGCACCTACACCGTCGTGGCGTCGTCGAACGGTCGCACCATAGACACAGCACCGTTCGTAGTTCTCAAGTAATTTTGCAAACAATGAGCGAAAACAACACTCCGTCCGACAGACGGAAACTCAACAAACTGCGTAATGCCCAGCTACGGAAGTCATTACCAGCTTCAATGAAGTCATCCAATGGCGCCGAGCGTGAATTCCTCTCTGGTCCGCTTAGTCGCTTCCGCGAATTCACCTTCGTCGCCCGTGTTGCCTGGGAGTTTATCAGGGGCTTTCAACGCCTGCACTTCGTTGGTCCATGCATCACGGTGTTTGGATCAGCCCGCTTCAAGGAAGATCACAAGTATTACAAGCTTGCTCAGGAGATGGGAGCAGCATTGGCCGACATGGGCTTCACCGTCCTCACCGGTGGTGGCCCGGGCATCATGGAAGCTGCCAACCGTGGTGCGAAGGAAGTCGGTGGCATCAGCATCGGCTGCAACATTCAACTGCCGCATGAGCAGAATCCGAACCCGTATCTCGACATCATGATCGAGTTTGACTACTTCTTCGTACGGAAGTTCATGCTCATCAAATACTCTCTTGGTTTTGTGGTGATGCCAGGGGGCTTTGGAACACTTGACGAGTTGTACGAAGCCATTACGCTCATGCAGACCAACAAGATCCGCAACTTCCCTGTTGTGGTGATGGGTACGGAGTACTACGAAGAAATCATGGCTGCCGCCAGAAAGTTCATTCAAGAGGGTACGATTAGTCCGTCAGACCTGGACCGGTTTTACTATACGGACTCCGTGGAGGATGCTTGCGCCTATCTCAAGAAGCACGTTGTGAAGCGCTTTGGACTCAAGCAGCATCTGTTCATTCCGCAGGACTAACATCGAAGCCAAACAGGTCAACAATAGCCGATCCTGTCAGCCAGCCCTGGTGATGTGCGTTTACATGCAACACCATGGGCATGTAAGCCGTCAGGGCTTGGGCTTGACCGGAAACTGCGCAACCAAGCTTACACCTTGCTGCAGATGTATGGCAACGGCATTGTTGATGTAGGTTTCGAATTCGTAGAACATTGCAGCCGTTTGAGCTGACGATCGTTCCTTGATCTCGTCGTAGTAGTCCATGATCAGGTCACGCAGATCATCTTCGGCATCGTCCATAGCATCAATCATTGCGTCAATCTCTGCATGCGACATGTTCGGGAACCGTTGAGCAAATCCTTGAGCAAGATCAATACGACGTTTGCTTAGCTCTGATCGCTGCATTTCATACTTGTCGAACAACGGCCAGAAGGCAATGCTATCAGGCGCAGAAAGCTTCATTGCCTGCACAGCCATGGCTCGCTTATCCATCCCGAACAACGTCTGCATGATGGTGATTTCTTGTTGATTGAGCTGTGCCGATGCTTGCTGTATGCCGCTGCAACAGATGAAGACCGACAATGCGATGGTGACGATTCTGTACATCATGACCTAGGTTGAAATGGTGACGTGATGAAATCAAGAACTACAGCTAAAGTAAAGAGCAAGACTGATCAAGTCATCCGTGATGCTACGTATCAACGGAATAGCACCCTATAACAACGTCTTGCCACTACCACAGATTCACTTCCGGCTCGAGAAGAATTCCATACTTCTCTTCAACGCTTCGTTGAATCTTCTTACTCAGTTGCAGCACTTCACGTCCACTGCCTCCCCCATGGTTAACAAGAACCAAGGCCTGGTTATGGTGAACGCCAACCGATCCCTCGCGATATCCTTTCCACCCTGCATGATCAATCAACCAGGCTGCCGGTACCTTCACCTGCTCTTGATTGATCAGGTATGACGGCAAGGTTGGATGCTCTGCAAGGAGTGCCTGGAAGGTGCTGACGTCGATCACGGGATTCTTGAAGAACGATCCCGCATTGCCAACGACCTTCGGATCGGGCAGCTTGGCTCTGCGAATTGATACCACGGCATTGTAGACGTCGCGTAGCGTCGGCTGCTCATGGCCCTGTAGTCGAGCCGCAACGTCGGCATACCCTGTGTGGAGGTTGTGAGGGGGCTTGGTTAGACGATAGGTTACCGTTGCAATCGCATACCGACCTCGAAGTGTTGTCTTGAAGACGCTACTGCGATATCCGAACTCACAATCGCTGCCGGTAAAGGTTCTGCTACTTCCATCCGCTACATCCAATGCGGTAAGCGAATGAAACACCAGGTTCTGCTCTACGCCATACGCACCAATGTTCTGCATGGGTGCTGCACCTACAGTTCCTGGAATGAGGGCAAGATTCTCCAGTCCACCATAGTCATGGTCAACAGCCCAGGTAACCAGGTCGTGCCATAGTTCACCGGCCTGTACCTCAACCAGCACAAACTCGTCGGCTTCCGAGACAACGACGATCCCTTTCGAGGCAATACGAATCACCGGGACGTCTACATCCTGGGTGACAAGGATGTTGGAGCCCCCTCCCATCAAGCGCGCCTGAGGGTAGTTCAACAGTGCTTCACGCAGCTCATCGGTCGTGGTTACGGTAACCACCGTACTAGCACGTGCCGACACTCCAAACGTGGTGTAAGCCGCCAGGTCTACGTGATGCTCGACGTTCACACGTGGGGTCCAAGCATGTCTTCCGGACGTACCCACGCATCGAATTCATCGGCCGTAAGGTGTCCGAGCTCAATGGCACTTTCCTTGAGAGTGATGCCTTTCTTATGGGCATTCTTGGCAATCGCTGCTGCCTTGTCGTAGCCAATGTGTGTATTCAAGGCCGTTACCAACATCAAGGTGTTCTGGTTGTAATACTGCAATCGTTCGACGTTGGCTTCGATGCCCTCTGCACAATGAATGCGGAACATCGTGCACGTGTCGGCCAGGAGTCGCGTACTCTGCAGCACATTGTGAATGATGAGTGGCTTGAACACATTCAGCTCGAAGTTGCCACTGCTACCACCAACGTTCACAGCTACGTCGTTGCCCATGACCTGGGCACAGACCATCGTCATGGCTTCGCTCTGTGTAGGATTGACCTTGCCTGGCATGATGGACGAGCCAGGTTCGTTTTCGGGAATGCTGATTTCGTTGAAGCCACAACGTGGACCCGATGCCATCCACCGAACGTCGTTGGCAATTTTCATGAGTGACGATGCAAGCGTCTTCAATGCACCGTGGAGGAATACCAGAGCATCATGGGCAGCAAGTGCCTCGAACTTGTTTGGTGCCGATACAAAGGGCAGACCTGTGAGATGGGCAATGGCTGCTGCAGAACGCACGGCAAACTCAGGGTGAGTGTTCAGGCCTGTTCCTACGGCAGTGCCACCAAGTGCCAACTCGTAGACGCCTTCCAAGGCATTCTGCAGACGTGCGATACCGTTGGTGAGTTGTTGTGCGTAACCGCCGAACTCTTGTCCAAGCGTTACCGGAGTAGCATCCATCAGGTGCGTTCTGCCAGACTTGATCAAATGCTGGAATTCCGTGGCCTTGGCGGACAAGGTATCGCGTAGGGCCGTCACGGCTGGAATTAACTGTTCGCTCACAGCCGTAGCCGCAGCGATATGCATCGCCGTCGGGAACGTATCGTTTGATGACTGTGATTTGTTTACGTCGTCGTTCGGGTGGACGGGTTTCTTACTGCCCAACTCGCCCCCTGCCATCTCGATTGCACGATTGGCGATGACTTCGTTGACATTCATGTTCGACTGAGTACCAGACCCTGTTTGCCACACCCGCAACGGGAAGTGTGCATCAAGCTTGCCACTAATCACCTCGTCGGCAGCAGCCATGATCAGTCCAGCCGTTTCTGCCGAAAGCTTACCTAGGTCACGGTTGACCATGGCAGCAGCCTTCTTGAGTATGCCCATGCCGCGGATTACCTCCTTTGGCATGGTATCCGTGCCAATGGCAAAATGGATAAGACTCCGTGCTGTTTGTGCGCCGTAATATGCTGACGATGGGACTTCGATTTCACCCATCGTATCACGTTCGATTCTTGTAGACATGGTACTCTGTATGCCGAATGATTGATAAACTCTGGTCGTGTGGCTGCCTAATCAACAGCTACACCATAGGTGCAAACTTAGGGGTATGGCCGAGTAGTGCAGTTCACTACTGCACGAGCATGCCGGTTAGCCGGAAGAGTTCGGTGGCTGCAAGACGTTGTTCGTACCGACGCTTTACAACCCGCTCACCGATCTCCAGCAACGTGAGTAAGGCCTGTCGAACCTGTAAGGCGTTCACGGTCCCAATTCTCAATCCGTCCACCGCAACGGAGGCATTGCGTTGTGCATCATCGAACGACGCTTGTTCCAGAACCAATTGTGCTGAGGCCGTTTGGTAGTTGCGATACATGCGATCGACTTGACCACGCAATACATTGCCCACCGCTTCCACGTTGATCCTTGTTCGCTGAACTTCGAGCAAGGCTTGTTCACGGGCAAGGTTATCGGCAAAGCCATTGAAGATATTCCATTGCAACTGTGCCCCAAGCGTCCACCCCGCCGATTGGTTCTGAAGCACAAAACCAGCGTCCTGATTCACACGATTGTACTGGTATGATGCCGAAACACCGATCTGAGGCATGAAGGCGGCATTGGTTTCGCGGACGTGTGCCGAGGCAACCTCGAGGGACTTCTGCAAAACGATGAGGTCGGGGTTCAACGAGTCCAAGCGGTTTGTTAAGTCGTTCGCAGAAGGTACCGAAACGCTTTCGAGTGCAGTGTCAGCCATGACGTAGGTAGAAGTTGGCAGACCCAGTAGCGTGAGCAGGGCCGACGTTGCATTGGCAAGATCGGCACGCGTCTGCACGGCCATAACCCGTTGTGAGTTCATGTCGATCCGTGCTTGTGCAAGATCCACGCCGCTCGTCGTACCCACATCATACTGCTGCTGGGCTATCGAGAACCGTTGTTCGGCAAGGACAAAGGCGCTGTCGACGATTGTTTGAAACTGCTGAGCAGCTACCACGGCTGCATACGCCGTAATCACGTCGGCAATCACGGTCTGCATGGTTGCACGCATACGTGCAATGCCTTGTTCTTCAAGTGCTCGTGCCTTGTCGGCCGTTGCAAACATCTTGAACCCATCAAACAAGGTCCATTGCAATGCTACGCTTCCACCCAGCGTATGTACTGCTGCTTGATCCTTGGCAATGAGTCTACCGTCAGCCATCGTTTGCCGCAGGTCCGTCCTCCCTGTGCTGGCATTACCGGCAACGTTCACCCGTGGCAGATAGCCCGTAATCGCTGTGGCACCAGTGTTTGCGGCAAGCAGAGAGTCCTGACGTGCAAGACGCACATCGAAGTTGCGCTGGAGGGCAAGGTCAATGGCCTGCTTGAGCGAAAGCGATAATGTGTCGGCTGCACTCATGGTAGCCGATGCGATCGCCATAGAACAGAGGATGACAACAAGTCTCATGACATCAGTGTTTCTTGAGTCTGCTTAGAGTGATGTAGAGCGCTGGAACCACCAGCAACGAAAGCAATGTTGAATACAACATGCCTCCAACGATAACCACGCCTAGACCTGCACGGCTGCCAGAGGCAGCACCGAGCGACAATGCAATCGGAAGTGCACCAAGTATGGTGGCCAGCGAGGTCATCAAGATCGGACGGAACCGCGACGAAGCAGCCGAGAATGCAGCATCGAAGACGGACAGTCCTTCTTCCATTCGTTGATTGGCAAACTCCACGATTAGAATTCCATTCTTCGTGATGAGTCCAATCAAGGCTACGGCTCCGATCTCGCTAAAGATGTTCAGCGTATCGCCGGTAATCCATAGGGCAAGCACTCCACCGGCAAGGGCAAGGGGCACGGTAAGCATGATGGTGAATGGATCCACGAAGCTTTCGAACTGTGCAGCCAACACTAGATAAACGAAGACCAAGGCCAGTAGGAATGCCCAAATCAAGCTGGAACTGCTTTCGGCAAAATCTCTTGATTCACCGGCTAACGTGTGGGTAAACCGACTGTCCAGGGTTGACGCTGCAACCTTGTCCATTGCAGCTATCCCGTCACCAATGGTCTTGCCTGGCGCCAAACCAGCACTGATGGTTGCGCTGACGTTTCTGTCATTCCGATACAATGCAGGCGGAGAACTCCGTTCTTCCAATTTCACAAAACTTGCCAGTGGGAGAATGGCGCCCGAGGCCGACTTCACACCCAGACTACGCAGGTTGTCGGGGGTAGCTCTCTGGTTGCGTTCTACCTCGGCAAGGATCTGGTATTGTTTTCCATCGCGCATGAAGTATCCGAAGCGCTGACCTGCCAGACCCGCTTGAAGGACGCGAGCAATGTCATCCACGCTCACTCCTTGATCGCGTGCCCTGTCACGATCGATCGATACGACCACTTCGGGCTTGGTGAACTTTAAGTTCACGTCGACGACGGTAAACGTCGGATCTGCACCAGCCGCTTCAAGAAACTTCGGCAATGCCTCACGGAGATCTTCCAGCTCTGAAGCCTGCAACACGTACTGAACCGGCAATCCTGACCGCTGTCCAGTAGAAATGGTCGGATCCTGCATGACCAGGAACCTTGCATCATTGTTTTGTCTGAGCGTTCCAGTCAGCCCCTTGGCGATATCCATCTGGGAACGTTCACGTTCTGTCGATGGCTGCAAAATCACCCGAGCAAAGCCGTTGTTGTTACCGCCACCAAAGAAGCTTGGTGAGGTAACGGTTAGCATTATTCGCTTTTCAGGAACCGTATGCCCAATGGTTGCCGTGAGCGAGTCCATCACGACGTCCATCTTATCAAAGGTCGTCCCTTCTGGTGCCGTTGCATTGATGGTTATCATCCCCCTGTCTTCCAGAGGAGCAAGCTCTGTTTTCAGACCACTACCAAGTAGCCAGATAAGGACAAGGGATGCAACCATGATGATTATGGCGATGATCGGTGCCTTCATCACACGGTTAAGCACCGCACTGTAGGCGTTGTTAAGCCAAACAAAGAAGGGCTCGGTAACACGGGCAAGCCAACTGTCCATGTCGTGTGCATGCAAGAACCGCGAGCTCATCATCGGTGTGAGCGTGAGCGACACGAAGGCACTGATGGCAACGCTGGCCGCGACCACTCCGCCAAACTCACGGAAGAGTCTGCCCGTGAGTCCAGGAAGGAAGATGATCGGCAGGAAGACGACAACGAGTGTGATCGTGGTCGACACGATGGCAAAGAAGATTTCCGTTGCACCCTTCTCCCCTGCCTCGCGTGATCCTTCGCCCCCTTCAATCCGACGATAGATGTTCTCCATCACCACGATGGCATCGTCAACCACCAAGCCCGTGGCCAATACGACGCCAAGCAAGGAAAGAACGTTGATGGAGAAGCCGGAAATCCACATCACAAAGAATGTGGCAATCAAACTCACGGGAATGGCAACGACGGGAATGAGTGTTGCACGCCATGAGCGGAGGAATAAGAAGATGATGACGACGACCAAGCTAAAGGCGATGAGAAGAGTTTCCTCTACTTCCTCGATGGCCCCACGTACGAAGGCCGTGTCATCAAAAAACACGTTAAGGTGAATGTCGCTCGGTACGAACTTCTTCAACGCTTCATACCGGTTGTAGAACTCATCGGAGATCTGCACTTGGTTCGCACCAGGTTGGGGCGACATGGCCAAGCCCACCATCGGTACACCATCACGCTTGAGAATCGTACGCTCGTTCTCGGCGCCGAGGTAAACAGTGGCAACTTCGCGTAGACGTACCGTGGCACCATTGACGGAGCGAAGGATGAGGTTGGAGAATTCTTCGACTGTGCTAAGCCGACCCATTGTGCGGACGGTGAGCTCCGTCGTCGTACCCTCGAGCTTACCAGCAGGTAACTCGACATTCTCTGCAGCAAGCACACGCTGTACGTCCACCGTTGTCAGGTTGAACGCTTCCAGTCTTTCCGGGTCCATGAGAATGCGCATGGCATACTTGCGTTCGCCCCAGATCGTGATCGCACCAACGCCAGGAATGGTCTGCAGGCGTTCCTTGAGCACATTCGTTGCAAATGCCGTTAGGTCACCGAGCGTCCTGTCGGTACTCTGCACCGTCATCACCAGGATTGCCCTGCTGTTGGCATCGGCCTTCGCTACAATCGGTGGGTCGATATCAGGCGGAAGGTTGCGCTTTGCTCTATCAACACGGTCTCGAACGTCGTTCGCTGCTTGTTCGAGGTCTTCTCCTAACACGAACTCTACCGTGATCTGTGACCTTCCGTCACTACTCTGCGATGTGAGCGAACGAATGCCTGCAATGCCATTGATGCTCTCTTCAAGGGGCTCGGTAATCTGTGCTTCGATTACGTCGGCATTCGCGCCGGCATAGGTCGTGGTGACCGTGATGTTCGGCGGATCAACGTCGGGGAACTGCCTTACACCGAGAAACAGGTAGCCAATAACACCAAGTAGAACGAGGATGACGCTGAGTACGGTACTCAGGACGGGACGTCGGATGGTAAGTACGGAGAGATTCATTTCCCTACACTAATCATGTTCGCAAGTAAACGCATCGACCCAGGTACACCAACCGGCACCTGTCGGAACAACGACAATGCACAGTAGATGTAGTGTCCCCTACCGTACTGTGCATAGAGCAACGATCCATGCTGCTGTTGTTCATTACCGTCAGCCATCGACAGCAAGGCCGTGTATCGCTCATCGAACGGGAAAGGAAAGTACAGACCACGTTCCTGCACCCAATTCGTGAAGTCGGCTGAAGTGATGACGTTCGGATAGGTCAGCAATCGTGCCTTTGGCTGAAGCACCGTCACCGCCGCGTCCTCTTCGGTAACACGATTTCGTGAAACCGTAAAGGGAAAGGGGCCGAGTTGCTTGGTGGACATGTCCTGTGTTGTCGTGTACTGCATCACGAGTGTTCCACCGTTGTGGACATAGTCAAGCAAGGCAGGCATAAGGTGACTCATGCTCTTGCGAACATTCACGGCACGTACACCGACTACGATGGCATCATACGATCGCAGTAAGGCAGCATCCAGCAATTGATTGTCAGCCAGTTCTTCAACGGCTACACCCATTGCTTCGAGTGCCTGTGGGATGGCATCTCCAGCACCCTTCACATAACCGACCTTACCAGCTGTGCAGATTATTGGTTGAGCGACAACATGGGCTTGAGCCAACTCCAGCATCTGTAGCGTCGGCAAATGGTCATAACGAATTTCACGCACGGTATGCCGGAACGTCGACTGACCAACATGGCACGCCAACTGCACAACACCGCTGGTGAGCTTCGTTGCTGGGATGGCAATGACCGTGTCCATACCACTACGAATGGTTACCCCGGTAATGCGAGCGCACTCACCATGCTGCTGCGAAATGGTCACCGTGGCATTCTCGATGTGAGCAAAGGCATGAAGATGAACCTTGAACACTGCAGTGTTGGACGTTGCCATGACTACCTTGTTCATGGACTCGATACTCACCAGCGGCATGATGCGAAGTGGTTCGATCACATCGCCATGCGTGGGGTCGAGTCGCTTGCTGCTCAGGTTCACCCAGAATGAAATGCTGTCGTTGCCATGCATTGCGGTAATCCGCATCGGTACGGCGGCAAAGGTCGTTGCCGAGCGGAGGTGGGCATTGTCTGCAAGTACATACAGATCGGCCACCGGCACACTATCCAACCAATACGGATTTGTTGGTGACGTTGTTGGGTCGATCGTAACCGACAGATCCTGCTTTACCAACTCATCGGAGTTGCACTGCATAGCCCCCTTCCACTCGCCAGTAGGCCAGGCAATGTGGGTAATGGATACTGGACGTCCCGAACGCTGCGTGATTCGTAACTGAGCAGCAAGCTGGTCACCGGCTAGTGCTGTCTGCTTTGGCACCGATATGTCACACACCAATCCCATACAGCCAAGGAGAAGTTCATTCAGCTCTGCCTTCTTACGGTCTAGCCAAGCACCGTCGCGGATAGTGTTGGTGGACACCGAAGCAAGCTGGTTGCGCAATGCAAACAACCTCGGCAGCAGGAGTTCTGGATGTTCGGGTCGGTAGTCATGGATTATGGCTGCAATCGTATCAGCCACGTCAGACAAACCAATGCGTGACCATGTGAGATCGATACCGTCAAACAACGACTGTGCATTGGAGGCAAGGGGCTTGCCAGCAAGCACACGAAAGAACTCATCGGCCTTCCCCGGATTGCTCGGCGTGCCAGCACCTTGACTACGGTGAATGCTCCGGCTCTTGCCTGCCAACTCTCCATAGCCCATGCCAAGGAGAGGATCGAACTGTCCTACGGTGACCTTGAACATGTCGTCCTGTATGGTACTCCGATCGCCAAACCGAAAGGCATTGAAGAGTAGTCGGGTTGGCTTCCAGAGTTGCTGACGTCGGACTCCCGACGCAGCCAGGATTGAATCCACTTCCCTGGTCAGTCCATCATCGGCAGTACCATAACAGTAGTTCACGGCTTCCTCGGCGATGATGGCCGAAGCGGAGTGCTGACCATGTCCGGCCATTGAGTCCTTCGGGAAGCGACAAATCACCAGGTCGGGTCGCACATCCTGAATTGCGCGGACTACGTCGACAACAAGTTGTGCCTTGTTCCAATGGGCAAACGTTTCGGTTGCATTCTTGGAAAAGCCAAAGTCGATTGCACGAGCAAACAGTTGTTCGGCTCCATCCATCTTTCGCGCTTCGAGCAGCTCGTGTGTGCGAATTAACCCAAGGGCTGATCCTTGCTCGGCACCAAGAATGTTCTGTCCACCATCACCTCGTGTGAGCGAGAGGTACACCGTGCGGATGTGTTGTCCCTTGGCGAGCCATGCCAGCAGACGTGTATTCTCGTCGTCCGGATGTGCAGCCACGTACATCACGGATGCCACCGTATTCAGTCGGTGCAAACGTTCCGTCACCTCTGCTGCGGACATGGCCTGGCGTTGTTGAGCTACGACCGTAGTCGACGTCAGACACAGCAAGCCGACGATGCACGCTCGAAGGTAGAAAGCAGGGAATGGAGGCATGGGCACTAGAGCGACTTGATGAGCTCCGTTGCCAGGTGCTGATATTCCTGTTCGGCTGGTGTTCCCTTTGCAACATTCATGGCTTGCTCAGCGGCTTGACGAGCCGTGGCTTTATCGCCCAAACGTGCAGCAATTCTTGCCTTGAGCATAAAGGTCCAATAGGCCTTGGGGCTTTGCTCCGTTGCCTTTGTTGAATACTCGAGGGCCTTCTTCAGATCGCCATGCGACTCGTACAGGTAGGTTGCTGCCTGATGGTATGGAATCACGGGATGGTTGATGACCTTATCAATCTCGGCAGCCAGACGTTCCTGATTTCTGCATACAACAGGCACTGTTACTCGTGTGTTCTCCCATAGCAGTTCGATCTCGCAGCTCGAGAATGTAATGTTGATGATGTTGATGGAGAAGGTTTCCACAACATCCTGAATTCGCTGCGATGGCATCTTGATGCGGGCTACATCGTCGGACTTTGCATAGCCGTACGCTCCCCAACTGCCAGTGTTCTTGTTGATGATGATCTCCCACTCATGTTCGCCGGGGATCGTGTAGAACGAATAGGTCCCGGCAGGAACTTCGTTCCCAGCAATCTCGACCTTTTCTTCGAACGTAATCTTTGTTGCAGCGTTGGCTCCAGTGCGCCATACCTTGCCAAAGGGTACCAGATCACCAAAGATCTTGCGTCCTCGCATTGATGGTCTGCTATAAACGATTTCGATGTTGCTAGTAGAAAACCCCTGCTTGATCGTGCAGGTTGGGCTTAGAGCAGGAAGCTTGAGTTCTTGTGCACTCATGGCAAGCGTGGCAATGGCCATAAAGGTTAAAAGGGTGAGACTACGCATACGATGTGCTTCGAAACGGTGAGTAAATGATGGCGCGTTATTGCTTGATGATAGGTTGGGCTGGCATGCCGTTCTTTAGAACGAGCAGACCCGATGTGGCAATGGTATCGCCTTCGGTAAGGCCATGTAGCACGTGCACCTTGTCGGCCGTACGTCCACCAAGCTCCACGTTGACTTCACGAACCCGGCTACCATTAAGTACGAACACCGATGCCCCCTTCATCCCTTGCTGAACTGCCTGCGTGGGAATGAGGATTGCATTGGGAATGGCAGAGGTGTTGAGGATGACGTCGACGATGGTACCTGGAACAACGGCGGCTTTTGCCGGAACGTGCGCTCGTACTCGAAGCGTACGCGTTCCTTGGTCCAGCGTTGGTTGCTGAGCATAGACTTGTGCTTGAATTGTATCTGCTCCCTTGTTGTTATGAGCAACACACCGCAGTGTGCTGCCATCACGAATGGTAAAGGCATACCGATCCGGAATGGACACATCCATCTTTAGCGAGCTGACGTCCGACAACGTCGTGAGCAACGTCTGTGGGGAAACGACTGCGCCAACGCTTACCATGCGTAGTCCTACCTTGCCGGCAAACGATGCGGTGATACGCGTTTTGCGAAGGGCGTCTTCGGCTGACTCGATTTCTGCCTTGCGGATCTTCACCTGTGCGCGCGCTGCATCAAGGTCTTGCATGCTTACACCGTCGACCTTCTTGAGCGACTCCAATCGCTGTAGTTGCACACTATCGATGACAAACTGTGCCTGCAGCTTATGAAGCTGTGCCTTCTGTACTGCATCATCGAGTCGGAACAGCACCTGACCGGGTCTTACGATGGCACCCTCGCGAACGTCGATACCTACAATTCGACCACCGATTTCCGGGTAGATGTCGACGTGTTCGGCAGGCATGATTTCGCCGTTAAGAACCAGTGATTCAGAAAATGCCACAGCATGTACCACTGCTGCATCTACACGTACCGGACCCGTAGGTCGCTGTGCACCGGGTCCTCCAGTGTTTGACGATCCAGAGGTCGTGCGATACCAAATCCCCGCACCAATTGCTAATGCTGCAAGCACTCCAATGACGAGGTAACGAATAGGTTTGCTCATAACAATTTTAAAGAGCATCAAAACTACGAGTATTTACGGTTTGTGTTACCACACACGATTATGTCGTTCTCGTCTCCTGCTTATTGAATTCAGTGCTACAAAGCCCCCTTCAGCCAACGTCATGCGTCCAACATGTTCATGCCATCGTCTTTCAACGACGACTCTGCTCACCAACGTTGTCATCGTCAAGCTCCTTCGTAACGACTGCTAGCGAAACGACGGTACCCAACACCTGATTCTAGCGAGGGTGACAAACTCACAGAACAACGGGATGGTGCAAGGAGTCGGACGATTCCCGCTTGCCATCAAACGAAATGTCCCGAATTTCGTCTTTCTATGGATTACACAACTCCATCACCTTACATCAAAGGAACCGTCATGCGTAGAACATTTGTCGTCCTACTAAGCCTACTCCTCCCCGTTGCACTTTGGGCTGCCGAGCAGACCGTTGTACTCGACGTCAATGGTAATTGCCGCATGTGCAAGAAGCGTATTGAAAAGGCATCCAATGCCGTCGAGGGTGTTATCGAATCTGATTGGGACAGAAAGGAACACAAGCTCACGGTGAAGTTCGACGATACAAAGACCACGAAGGACAAGATTGTTAGTTCAGTCCTCGCAGCCGGCTACGATGCCGATGGAAAGAAGGCCACAGATGAGTCCTACGAGGCACTGCCTGATTGTTGCAAGTACCGCGACTAAGTCCGACAGCCGCGAGTTCTGATCATGTTGCGTGACCGAGATCTGTGGTCAGGATCAATGATCAGAATCTGTGAACAGGACTTGTGATAATAACTCCTAACGAGAATTCTACCGATTCGCCCTCCACTATTCATCACCCTTACATCCAATAATCAACCAATGTTGTTCAAAGAAGAGTTTCGCTCGAGGCATACTGGTGCCGATCTGAATGCTATTGACTCCATGCTTCAAACCATCGATGCTCCAAGCATTGATGCATTGATCGACCAAACGATCCCGGCATCGATCCGCCTGACACGTCCGCTTTCCCTCCCCCAAGCAGCATCAGAAACCGAGATGCTTGCAGAAGCTTCGGCCTTGGCAGGGATGAACGTGCAGGCACGATCATTCATCGGCATGGGCTACTACGGCACCATTACCCCACCGACGATTCAGCGAAACCTTCTGGAGAATCCCGGTTGGTATACGCAATACACACCGTATCAGGCGGAGATTGCTCAGGGTCGTCTCGAGTCGCTCCTCAACTTCCAGACCGTAGTGATGGATCTCACCGGCATGGAGATTGCCAATGCCTCGTTGCTCGACGAAGCAACGGCTGCTGCAGAGGCCATGCACATGATGGTTGCGGGGATGACCGGTGCACGCAAGAATGCACATGTTCTGCTTGTGGATGAGCAGGTGTTCCCACAAACACTCAACGTCCTCCGAACGCGCGCAATTCCATTGGAACTCGAACTGCGTATCGGACCATGGAAGGAGTTTGAGTTTACCGACGATGTGTTTGGATGCTACGTTCAGTATCCGAATGGCAGCGGAGAAGTCGAAGAGTATGAACAACTCTGTACACGAGCTCATGAGGCTGGATGTTTGGTAACGGTGGGAACTGACCTCCTGGCTCTAACACTGCTCAAGCCACCAGGAGAGTTTGGTGCCGACGTTGCCGTTGGCTCTGCTCAGAGATTTGGTGTACCGATGGGATTTGGCGGTCCGCACGCTGCCTTCCTTGCAACGAAGGAAAGCTACAAGCGCCTCCTACCGGGTAGGATCATCGGCGTAAGCGTTGATGCCTCCGGTAACACGGCCTATCGCATGGCACTGCAGACCAGAGAGCAGCATATCCGTCGTGACAAGGCAACCAGCAACATCTGCACGGCGCAAGCATTGCTTGCCAACATTGCTGCGATGTATGCCGTGTACCATGGTCCTGAAAACCTCAAGAACATTGCCACACGCGTTCACCAGCTTACCTCCGTTCTTGCCGAAGGGGTCAGGGGGCTTGGTTACACTGTTGAATCGAAGCATTGGTTTGATACCATCGTCATCCATGCACAGGAACAAACGGTACGTCCACTTGCCGAAGCCGCAAACATCAACCTGCGGTACTTCCCCGGTGGCACCAAGATTGGAGTGTCGTTGGACGAAACAACGACCGTTGCCGATGTAGAAGCACTCTTCTCTGTCTTTTCGAATGCTGCTGGCAACGGACATTCCATGCCGAACATTCAAGCGCTTCTGAGTACCGTTGCAAGTTCGATTCCAACAACGTTACTGCGGACGTCGGCCTACCTTCAGCACCCAGTGTTCAACAGCTACCATACCGAACATGAGTTGCTGCGGTACATGAAGCGACTTGAGAACAAGGACCTCTCACTCGTCCACAGCATGATCCCGCTTGGCTCATGCACCATGAAGCTCAATGCTGCGGCAGAGATGATGCCCATTACCTGGCCTGGGTTTGGTGGACTCCATCCCTTCATCCCGCGTTCGCAAGCCAAGGGCTACCTGGAGATCTTCTCGCAGCTTGAACGCTGGCTAAGCGAGATCACGGGATTTGATGCATGCTCACTCCAGCCCAATGCTGGTGCACAGGGTGAATATGCGGGATTGCTCTGCATCAAGCGGTTCCACGAGGCACAAGGCAACAGTCACCGCAACGTCGTGCTCATTCCAGCAAGCGCCCATGGAACCAACCCGGCGTCGGCCGTCATGGCCGGTATGAAGGTCGTGGTGGTAAAGAGTGACGCCCATGGCCATATCGACATGGTCGACCTCCAGAAGCAAGCCGAAGCCCATGCGTCGGACCTTGCTGCACTGATGGTTACCTACCCAAGTACACACGGCGTGTTCGAAGAGACGATTAAGGACGTCTGCAGTATCGTCCACCAGTACGGAGGACGTGTCTATATGGACGGTGCCAACATGAATGCGCAGGTTGGACTCACCAGTCCACGCACCATCGGTGCCGACGTCTGCCACCTTAACCTGCACAAGACCTTCTGCATTCCTCATGGTGGTGGCGGACCAGGTATGGGACCAATTTGCTGCACAACTGAATTAGCCCCTTACCTCCCTTCGACGTCCAACCACATCTTCGATGCATCCGACAGTTCACACGATGTGGTGAGCGCAGCACCGTGGGGTTCTGCGTCGATCCTGCTCATTTCGTGGGCATACATCAGGATGATGGGCGCGGACGGACTGACGGAAGCAACCCGACATGCCATTCTTAATGCCAACTATTTGATGAACAAGCTCAGTGGGGCCTACTCTGTGCTCTACACTGGGTCGGAAGGACGCTGCGCACACGAGTTCATCCTGGACTTTAGGGAATTCAAACAGCGGGGTGGCATCGAGGTAGAAGACGTTGCCAAGCGGCTTATGGACTTTGGATACCATGCACCAACGGTCTCGTTCCCTGTTGCAGGCACACTGATGATCGAACCAACGGAAAGCGAAAGTCAGGCCGAACTGGATCGGTTTGTCGAGGCTATGCTGACGATCCATGCCGAGCTTGAAGCCGTCTGCTCAGGCGAGGCAGACGCCAAGGATAACGTGCTTAAGAATGCGCCACATTCACAACACGTCATCACTGCCGACGCATGGGAACACCCCTACACACGTCAGCAGGCTGCCTTCCCATTACCTTGGGTACGTGACAGAAAGTTCTGGCCATCCGTCAGCCGTGTGGATAACGCATACGGCGATAGGGTCCTCGTCTGCTCCTGTCCACCAGTCGAGGAATACGCCTAACCACCGTCCCCACTGACTATCTACAACTGTGGATAGGCAGTGGAAACTCTCCCTTTTTCCACATATTATTGCATATTGAACAAGGCCTTGACAATGTCAAGGCCTTTGTTTTTCAACGTATTACAACTTGGTATTGAAATTGCCTTACGTACGTATTCATGAACAACCTGAATTCCGTATATTTACGTATGTGCTTTGCAAGGTACCGCTTCACGATTGTGGCTGCCGTTCTCATACTAGTCCTTGGTGTGGTTGGCACACAGGTAGGTTATGCACAGGGTCAGTGGACAAAGTCAGCCGGCATCAAGGTAAAGAGTGACTGCAAGCTTGTAGCTCATCACAGTGTTTCATTGTTGTACAGTCAGCAAGAAGTGTATCTGAGCGACAACGGCGGATTCATGTGGTGGAGTATTTCCGACAAGCTACCGCAGGGGCTCATCAGTGCCTGTGCAACGTCCCACTCAGTCATTGGACTCAGCATGCAGTCTGACCGCACCGTTAGGATGCACACCACCACCGACGGTGGAACAACCTGGAACTGGAAGGCGGCCTTCACGCTGGATCCCGGCCAAGACATAGTTGAGCTGTGCAGTGAGAGAGAGATGCTGTATGCCTACACCAAGCAGGGCATCGTCTTCACCAGTCCCAACGGTGGCGAGACCTGGCTTCGAACCAAGGTTGCCCAGCAGGTAGGAGACTTACAGGATCTAGCGCTTACCAGCACCGTGTGGGTTGCTTGTGGCACGCAGGCCACGATGTGGTCAGCCGATGCTGGCATTACCTGGAGCAAGAGTGCCATCCCTGTGCAGGCCGGTGGCTTACTCAATGCCGTAGAGGTCCACAACGATGAGGTATGGGGGGCAGGGGGCTTTGGAGCTGTGCGGTTTGATCTGAGTAGCAGAAGCTGGATTCAAGCATCGCATGGATTGAGTGCGTCGCCCGAGAAGCTTCCAGCCGTAGTCGACCTTAAGGAACTCGCTGGTGTTCTCTTCGGATTGTTCCGCATGCCGACGAATGCCAACGCCTGTTTTTGGTGGAATGGTTCAGCGTGGGTTGCTGCCGACAACGGCGGACTCCCCTACGGCGAACAGATTTCTCGTTTCCGCTTTGGCGTCTGGAGAGACCTCTTGCAGGTTTACAGCAATAGTTCCGATCCCAACATGCGTGGTGTGTATGTGGTGCGTCACACTGCCCCAACATCGGTCAACAACGGTACACCCCAACACACCGAACCACCCCTTCACCTCGGCCCCATCCCTGCTACCGACCATCTGCTGATTCAATCACCAACTGGTGAAGGCGTGAGTGTAACAGTCTTTGATGCTGTTGGCAGTATCGTCCATTCCATAACTGTTAACGGGTCGGCCCTTCTTCCTACCACGTCCTTCCCTTCCGGAACCTACGTGCTTGTGATATCAACTGGCACACACACCTTTTCACGCGTCATCACCGTACAGCACTGATCCTACTCACGCTGTTGATGAGCGTGAGTAGGCACATTCTGCTTACTCTCGTCATCCCGGCGAAAGCCCGTCATCCCGGCGAAAGCCGGGACCCAGAATGCTTGGTTGTGAACAACGCTTGATCGTACTGCTCCTTTACCCGTCACCCCCGCGAAAGCGGGGGCCTAGTGAAAAGTTCTGGGTCCCCGCTTCCGCGGGGACGACCACCTCCCTTGTCTTCCCTGCGCAAGCAGGGATCCAGAAAGAGGAGTACTGGGTCCCCGCTTTCGCGGGGACGACCACCTCCCTTGTCTTCCCTGCGCAAGCAGGTCCCGGCGTTCGCCAGGATGACGGCACTACCCTACGTGCTACAACATCCCCTGGGTCCCCGCTTCCGCGGGGATGACGACCCTACCGCGGGGAAGACGGCACCCCCCTACGTGCTACAACATCCCCTGGGTCCCCGCTTGCGCGGGGACGACAACCTCCCTTGTCTTCCCTGCGCAAGCAGGGACTCCGAGGAATAAGCAGTGATCCCCGCCTACGCCGGGACGACGGCACTACCCTCAGCGCATCCAAGTCCC